>URCP01000048.1 GCA_900546315.1 uncultured Eubacteriales bacterium
GACGTGTTCGTTTATCCCGATACGCATATTGTCGAGCACAAAGGCGAACGCCTTCGCTTTGATCACCGCGTGGTCGGTGTCCGGGAGCGCGTCGACATATTTTTCGAGCGCGTCACGCATTCCGGCGTCGTCAAGACCGCTGTCCTCCGGGCATTCCCAGCCGTGATAAGCCATGCGGCTGAAGGCGTCGAAGGGTCTGTCTGTCCTGTGATATTTGTTCTCAAGGTACGGAAGGTCTTTTTTGAGTTGTCCGAGCATAGTATCAAGTCCTTTTTTGATGGGATTCATGGCTCCCATCGGCATTTTCTGAGGTCGACGTGCGTCTCGTCCTTCATCGGGACGTCTTCACGTCTGAGAAGCTCCGCCTGAGCGCGCCAGAACGGGACAAGCCTGCCGGACGCGTTTACGACGCGGTGGCACGGGTAGTCGCCGTAGCGGTCGGCTTCGGACAGAATTTTTCCGACAAGGCGCGAATTTTTGTCCCTGCCGATGAGCTTCGCGATCTGCCCGTATGTGGCGCATTTTCCCTCGGGGATTTCCTCAACGACCGACAGAACCTCATAGATCAGTCTCTCGTCGGTCATTTCCGGTTGCCCGCGGATTGGTTGTGGTTCATTTGCCCGCCCTCCTTTTCTGCTTTATTATAGCACATCGGAGGGCGGAGGTCAAGCGGGAAGTTTATTCTTCTGTTATCTTGTTCATCTTTTCGATGAAGGCATCCTTCTTCTTTGCGATGGTGGACGCCCAGTTCGGGTTGTTGTCGAGGATGGCGCCGCGGAAATCGGCGGACGGCGTGCCGAGCTGGCTCGTGAATATCTCGCCCGGATCGTAGACTATCGAGTTTATTATCAGGTCGAACATCCGCGCGACGTTGTCGTCCTGTGAATAGCGGACTTTGAGCGACACTTCGCAGTACTCCGGAACGAGGGTGCGGTAGGATTCGCTCGAGAGCGCCTCGAGCACCGCTCCGGCGGCTTCGGCGTCCGCGGTCGTCACGGGGATCAGCGCGTTGCAGGTGCGCTGGAGCATCGTCGCGTAGTTCTCCTGCGTCTCATCCCACTTCGGATAGGGCAGCAGACCGTACGAGAAATCGATGGCGGGTATGATCGTCGCCGCGTCGGCGATCAGCCCGAAGCTGAACAGAGAGCGTCCCTCCGTGAATATCTTCGACGCGTAGTTTCCTCCGCCGGTCGATATCTGATATTCGGGATGCGTGTCGTCGTTGACGAACGCGACCTGTGTGTTCTCGTTGTCGTTTATGAACTGACAAAGTCTCGAGACGACGTCAGAGGCGCGCTCGCTGTCATACGTGAACTCGTATCCGGACGAGGTCTTCCTGAACATATCAATGTCGAACGCCTTGATGAAGCCGAGGTACTTGTTCATGTCACCGAAGGTCACGCCGTAGCGGTCGGACGCGTCGGCTTTCGTGTCGCCGTTCAGGTCGGAGTAGGTGTTCTTTGTCAGCTCGTCGAGCTTATCTATCGTCCATTTCCCGTCGTCAACGAGCGCGTACAGGTCTTCGGTCAGACCGAGCGAGGAATAAAGATCGGCGTTATAGTACATCGCGAAGGCGCTCTTGACGTTCGCCAGCGAGAACTGACCGGAGAGGAAATAGATGTAGTCGTCCGGCATATTCTCGAGTATCGTCTGGTTGTACCACGGCTTTTCGAGCGAGATATTGTTTATCTCCGAGAGGTTCATGAAATAGTCGCCCTCCTGCATCTGCGCCGTGTAGTTCATGACGTCGAAGAGGATGTCGAACCCGGCGTCGCCGGCGAGTATCCCGGAGATTATCTTTGACTGAAACCCTGCCATCTCCGACCACGCGTAGGTCTGATAATTGTAGTCGAGCACGACGTTCAGCCGCTCCTGCACTTTTTTCGAGGTTCTGTAGACCGCGTCGGAGAGTCTGTTTCCGGTCTCCTCCGGGCTGTAGAGGTCGGCGAGGAACGCGTTGAAATAGTCTCCGATCATAATTCCGACAGTCTTCCCGCCGAGGTCGAGGTCGGACGGGAGATCGTCCTTTACGAACTTGGACGTGGTTTCCTCGGCTGTCGTGTCTGTGGAGTCGCCGGACGAGGTCGTGTCGTTTGTGCCGCTGTGCTGTGAACCGCAGGAGGCGAGGGACGCGAGAAGGGAAATAAGAAGAAGGGACGCTGTCAGTTTTTTCATTTGTGGATTATCCTTTCGTTATTTGTGTATTCCGGAATCACTCGATCGGCCGATCGTTCATTGTAAGTATAGCATCCGCCGGACGGTATGTCAATGAAGAAATCGGAATAAATTGTGTTTTTCGGAACATAGAAATTTTCCCAGGATACACTGAATCAGTGTTTCCCTTGACAATCATTCCCGGATGGTGTATAATGGTTTCGGGGGTGGTATTCATGTCGGAATTCGTTATCGAGGATATCGTTCATATCGATATCTATGAGAACTTCGGGACGGGATACCCGCTTGACAAGCTGTCAAGGGATTTCTTCGGAATCATCTATCACGTCGGAAAACGCGAGCGTATGTTCATCGACGGAAAGACCATCGACATCGCGGGCGGCGAGATCGTCTTCTTCCGTCAGGACGAGAAATACCGCATCGAGCTTCCGGACAATTACCTGAAGTGCTACGTTATCGACTTTTTCGGACATACCGACGAGAACTGGATGGTCATCAGGAACTGCGAGGATCTCTTCCCGCTCTTCTCTGAGGCGGCGAAGCTCTGGAACCGTCACCGGGAGGACGAATACTACCGCGCCGACTGTATGTCAATCACCTATCGTATCTTCGCCGAGATCTGCCGCCGCCGCGACAGGGGGAGCGTTCCGTACCGGCGCAGGGATCGCCTCGCGCGGGTGATTTCGGAGATACACGAGAACTACCACTCGCCGGATCTCCGCGTCCGGGATCTCGCGTCGTCGGCGGGAATCAGCGAGAGATACCTCTGCCGGGATTTCACCGCCGCTTACGGTAAATCTCCGAGACAATACATATCCGACCTGCGGCTTACCCGCGCCAAGGAGCTTCTGAGGGCTGAGTACGGTGTCGGCGAGGCGGCGAGGCTCACCGGGTTCCGCGACGTATGCCAGTTTTCGGCGTTCTTCCGCCGCGAGTGCGGGATGTCGCCGAGCGATTTCATCCTGAAAAAAAGACGGCTTGACAGTATTCCAGACAGAATCCTGCACTGACAAAAAAATCAACCGGCGGTTGAGCGATTCCGCCGTTATTCTGCGGAATACCCGGCGGGACGGAGGACCATATGTCGGCTCTGTCATAATGACGGACAGTCACGCTTTTTCCGTTTTAGCGCGAATCGGACGGCGAAATGAAAGAATCACGACAATAATTTCGGGGAATATCCGATGTGGCGTAAATATTCCGGAATCGCGCGATTATTGCTTCCCGGCTTCGTTCCGGACGGCGAAAAAGTATGCGCCGCGTCATATCATACATAATAGACAACCCGCGCGGCATAATAGTTCTTGACGGCACTGTTTTATCCAATTTTATTAACGTGATTGCGCTTTAGTTCTCTGATATATTATAATTCCACAAAAATCGCATTGCGCAACATGAATAAGAGACTTTCTGTCAGGAAAGGTGTCTTGACGTGATTTTAACAAAAAATAAGAAATGCGCGAAAAGCTATTTACAAAACGCGTCGGGAGTGGTATAATAATTTATATCGCATGACGGGATGGAGGGCGTATGCTCACGACCGGGCGATATTAAAAAAGTAAACTGTATTTCCCGACGGGACATATGGTATATTTTATTTGGAGGTAAGAAAAATGAAAAAAGTCATTGCTTTGCTTCTTGTAATGGCAATGATCGTTCCGGCTGCTGTCTCCTGCACGAGTTCCGAGAACCCGGGCAACGGCGACGGCACTGAAACGACGGACGGCTCCGGCGATACGTCGGCGGCTGACGACTCCGGCGAAAAGCTGAACGTCGTCGAGTTCGACAAGTCGAAGACGTATACCTACAAGGACTCGGTCTCCACTATGGCGACCAACTGGAATCCTCACACCTACCAGACCAACGATGACGCCTACCCGGCAGATTTCCTGCGCGTCGGTCTTTATGGCTTCTACTTCAACGACGCTCTGCATCCTGTTGAGGGCAAGGAAGACTACGCAGGATATGTGATCGTTCCTGAGATGGCGGCTTCCGACCCGGTTGACGTCACCGAGAAGATCAAGGCAAGCAACCCTGAGTTCGGCATTCCTGAGTCCGCTACCAAGGGCTACGCTTACACCATCGACCTCAACCAGAACGCTTGCTGGGATGACGGCACTCCGATCAACGCGGACACTTACGTGTACTCGATGAAGCAGCTGCTGAACCCTGAGCTTCTGAACTACCGCGCTACCGATTACTACGCGGGCGACATCTGCATCGCGGGCGCTGAGAACTACGCCAACAGCGGACGCACCATCAAGAAGTCCAACGCTCCTGACGGCGCTACACCGACGACCGTTCTCGCTGACGCGAAGAAGGGCGACGACGGCGTTTATGTCAACGCTGACGGCGGAAAGCTCTATTTCTCTCTCAATGATTCCATTCCGTACATGAGCGATTCTCTCTCGACCTACGCTGAGTATTTCCCGGAGGGAGTCTGGGATAAGCTCGCGGCTATGGGCGACGAGAACGGCTATGTTCCGGTTACCGACGAGTCCAAGGCGGCTCTCTATGAGTTTGTCGGAAGCGATACCTGGGGCAACGAGCCGGTCGAGAATCTCGATCTCTACGCTTTCTATGAGTACACCTATCCGGTGGCTGACTTCGCGAATGTCGGCATCATGAAGACCGGCGATTATCAGATCACTCTCGTGTTCGGCAAGTCGCTCGCGGGCTTCAACCTTTACTACAGCCTTTCCAGCAACTGGATTGTAAAGCAGGATCTCTACGAGGCTAACCTCAAGAAGGACGGCGACGCGTGGTTCTCTTCCTATAACACCAGTGTTGAGACCACTTCTTCCTACGGTCCGTACAAGCTCGTCTCCTACCAGGCTGACAAGTCGATGCGTTTCGAGCGCAACGAGAAGTGGTACGGCTACACCGACGGCAAGCACGTTTACCAGGATCCGGAAGACGGACTCATTTACCCGATGTACCAGACCACGGCGATTGACACTCAGGTTGTCGCCGAGGCCGCTACCAATAAGCTGATGTTCCTCAAGGGCGAGCTTATGACCTACGGCCTCCAGAGCGAGGACTTCGCTACCTACAGAAACTCTGATTACACTTATGTGACTCCTTCCGAGACCATCTTCTTCTTCATCTTCAACGGCTATCTCGACGCTATCAACAGCCGCGAGGCTAACGACAGCTACGACACCTCGAAGTATGATCTCCAGACGATGACCCTGACTACCTTCAGAAAGGCGGTCGCTGTCTCCTATGACAAGGAGCTCTTCGCTTCCACTGTCTCCCCGGCTCGTTCGGGCGGTTACGGTCTTATCGGTAACTCCTATATCTACGACCCGGATACCGGTTCCAGATATCGTGACACCGACCAGGCAAAGCAGGTTCTCTGCGACTTCTATTCTATCGACACTTCCAAGTTCTCGAGCCTTGACGAGGCTGTTGACTCCATCACCGGTTACGACCCTGTAGCGGCAAAGGAGCTCTACAAGAAGGCGTTTGACGAGGCTATCGCGGCTGGTTATATCACCGACGCCGACGGCGACGGCAAGTCCGACCAGACTGTTCAGATCGAGTACGCGATGTCAGCGGACAACGACTTCATGACCAAGACCATAGATTACCTCAACGAGAAGATGAACGAAGCCACGAAGGACACTCCTTTCGACGGCAAGATCCAGTTCGTCAAGTCCGCTCCTTACGGCAACGACTGGTCCAACAAGCTCAAGAACGGTATGGCTGACGTCTCTCTCGCGGGCTGGTCCGGATCCGCTCTGAACCCGTTCTCGCTCACCGAGCAGTACACCAATCCGTCCTACCAGTATGACGCTAAGTGGTTTGACGCTACTTCGAAGTCTCTTGAGCTCAGCATCGACATCGCGAAGATCGGCGAGCCGGCTGCCGTTCAGACTGTCAAGATGAACCTCGCTCAGTGGTCGCAGGCTCTTAACGGCGCGACTGTCACTGTCGGCGACAAGGAGTACAACTTCGGCGACGGTATCGCTGAGGTTCAGACCAGACTTACCATTCTGGCGGCTATCGAGGGCGCTATCCTTGAGACCTACGACTATATCCCGATGCTCCAGAACGCTTCGATGGCTCTGCTGTCTCAGCAGGTATTCTACGTCGTCGAAGAGTACAACCCGATTCTCAGCCGCGGCGGCATCCAGTACATGAAGTACAACTATGACGACGCAGCATGGACCGAGTATGTAACGAGCCAGGGCGGCGAGCTGAAGTATTAATCTTACAGGTTGGTATTTCATGACATCACGGCGAAATCCTAAAGGCGAATAAACAGGCAAGCTCCGCGGCGGCAGAACGCCGCCGCGGTTTGCCTTTATTTTACAGATATTGCCGGGCGAGAGCTTTGCAATATTTTGCTGTATATGGAGAAATTTATTCTGCTAATTTATTAAATCCGGCTATTCCGATGATTTCACAGGATTTTTGAGATTTTTCACGGGTGAATGCCCGCGAAAGAGCGCTGTCAAAGGCGCAAGGCGTCGCTCCACGCCGCCAAGGCGTCACTTCGCGTCGCCAAGGTGTCGCTTCGCGTCGCCATGAAATTTGTTTTTTTGTGAGGGCGCGCGAATATTTCCGTGCGGCTGACCACAAAACAAAATGGAATTTCCGACCGGAAATTCCTAAAACAACAATGTACGAAAGAGGTCTGGAAAATGCTCAAATACACCGCCCAGAGAGTACTGCTGATGCTGCTGACGCTTCTTATCATCACCGGCATCTGCTTTGTGCTCGTCAGAATGCTCCCGCCGGTCGAGCTCCCGCCGAACGATCCGCATACGCAGATCATCGAGGCGAGACGAGAGGCGCAGGGCTACAACAAACCGTATCTTGTCCAGTTCGGGATATTCTTAAGGAATGTTCTGACGAAGTGGGACTGGGGCGTCAGCGATAAGCTATATATCGGACAGAACGTCGCCGATATTTTCTCCTCTAAGCTCCCGGCGACCATGATCGTCAACCTTTATTCTATACTTTTCAGTATCCCGATAGGCATAGCTTTCGGTATCTGGGCGGCGCTCAAGAAGAATACGTGGATCGACCACACGATTTCCACACTGACAATGGTGTGCATTTCGGTGCCGTCCTTCGTATACGCGTTCCTTATTCAGTATTTTCTGTCATATAAGCTGAGTCTTTTCCCGTTCCTCATGAAGTCGGGTACTGACTATTTCTCGTGGTCTATGTTCGTCAGTATGATTCCGGTAATTCTGTCGCTCGCTATGCCGGTCATCGCCGGGTTCACGAGAACCACCCGCGCGGAGCTCACCGAGGTGCTGACGAGCGAGTTCATGCTCCTCGCGCGCACAAAGGGTCTGACCCGTGCGCAGGCTACCATCCGCCACGCGCTCAAGAACTGCATGGTCGTCATCCTTCCGTCGATATTCGGTGAGTTCATCGGAATCCTCGGCGGTTCGCTGATCATCGAGAACCTGTTCGGAGTGCCTGGCGTCGGCAACCTCTATATCAACTCGATCAACGGACGCGACTACCCGATGTTCATGATGCTGACCGTTTTCTACACGGCGATCGGTCTCGTGGCGAGCATCGTCGTCGACATAAGCTACGGCTTCATCGACCCGCGCATCCGTATGGGCTCGAAGAAATAAACCACCGGGAGGATATGTAAAATGAGCGATACAAACGTTAAATACGAGCACATCCCGGCGTCCGAGTTCGAGTTCGCGAGACACGGCGAGGAGATCCACGACGAAAAGCTCGAGACGAAGTCCCGCGGCTATTTCGCCGACGCTTTCCTGCGTTTCAGCAAGAACAAGTCGTCGGTCGTCGCGGCGATAATCATCGGGCTACAGATTCTTTTCGCGATAGTCTCCCCGCTGATTTCTCCGTATAAGGTCACCGATAAGGAAAAGAGATACACGAACTACCCTCCGTTCGTCAGATGGATCGCCGATATGAACATCGGCATCCTCGACGGCTCTACCACCCACGCGAGCCAGAACGAGGCGCAGTACGCCGCGTGGAAGGCAATCGGCATCGAGACCGGCATGGACCCGGTCCTGAAGATCGTCTCAACTCACGAGACGATGGTCGTACGCCGCGGCAAGGAAGTGCCTTCCTACAGCTATAAGCTGAAGACAAACAAGTACTACGAGACCGGCGTCGTCTACCGCGTCCTCTCATACGAGGAGTTCGAGGCTATCCAGCAGTTCCAGAACGAGACCGGCATACAGGTCATCTATCCGTATGTCGAAACGAAGGACATCGAGGGAATCACCGACAACCCGAACATCTGGTACGAGGTCTCCGACTCGAAGGGCACCCCGAAGCTCGATAAGGACGGCAACTACACGCCCGTCTACTCGAAGAATTCCGCGATCGAGGGCGCGCCCTACAACAGCCTGCGCATCCCGGGCGACGACGGAAGCTATATCTATTCGATAAGAAAGTCCGGCTCGGTACAGGCGCGCGTCTGCTACTACAATTATTACCGCTTCGTCAACGGCAAGGAGCCGACCTATATCTTCGGCACAAACTCGATGGGTCAGGATATATTCTGCGCCATCGGAGTCGGCGCGCGGTTCTCGCTTGTCTTCGCGGTGATCGTGTCTGCCATCAACCTGACTATCGGCGCGTTTTACGGCGCGATACAGGGCTACTACGGCGGCGCTATTGACCTTGTGCTCGACCGTGTCAGCGATATACTCTCGAATGTCCCGTTCATCGTCGTGGCGACATTGTTCCAGCTGCATCTGGCGCCAAAGGTCGGTATTGTCCCGTCCTTCCTGTTCGCTTTCGTGCTGACCGGATGGATAGGCATGGCGGCTCTGACGAGAAAGCAGTTCTACCGCTTCAAGGGTCAGGAGTTCGTTCTGGCGGCGCGCACTCTGGGAGCCTCGGATATGCGGCTTATGTTCAAGCACGTGTTCCCGAACTCTCTCGGAACGATAGTCACAAGCTGCGCGCTCGTCATCCCGAGCGTCATACGCTCCGAGACCACGCTGACTTACCTCGGCATCATCAATATCTCGGACTTCGCCGGAACCAGTATAGGCACGCTTCTGTCGCAGGGACAGACCTCCATGACGACGTCTCCGCACGCGATGTTCTTCCCGGCGCTGTATTTCTCACTTCTTATGATTTCGTTCAACCTGTTCGGAAACGGACTGCGCGACGCGTTCAACCCGTCTATGAGAGGAGCGGAGGGCTGATATGGAAAACAAACTTAGTGTACGCGACTTGACAATATCCTTCCGCACTACAAACGGCAAGGTGCAGGCGGTCCGCGGGATCAGCTTCGACCTCGCGAAAGGCGAGACCCTGTCGATCGTCGGCGAGTCCGGCTCCGGCAAATCGGTCACCTCTAAGGCTATCCTCGGCATTCTCGCCGGAAACGCCATAATCGAGGGCGGCGAAATAATTTACGACGGCCGCGACCTGTTAAAGATCTCTGAGGACGAGTTCCACAAGATCCGCGGGGACAAGATCGCGATGATCTTCCAGGACCCGATGTCGAGCCTGAACCCTATCGTCAAGATAGGAAAGCAGCTCACCGAGGCGATGATCCTCAAGGGCAAGGCGCGCCAGAAGGAGAGCCGTTCGACCTTCAACAGCTACCTGAAGCTGCTGAATCAGGAGATGATCGAGGCTATAGCCGCGAACGATCAGGCGAAGGCTGAGGAACTTACCAGAAAATGTCAGGACTTCAATAAGTTCGAGATCTGTCATATAAAGCATGAGTCGGTCTATAACGACCGGCGCGACGCGGCGCTTGAGGCTGTCGACCTCATCGAGGAGCTCACCTTCGAGATGGGCAAGAACTCGGTCAAGGACGCTTCTTACAGAATAAAACACGCGGCGAAGCTCGCGGATATGTCGGTCGGCGAATACGTCGTCGACGACGAGGCGGGAAGGCTCGGAGAGATAACGAAGAGTCTCGTCTCTCTCGCGTCCGACGCCGGAAAGCCCGGTTATGACTTCGGAAACGCGATAAGCCTCCTCGGCGAGCTGCACGAGATACTCGCTCGCGCGACCGCGAAGGAGCAGCCGAATTTCTTCGCGATGGGCTATTACCTCACCTTCGGAACCGCGAAGGAGAACGGGGAAACCACAGGCGGGGGCGCGGCTCTGCCGAAGATGCCGATAGACGAGCTCAACAGGTTCATGAGAAAGGAGCTCGACGACGGATTCATGCTCGCGTTCATCGAGGACGCGAAGAAGGGCATAATGCACTCCGCCGAGAGAGCTTACGCGAACCGCGAAAAGGCTTTAAGTGTTCTCCGCGACAAGCGCGCGGTGTTCACCGAGGAAAAGCTCGACCACGAGAAGTGCGTGGCGGCGCACAAGGAGATGGCGGACGCCGTCGCGGCGTCGATCGATCATCTCGCGATCGTCAAGGACAGCCTGTCCTACACCTTCTCGTCCGGTCTTAAGAGCGAGCTTGACGTCTACTTCCACGCTCACACGCACAACAAGGCGGAGCAGGCGAAGCACGACAGGATGCAGGCGAAGTACGACGCGCTGAAGGCGAAGGGCAAGGAGCCCGACTGGAAGGTTCCCGCCGCGTCGATCACCAACACCGAAATGGTCAAGGAGAATATCCTGCACCAGATCGACCGTCTCATCGCCCACATGGAGGAAATTCAGGCGGCGAAGGACAAGCGGAACTACGACGAGGAGACTGTCGCGCTCATCGATTTCATGAAGGCGAACGCTTCCGGCGTCGTCAGGAAGGTCACGAAGAGCGTCGCGAAGCAGAAGGCTATAAAGCTGATGGAAGAGGTCGGAATCGCTGAGCCGCGCAAGAGATACAACCAGTACCCGTTCGAGTTCTCGGGCGGTATGAGACAGCGTATCGTCATAGCCATAGCTCTCGCCGCCGACCCGGATATTCTTATATGCGACGAGCCTACGACAGCGCTCGACGTCACGATTCAGGCGCAGATCCTCGAGCTTATAAACAAGCTCAAGGAGGAGAGACATCTGTCGGTCATATTCATAACGCATGACCTCGGCGTCGTCGCCAACATGGCTGACAGGATAGCCGTCATGTACGCCGGTAAGATCGTCGAGTACGGCACGAGCGAGGACGTGTTCTATCACGCCGCGCATCCGTATACCTGGGCGCTGCTCTCGAGTATGCCTGACCTCGACACCAACGAGAAGCTCGAGGCTATCCCGGGAACCCCGCCGAACATGATCTACCCGCCGGTCGGAGACGCGTTCGCCGCGAGAAACAAGTACGCGATGAAGATAGATTTCGAGAGACAGCCGCCGATGTTCAGAATCAGCGACACGCACAGCGCCGCCACATGGCTGCTGCATCCGGACGCTCCGAAGGTCGAGCCGCCGAAGGCTATAACCGACAGAATCGCGAGAATGATGGCAAAGAGAGGTGACAGTGATGACGAATAACCAGAATAACGAGCCGCTGCTGAGGGTCGAGCATCTCTGTCAGTATTTCGGCTCGAACAAGGCGGTCGACGACGTCAGCTTTGATATAAAGAAGGGCGAGGTCTTCGGACTTGTCGGCGAGTCGGGCTGCGGAAAGACTACCACCGGACGATCGATAATCAAGCTCTACGATATCACCGGCGGAAGCGTTTACTTCAAGGGCATACGCATTGCCGCGGGCACGGCGGGCTACAAGAGCGGCATCGCTCAGGCGAAGAAGGATCTGAAGGAGAAGACCGAAGCCGCGAAGACCGACGAGGAGCGCCGGAAAATCAAGGAAGAGTGCGAGAGGATAATCGCCGAGAACCGCGAGAAGATAAAGTCCGCGGAGTTCGACAGGAAGAACTGCGACAAGGAATACTCGGACGAGCTGAAAAAGCAGGCGGACGAGAAGTACAAGCCGCTTATCGCGAACGCCACCGGAGAGAAGCTCGCCGAGCTGACCGCGGAGTACAAGAATGAGCTTCGCAAGGCTAAAAACGCTAAGCTCGTCACGCAGATACAGATGATCTTCCAGGACCCGATAGCGTCGCTTGACCCGAGAATGACCGTCAGGGAGATTATCGCCGAGGGGCTTGTCATCCGCGGGGAGCGCAACCAGAAGGTCATCGACGAGAAGGTCTATGAGATGCTCGAGCTTGTCGGACTTGTCCGCGAGCACGCGAGCCGTTACCCGCATGAGTTTTCGGGCGGTCAGCGCCAGCGTATCGGCGTCGCGCGCTCGATCATCATGAACCCGGATATGATTATCGCGGACGAACCGGTCTCCGCGCTCGACGTGTCGATTCAGGCGCAGGTCATCAACCTTCTCAACGACCTGAGACACCGCTTCGGTCTGACGATACTGTTCATCGCGCACGATCTGTCGGTCGTCAAGTATTTCTCCGACCGCATCGGCGTCATGTACTTCGGCAAGATGGTCGAGCTCGCGTCGTCGGATGAGCTGTTCAAGAATCCGCTCCATCCGTACACACGCTCGCTTCTGTCGGCTATCCCGCTTCCGGACCCGCTCTATGAGCGCACCCGCCGCCGTATCGTGTATAACCCGCTCGCCGAGCACGACTACACGGTCGATAAGCCGTCCTTCAGGGAGGTTTCGCCGGAACACTTCGTCATGTGCAATGACGCGGAATTTAAGCGATATCAGGAAATGATAAAGTAAGCGATGAATGAGAAGCTGACGAAATATTACGCGTCCGCCGCGATCGGGCTTGTGCTTGTGTTCGCGGTGGCGCTGTCCGCGGGGCTGTTTTCGGCGGAGGGCGCGAAAGAGGTTATCCGGATATTGTCTGATTCTTTCTTCGTTCCGGGGGTGCTGCTTTCGGGCGCCGCGGGGCTGAGCTTTGCCGCGTCGAAGGGGTTTTATGATGTTTTCAGCTACGGAATTCAGACGATAAAGAGCCATTTCGAGTTTAAGAAAGACAAACGCGCCGAGTCTCTCTATGAGTTCAAGGAGAGAAAGAACAGCGAGAAGCGCGGGTGGCTGAAAGAGACGCTCGTCGTCGGGCTTAGCTGCATAGCGCTCGCGGCGGTTCTCGTCGTCGTTTATATTTCGCTGTGAAGAACAGGGCAGAGTTTCAAAATGACTTTGCCCTTTTTTCTTGCTTTTTCCCATCCGATGTGGTATAATTAAGGAAACACTGATTTAAGGTTGTTTTCGCGGAAAAAAGCCCATAAACCGGGGACTTTTTTCTGCGAAAACCCGATTTATTCAGTGTATCCTTAAGAAAAAGCACCCGAAAGGAGTATTTTATGCTTATCTCAGAGCTCGGAAGAAAAGACCGTCCGGTCGGGACGATACAGTTCGGCGGCGGCGTTTTCCTGCGCGGATTCTACGACGTTATGGTCGCGAAGAACAACAAGGTCGGGATATCCGACGAGAATATCTTCATCGTCCGCTCGAAGACCCACGAAGACCCGCTCGCCGCGCAGAACTATATGTACACGCACGTCGCGCGCGACCAGGAGCATCAGGACATAACGCTCGTCGACTGCATCTCCGGCAGCGTCAACCCGGAGGACGACTACGAGGGCTTCCTGCGGCTCGCCGACGACCCGGAGACTGTCCGGATAGTCTCCAATACCACCGAGTCCGGAATCGCGTGGCAGGACGGCGAGAGACCCGACAGCGCGCGTGGCTATCCGGCAAGGCTCGCGGCTCTGATAAAGCGGCGGATGGACAATGGGCTTCGCGGCTTCCTCGTGCTCCCGTGCGAGCTTATAGAGAACAACGCCGGAGAGCTCAGATCGCTCGTCCTGCGGCACGGGCGCGAGTGGGGCTTCGGTCAGGCTTTCGAGAGCTATGTCAGAAGCGAGTGCAGGTTCTGCAGCACTCTCGTCGACCGGATAGTTTCGGGAAAGCCCTCGCCGGAGGACGAATTTGGTCTGCCGTATGAGGACCATCTCATCAACACGAGCGAGTATTTCCATCTCTGGGTGATCGAGGGAATGCCGTCCGACCCGCGGATGCCCTGGCTCGAGGACTTCAACGTGAAGTTCGAGCGGCTCGACAAATACAGAAAACTGAAGGTCCGTCTGCTGAACGGCGCGCACACGAGCCTGATACCATACGCGCTGTCGCTCGGCATCGGGACGGTCGGCGATTGCCTCGCGGACGAGCGGACGAGGCGGCATCTTGACGCCTGCCTGTTCGGGGAGATTCTGCCATCGCTGAGACCGGAGGGGTTTGACGAGGACGAGAACTTTGAGCACGAGTGCAGGGCTTACGCGGAGGACGTCGTCTGGCGCTTCTCGAATCCGTTCATCCACCACAAGTGCCGCTCGATCGCGCTGAATTCGATCGACAAGTACCGCGTGAGGGTGCTGCCGAGCGTGCTCGATTACGAGAGATTCACCGGAAAGCCGCCCGTGCACCTGCTTTTCGCGCTCGCGAAGCTCATCGAGATGTATAAGACCGACCCGCCGGACGACGCGAAGGAATACGTTGATTTTATGGAGAAAAGCGGCGTCGGAGCAATCCTCGCGAACCGGGAATTCTGGGGAACCGATCTGACGAGATTCCGGGAATATGTAGAAAGATATGTCTGCGCCGAGGAGATTCCGGAATAATAAAAAAGCCTTCACCAATTAATTGGCGAGGGCTTTTTCACATTAATCCACAGAGCAGTGGATTAAACCGCATGGTTATTCAATCGGCTTCGAGAAGCTGAGCGAGGACACGAGGTCGTCGGTGAAAATTATCGAGAGCTTCACGCCGGAGAGATCGTAGTTCCGGACGCCGAACTTCTCCTCGAAATTGTCGCCGAACGCCGAGTTCACGTCGTCCTTCGGGCTGCCGATCATGACGCCGTCCGCGAGGGAAACCTCGTCTGAAATGAGGGTCAGCTCTGTTATGTACTCGGTTCCGTCGGCGGCGGGAGAGGTCGAGACCGTGAAGCCGTCGAAGGTGTAGACCTTGTCATAGCCCGGATGGACACAGCTCACCGCCTCCATGTAGTCGCGCTGTCCGAGCTTTGCCGTGATGTCGTCGATGGTCGTTCCGACCGGAGCGCCTATCGTGACCGTGAAGCCGTTGTCAAGCTCGCAGGCATACGCGGAGGCTTCGGCGGGAGCGGAGGTGTCAGGAGAAGTCGTCTCCTGAGCCGCTGTTGTTTCCGGAGCGGACGTCGTCTCGTCTCCGGCGGTCGTTGCGTCCGCCACGTCGGAAGCTGTTGTGTCAGCGCCGTTTGTTGTGCCGCCGGTCTCAGCGTTGGCTGGAGTGCCGCCGCAGGAGAAGAGCGCAGAGGAGATAATGAGGGCGGAGAGTATCAGGATAATTGACTTTTTCATCGTATAATTCCTTCTGTGATAATTTTTGACATTTTTCGCGGAAAAGGGTCACGGAGTCGCCGGGTAGTACGCGTGGTTGAAGCTGTAATAGCCCTTCTGCTTGTTCTTCGAGTAAGCGGCGACCTCAGCGTCGGTCAGCAGGAAGCATCCGTCGCTGTCAGGAGCCGGCTGCGGGCAGGTGTCGAAGTGATACCAGCTGCCGCCGATCTTCACGAGGTTCCAGTAGTGCGGCTTGTTAGGGTCGTTTCGCTGAATCATCATGTTCGTGATCCCGGCGCGGCTCAGCAGCGAGCGCGCGACCGCGTAGTAGGTGTAGCAGTTGCCGTAATGCAGCCTGTAGCCCGAGTATGCCGCCTTTATGTAGTTGCCCATCAGGTAGCTTGTCACGGTCGAGTACTTGAGGTTCTCGCAGCACCAGTCGTAGATCGCCTTCGCCTTTTCTCTGTCGGTCATCCCGGCGGTCAGGATATCTTTCAGTATTTCGTCCGCCTTGGCGTTCAGTACCTCCTTGGTGACTTTTCTGACGGTCACGGTCGCGGTCTCGACGGCGCGGTTGCCGTGCGAGTCTACCGCCGTGTAGGTTATCCGGTATTTTCCGGCAGTGTAGGGCTTCACAGCCGACGTGTCGACGTAGAAGCTGACCTTTCCGTCTGTCTCGTCGACGGCGGAGACACCGGCGCGGTAGGCGATCGTGTCGCCTTCGTAGGAATAGAGGTCTTTGACGCCGCTGATGACGGGCGGTATCGTGTCGTAGATGACAGTCAGCTTCGCGGTGGCGCTCGTCCGGTTCCCGCCGCCGTCTGTCGCGATGATCGTGACGGCGCTCTCACCGATCACGGAAGTGTCCGGCATGGTCTCGAACGAGAAGGTCACGTCGGTCGCGTCCGTGCAGGAGACGACGAACGCGGACGGGTCAGCCGCCACGCCCTTTGTCAGCTCGGTGTCCTTAACCTCGAGCACCGGCGGAACCGTGTCGATCACATTGACCGTGAACGGTATCTTATCGAGCTCGCAGACATACATGACGGTGTTCTCACCGACCGGCAGACGCGGAACCATATCCGGGTTCTCAGGCGTCGGAGTCGGGAGTCCTTCGTCCGGCTCGGGGAAGAGCATCGCCGTCAGCTGATCGGCGGTCGTTCCGGCTTCTATTGTGACGTCGCGGACGGCGGTATGGATGTGGTACGCGGACTCGATATCAGTAGAGTTGCCCCAAGCGTCGGTCGCGCGCAGCTTCGCGGTTCCGGAGCCGGGGGTGTCGAAGTCTATCGCCTCGTCTGTCGTGACGCTGACCTCCGACTGGTCGGTCAGAGCCGAGAGGAAGGACGCCGCCTCGATGACGTCGCCGACTACCAGCTCGGTGTCCTTAGCAGTCGCGTCCGGCGGCAGGGTGTCGGAGATCGTTATCCGGAAGAGCGACAGGACACCATCATTTTCGGCGCGGGAGATGTAGTCGCCGCAGACCGTGTCGTCGAGCGAATCCACCGTTACTTCGCCTATATCCGGGAACTTTGCCTTAAGGTCGGACAGTATCTCGTCCGCCGTCGTCCCGAGCTCATAGCGCAGTCCCGCGGTTTCTGACGTCACCGTGTAATTGACCGTAACGTCCGTCTTGTTTCCGCTCGTGTCGGAAGCCGAGAGAGTTGCCGTGTGTTCTCCGTCCGTCGAGAAGTCCGGAGCGGACGCGAACTCAAACGTGACCGGCGTCATGTCGGCGCAGGAGAGCACGAACTCGGACGGGTCCGGCTCCATTCCGTTCATCACGGAGAGCTGTCTCGCTGTGACCTCCGGCGGCGTCGTGTCCCTGACGACGACGTTCAGCTTCCACGGAAGGAAACCGAAGAATCTCACCGGAACCTGATTCCGCGAAAGCGTCGACGTGTCGAGCGCAAATATATCCGTCTCAGGCTCGCAGACCGCGCCGAGCATACCGTTTTTCCCGAACACGCCGAGCGATGGTTCATCGCCAAGCTCGATATACACAGGCACAGACGCGAACGCCGCCGCTCCGCCGATAATCAGCGCGAGGATGATGAATATCGTCAGTATGACGCGCACTCCGACCGGAATTCGCTTTTTTCCGGGTCTGCGGCGTTTTTTTGGTGTTTCCGGCTCAGGTGGTTCCGGGCTTTCAGCCGTATCGTCGGGCTTTTCAGCGGTTGGTTCCGGCGCGGCGCCGTCGGTTGTCGTTCCGGCGTCGTTTTCCGGTTCTTCGCCGGATGGTTCCGGGATTTCGGCGGTGTTTTCTGTCTGAGGCGCGCTGTCGTCCGCGCTTTCCGTCGGTGAGTGGTCGTCGTTCATCTGTATGGGAGTTCCTTTCTGGAATTATGATTTTTCATTACTTCGGCGCGTTGTCTCCGGACTTGTAAAGCGAGCCGGACGAGTTGACCGCCGCTATGCAGACCGAGCCGACGTCGTACTCGACAATGTCGTGCCAGCCCGACGGGTTGCCGCAGGAGCCGCTGTCCGAGCCGTCGAACAACCTGAACGTGCCGTCGTCGAGCTTCATCAGCACCGACGTGCTCGCCGCCCGTACCGAGTTGACGCCTGTCATCTTCTCCGCGCCCGAGAGCCCGAGCGACTTGTAGCCCTGTATCCGCACGGTTCCGTCCTTGAAGAGCATCACCGACGACTGACTGCCGCAGGCGATCGCGCAGACGTTCCGGTAGCCCGAGACGCCGCACTGCCCGGAGAGATCCGAGCCGACCGCGACGACGGTTCCGTCGACCTTCAGACCGAGCGTGAATGACTGTCCCGCCGCGATCTGTACTATATCTGTCCAGCCTGAGACGTTGCACTGTCCGTAGGCGTTGCTTCCGACCGCCGACACGGTTCCGTCCGCGTGGAGCATCACCGAGTGCTCGAGCCCCGCCGCTATCGCGATGACGTCGTTTGTCACAGGGAAGGTCTCGCTCATGTTGTGCTTTCCGTTCGGAATAGCGCTGACCGAGCCGTTTTTGTGCAGGACTATCGTGTGGTACTCATAGGTGTCGACCGAGACCGCGTCCTTTATGTCGGTGCCGGATATCGCGCCGTTTCTTATCCTGAACAGTTCCTTGTAGACCGATAGCGAGCGGCTGAGATATGTCCGTTTCTGCGAGGTCGTGAGAAGCGGCCAGACGACGTCGATCGCCGCGCGGATGCCGCTGTCGTCCGGCTTCACTGTGACGCCCGCCGTGTCGCGGTCTATGAAATCCGGGTACTTCGTCGAGAAATATATAAGTCCCGAGCTGTCGCCGGAGCTCTTCGCCCAGTCGACAATCGCGTCCGCGACGGTTTTCTCGTCCGCGCCGAAGCTCGTAATGCTGTCAAGCTCACCCGCGAAGGAAATCAGCTTCTCGAACTCATGCTTCGACATGAAGCGGTCTATCGCGGCTCTGAAAATGTCGTTCTCTGTTTTTGAGCGCTCGTTCTCGCCGCGCATCTCGCTGGCGACTCTGAGGGCGTTCGCGTAGTCCTCCTTTGACGTCAGGACGTTCACGATCGATTTCACGATCGAGTCGAACTTGCCGTCCTCGTCAGCCATCTTCGCGACGCGGTAGGCGTTCTCGTTGATTTCCCCGGTGGCGGGGTCGACGACCTTCGCGGCTGCGAGCTCGATTATCTTGTCGGTGAACTTCTCCGGCGCGGCGGCGGCGTAGACATACGCCTGCATCAGGTCGTCGTTCTCCGCGTAGTGGACAGACGCCTCGGCGCAGACCTTCGAGAGAAGACCCTTGTAGCCGTGGTCCGAGACGAGCTTGTACGCCTCGTTATACCTTGCCTCACTTGTCAGCGTTTCGGCGGCGTGCTTCACGTCGCTGTAGCGGAATATGTACGCTCCGGCGATGACCTCGACTATTATCGAGAAGAACAGCACAGTCAGGATTACCGAGAGCTTCGTGCGGCTGATCTTCTTTGGTTTCGCCGGGGCGGGGGGAACAATCGGTTCCGGCGCGGGGGGCGGGGGAGCTTCGGTCGGAGCCGGAGCGTCCGGTACGTCCCTTATCGGCGCGCCGCGGTTTATCAGGTCCTCGATCAGCTCGTCGTCGTCGCCGCGGTAGTCGGACGGCTTGTAGCTGAGAACCCGCCCGTCCGCGAGCCTGACCTCCGACACGAACGCCTGACAGCCGGTCAGCTTCATCTTCGAGGGCACGGCGCCGTTGAAGGTGAGAAGCGAGCTCGAGTTCATGTCGTCGTCGGTGTAGACGTATTTGTGATACGGATGTCTCGAATCAAGCTCGTCAAGTGGCATGGTCGAGAATCTGAACATGAAGGTGAAGCTCTCGAGCGGCACACTGAGGATACGGCGGATGGTTATCCGCATCTTCGCCTCGGTGTCCGAGCTTTTATATAGTGTGACCGACTCCACCGACGCGGGGGACGCCCGCCCGCCGGACAGCTTCGGCACGTCGAATTCTATGCTGTTTCGAAGCTCGTTCATCTGTTAATCCTTTCGTGATGGATTTTTCAGTATTATCTGAGCGGTTCTGAGGGTACGAGCGGTATATCGTCTATCGGATGGTCGGTCGGAAGATAGTACGCGACGTTCTTGTCCTGGAAATGCCACCACTCGGAGTTTATGTAGCTGAAGCCGCAGCTCTGCATTATATACGTCATGTAGTCCATGTTCTTTCTGGCTTCCTCGCTCATGTTATCGTTGCTTCTCGCGGACTCGTCGGTGAAGGTGTGCATCGGGGTCGGCATCTCGAGCTCGATTCCGTCCCTGTCG
>URCP01000049.1 GCA_900546315.1 uncultured Eubacteriales bacterium
GGGCTGAAAGAGGTTTCGGACGTTGTGGACCGGCGGTTTTCGCTTAGTGATGAGATGCTGGGGGTCTGTGAGTTTCTTTGCGACAGGACGTTTTGTACTATGGGAGAGGCTGTGCAGGCGGTGCTGCCCGGAGGGGCTACGGGGGCGCTTTATCACGCGAAGCGGGATCCGGTTGTGCGGCTTTACAGACTTCATGACCCGTCCGCTCCGGTATCGCGGCTTGGCGAGGCGGCTAGAAAGGCGCTTTCGCTGCTTTCCGAGGGCGGCGAGATGGACGAGGATGAGCTCAGGGAGAAGACCGGGGTGAGTCCGGCGACGCTGAGGTCGCTGGCGTCTAAGGGAGTGCTTTCTTCGCGGCAGAAAGAGGTGTTCCGCAATCCTTACGCCGGGCGCGGGAGGGTCACCGACGATGGTGAGCTGAGCGACGAGCAGAGGGGCGCGGCTGACAGATTATCCGGACTCGCGGCAGAGGGGAAGCCCTGTGCCGCTCTGCTTTTCGGCGTTACCGGGAGCGGGAAGACGAGGGTCATAAAGTCGGTGATCGACAGTGTGCTCGCGCGCGGGAGGACGGCTATTCTGCTTGTGCCGGAGATATCCCTGACCGGTCAGACGGTCGATCTTTTCTGCGGGTATTTCGGCGAGAGGGTGGCGGTCATCCATTCGTCGCTTTCCGAGGGGGAGCGGCTTGACGCGTGGAAGCGGATACGGGCGCGTGAGGTCGATGTTGTCATCGGGACGAGGTCGGCTGTGTTCGCGCCGCTTGAGAATCTCGGGATCATAGTCATAGACGAGGAGCAGGAGCATACCTATAAGTCGGACATGAACCCGAAATACCACGCGAGGGATATCGCGCGGTACCGGGCGGCTAAGAATAACGCGATGATGCTGCTTGCTTCGGCGACGCCGTCGTTTGAGTCGTATTACCGCGCCGAGAGCGGGGTTTACGAGCTTGTGAAGCTGAATGAGCGGTACGGAGAGGCGGTATTGCCGGACGTGATTGTCGCCGACCTCAAGGAGGACACGGCGAAGGGCGTCATAACTCCGCTCGGCGGGGTGCTCCGCGGGGAGCTTGAGAAGAATCTGAAAAACGGCGAGCAGTCGATACTTTTCGTGTCGAGGCGCGGATATAATAATTTCATGAGCTGTCTTAAGTGCGGGGAGGTCATCACCTGCCCGAACTGCTCGGTTTCGCTGACTTATCACCGGGACGGGGACCATGACACGCTCAAATGTCATTACTGCGGCTATACGCGCGACGTGCCGGATAAGTGCCCGAATCCCGCCTGCGGGTCGGAGCATCTCGGGCGGCGCGGGTTCGGGACGCAGCTGGTCGCGAGTGAGCTTGCCGACCTGTATCCACAGGCGAGGATTCTGCGGCTCGACGCGGACTCGACCGGGGGGAAGTTCTCGCATGAGGCGATACTCTCGAGGTTCAGAAATCATGAGGCGGATATCCTGATCGGCACGCAGATGGTCACGAAGGGGCACAATTTCCCGGACGTGACGCTGGTCGGCGTCATAAGCGCGGACGCGGCGCTGTATCTCGACGATTTCAGAGCGACAGAGCGGACGTTTTCTCTGCTGACGCAGGTTATAGGTCGTGCAGGGCGTTCGGTGAAGAAGGGAAGAGCCGTGCTCCAGACCTACACGCCGGACAACGAGACGATAAGGCTCGCCGCCGCGCAGGATTACGAAGGGTTTTATCACAGCGCGATAAAGCTGCGGCGTCAGCTGGTTTTTCCACCTTTCTGTGATTTCATCCTTATCGGGATTCAGGGGGCGGAGGAGCCGGAGGTGCTCTCTCTTTCGCTTAAGGTCGACGCGAGACTGAGGGAGCTTGTCGAAAAGGAGTATTCCGATCTGCCGCTCTATATCTTCGGACCGTTCGAGGCGCCGGTTTATAAGAGCTTGTTTCGAGGCTTCTTCTCGAGTTCTCGAAGAGCAAAAAAGCGATGGTGACGGCGGACGTCAACCCGAGCAACATCTGAAAGGAAGATAAATCAATGGCAAAACTCAATATAGTCAAGGAAGGCGACCCGATCCTCCGCAAAACGAGCCGGAAGATTGAGACGATAGACGACAGGATAAAGACGCTCGCCGCGGATATGCTCGAGACGATGCACGACGCGAACGGAGTGGGACTCGCCGCCGTACAGGTCGGGAAGCTCAGACGCCTCGTGATAGTCGAGGTCGATGAGGGCAGACCGTTCATCCTCATAAACCCCGAAATCGTGGCAAAAGAGGGCAGACAGACCGAGGCGGAGGGCTGCCTCTCGATCCCCGGCAAGTGGGGAATCACCGACCGCCCGATGAAGGTCACGGTCAGGGCGACCGGGCTTGACGGAAAGAATTTCTCGGTGATCGGAAGCGGACTCCTCGCCCGCGCTCTCTGCCACGAGATAGACCATCTCGACGGAAAGCTGTTCACCGACAACGTGATACGGATGCTCGACCCGGACGAGATCGAGAACTGAATCCCGCGCGAAAGGACCTATTCATATGAATCAGATGAAAACGAAGATACTGTTCATGGGAACGCCGGATTTCGCGAAAAGCTCGCTCGCGGCGCTGGTTGACGCCGGTTATGACGTCATCGGCGTCCTGACGCAGCCGGACAAGCCGCGCGGCAGAAAACAGATACCGACGCCCTCCCCGGTCAAGGAATACGCACTCGAAAAGAATATTCCGGTCTATCAGCCGAAGACGCTCAGGGGAGACGATTTCGCGGAGCTGCTTGACAGCCTTTCGCCGGATCTTATCGTCGTCGCGGCTTACGGGAAGATACTGCCGGAGAACGTGATAAATTACCCGCGGCTCGGATGTATAAACGTCCACGGCTCGCTGCTTCCGGAGTACCGCGGAGCCGCGCCGATTCAGCGCGCGATTATGGACGGAAAGAAAATTACCGGCGTAACGATAATGCACATGGACATCGGGCTCGACACCGGGGACATGATCTCGAAGGTCGAGGTGCCGATATATCCGGACGACGACTTCGAAAAGCTGCACGACAGGATGGCGGACGCCGGTGCGAAGCTGCTCGTCGACACTATCCCGTCGATCAAGAACGGCACGGCGAAGAGGGAAAAGCAGGACGACCTCAAGTCGACCTACGCCGCGAAGATAACAAACGCCGACTGCGCGCTTGATTTCGACGCCGACGCAGACGCCGTGTATAATCGTATCCGTGCTCTGTCCCCGTTCCCGCTCGCTTTCTGCGACCATAACGGAAAGATGCTGAAGCTCGTCGGCGCGAGAATCGGCGACACCGAAAAGGAGCATAAGAATCCCGGCGAGGTGCTGAGGCTCGACGCGAAGGGGAACTTCATCGAGGTCGCCTGCCGCACAGGTTCGGTCTGCCTGACCCGAGTCCTGTCGGAGGGGAAGGGACGGATGAACGCCTCCGACCTCATCAACGGCAGAAAGATCGCTCAGGGAGACAGACTGAAAAAGTATATAATCGACTGATTGCAGGAGGTATAAATCCATGTATTTTTATGGGATAGACGCGACATATATCTTCCTCGTCCTGCCCGCCGTGATCTTCGCGCTGTGGGCGCAGTTCAATGTTAAATCAACCTTCTCGAAATACTCGAAGATCGCGAGCCGCTCCGGCATGACCGGGTTCGACAGCGCGAGAAGGATACTCGACGCGAACGGGCTTGGCGACGTGCGGATCGCCCATGTCTCGGGCGACCTGACCGACCACTATAACCCGACCGACAACACGATATATCTGTCGGATTCGGTCTACGGCTCAGATTCCGCCGCGGCGATAGGCGTCGCCGCGCATGAGGCGGGTCACGCGGTTCAGCACGCGACCGGTTATACGCCGATAAAGATACGTTCCGCGATAATCCCGATTACGAATATCGGCTCTAATCTCGCGATGCCGCTGATTATTCTCGGCATTATTCTGTCCTTCCCGACGCTCGCTTATATCGGCGTCGCGGCTTTCGGGCTGTCGACGTTATTTCAGCTTGTGACGCTCCCGGTCGAGTTTGACGCTTCGGGGCGGGCGCTTAAGGCTCTCGAAGGTTCTCTTGACGGCGACGACCTCGCGAGCGCGAGAAAGGTGCTCCGCGCGGCGGCTCTGACGTATGTGGCGGCGCTCGCCGTGTCGCTTGTCAACCTGCTCAGACTTCTCATAATCGTTGCCGGAAACGACAGACGCAGACGCAGATAAGCAAAGGAAATAAAATGACTGAAACCCCGAAAAGACATGGAACCCCCGGCGCAAAACGTCCGGAAAACAAAAAGAACAGCGCGCGCGGAAACGGGCGTTTCCACGGTAAGCCCACAGACGACCGCGGGCGCTTCTCCGAGAAGACCGACAGAAAGCCGAGGAAACCGGCGGTCTCCGCCCGGCGCGCCGCCTACGACTCGCTCATCCGATGCGGAAGGGACGGGAAGTACTCGAACATCGAGATCGACTCGGTTCTGAAAAAGACCCGGCTCGAGGGAGCGGAGCGCGGATTCTTCACGACGCTTGTCTACGGCGTCATCGAGAGGGCAATAACGCTCGACTTCGCGCTCTCGCTCGTGTCAGACAAAGCGCCGGAAAAGCTCGACCCGGAGGTGCGGACTATCCTTCGCCTCGCGCTCTATCAGATAATATTCCTCGACCGCGTGCCGGAGAGCGCGGCGGTCAATGAGGCGGTCGTGCTCGCGAAGGACGTGATGTTCTCGTCGGCTACATTTGTAAACGCTGTTCTGCGCGGATATCTGCGCCGTTTCGGCAAGGGGACGGCGGGGCTGTTTTCGGAGATTTCGCGGATTCAGGACGCGAACGAGCGGCTGTCGGTCAGGTATTCGATGAGTACGGACGTCATATCACTGCTTGGCAAATACGCGGGCGATACGCTTGTCTCTCTGCTCGATTCGCTCGAAAAGCAGCCTTTCCCGGCGCTGAGGGTGAACACGCTGAAGATATCCCAGGACGAAATGCTCGAGCGCCTGAATTTCGGCGGCGACCACGCGCGGATATCCACTGTTTCCCCGTTCGGGCTGAAGCTGAAAAATCACAATATCACCCCGGAAATATCGGAACTTATTTCGGACGGATACGTCTATATACAGGATGAGGCGTCGCAGATCGCTGTCGCCTGCGCGGCTCCGGCGGCGGGGGAGACTGTCCTCGACGTCTGCGCCTGCCCGGGCGGAAAGAGCTTTTCAGCCGCGATTCTGATGGAAAACCGTGGACAGGTGAAGAGCTTCGACCTGCACAAAAACAAGCTCTCGCTCATCGAAAAGGGCGCGGAGAAGATGGGAATAAGCATCATCTCGACCGCCGAAAAGAACGGCGCGGAGTTCGACCCGTCGCTTGAAAATTCAGCCGACCTCGTGATAGTTGACGCTCCCTGCTCGGGGCTCGGCGTCATCGCGAAGAAGCCGGAGATACGCTACAAGAAGCGTGAGGATATTTCGAGATTGCCGGAGATACAGCGCGCGATACTTGAAAATTCCGCGAGATACGTGAAGCCCGGCGGGCGGCTCTTCTACTCGACCTGCACGCTGAATATACATGAAAACGACGAAATCGCGGACAGCTTCGCGGCGGAGCATCCGGAGTTTGAGCGGATGACCTTCGGCGTCGGGGAGATACAGAGCCGTGACGGGAAGATAACGCTCAGACCGGACGTTCACGGCACAGACGGGTTCTTCATCGCCGGATTCAGGAGGACAAAATGACAGATAATACCGAAAAGGTCGACCTTCTCAGCATGACGCCGGACGAGGTCGCGGAGTTCCTGTCCTCACTCGGCGAGCCGAAATACCGTGCGAAGCAGATCTTCGGATGGATGCACCGCGGCGAGGACTTCGACGGGATGACGAACATCTCAAAAAAGCTCCGAGAGACGCTGAAGGAAAAGGCGGTCGTGAATATCCCGACCGTCGAGGAAAAGCTCGTCTCGAAGATAGACGGGACGATAAAATACCTCTTCGGTCTGTCAGACGGGAACGTTATTGAGAGCGTCTTCATGCGCTACAAGCACGGAAACACGATCTGCATCTCGAGCGAGGTCGGATGTCCGATGGGCTGCAAGTTCTGCGCTTCCACAATCGGCGGGCTTGTCAGAAGGCTCGCGCCGTCCGAACTGCTCGGACAGGTCATCGCGGCGGAGAAGGACACCGGAGAGCGCATCTCGAACATCGTCATGATGGGCATCGGCGAACCGCTCGACAACTACGACAACACGGTGAAATTCCTGCGTCTCGTCGGCGACCCGGACGGGCTGAACATCGGCTCGAGGCACATCTCGGTCTCGACCTGCGGGCTTGTCGACAAGATAGACGAACTCTCGAAGCTCGACCTCGGGATAACATTGTCGATCTCGCTCCACGCGGCGGACGACGAGACCCGCTCTTCGATCATGCCGGTCAATAAGCGCTGGGGCGTGAGTGAGCTTCTCGACGCGTGCCGCAGATATTTCGCGGCGACCGGACGGCGGATATCCTTCGAGTACACGCTGATTTCCGGAAAGAACGACTCTCCGGAGGACGCGAGACATCTGGCGTCGGTGCTGAAGCGCGGGCTTTACAGGAAGTCGGAAGCCTTCCCGATACACGTCAATCTCATCCCGGTGAACGAGGTCGCGGAGACCGGATTCAGGCGAAGCGGCGCGGACGCGGTCAAACGCTTTGCCGACGAGCTCGGCAGGCAGGGCATAAACGCGACGGTCAGACGCCGTCTCGGATCGGATATCAACGCTTCCTGCGGACAGCTGAGACGAAATAAAATGCTCGCGGACGGTTCGCTCGGCGGGATTCAGGAAACACTGATCTGAGGCTGTTTTCGCGGAAACACGGATTATTCAGTGTATTTTGATGTTAATTTTTGGTGAATAATTGGTTTAATTATTCTTAAGACTGTGTTTTGTTCATCACAGGTACATATGTTTGGTGTATGATAGTCTTCGTAAGTTTTCAGGGGAGAGCGCGGTACGGATGTTCACCGTGACCGCTTTCGGGAAAGACATATACATGAGAAGAAATCGCGGAAAAGATCGGCCGTTGACGGGTGGCACCGGCGCGGCGGAAAGGCTTGGTTCTATGGTGGAACTGTATTTTTACGGCAGAAGCGACACCGGCAGGGTGAGAAACGCCAATCAGGACAGTTATATAATAACACGTCTCTGTGACAACGCGACGCTCGCGGTCGTATGCGACGGCATGGGCGGCGCGAAGAGCGGAAACGTGGCGAGCGCGCTGTCGGCTGAGGTCTTCGCGGAGAGCGTGTCGAGATACGCCGCGCCGAGGATATCGAACGGGGTTCTGACCCTTGACAGCGACGACGCCTGCCTGATTCTCGACGACGCGGCGCATGACGCTAACACCGCCGTTTATAAGAAGTCGCAGACCTCCCCGGATTATCAGGGGATGGGGACGACTCTTGTCGCCGCGCTCTTCTGCGGGGACATCGTGTATGTCGTCAATGTCGGCGACAGCAGGCTTTACCTGATAAGCGACGGCACCATGACCCAGATAACCCACGATCACTCATATGTGCAGCATCTCATCGACAGCGGCTCGCTCACCGCGGAGGAGGCGCGCACGCATCCGTTCCGCAACAGGATAACCCGCGCGGTCGGCATATGGGAGAAGCTGGAGGCGGACATTTATTCGGTGGATCTCCAGAGCCTCGATATGTGCTATCTGCTTCTCTGCTCGGACGGTCTGTCGGGACAGCTGACGTCGGATGAGATTCTCTCGATAGTTTCGTCGGACGCGGATATAGACGTCGTGACCGACACCGCCGGGGAGCTGGCGGATAAGACCGAGCGTCTCGTCGACGCCGCGAACGACGCCGGGGGACCCGACAACATAACCGCGGTCCTCGTGAAGTACACGAGAGCGGAGGACAGACCGGACACGTCCGAGATGTTCTCAGACAAGAACACGTCCGAGATCGACACCGCCGAGACCGGCGAGATGACGATAACGGCGCAGAATAACAGAAGCCGCGGCGGCAGGAAAAACAACGCGAAATCATCCGGAAAGACCGGACGCGCCGCGAAGGACGACAAAAACACGGGAGCGGAGGACGACTGATGGATCAGTTTGAGAGATACGTCGGGCAGGTCTTCGACAAGCGGTACAGAATACAGAAGGTAATCGGCATCGGCGGCATGGCGGTCGTCTTCGAGGCGAACGATATGCTGATGCGGCGGAACGTCGCCGTCAAGATGCTGAAGGACGAGATAAACAACGACACCCAGTCGGTCAAGCGCTTCATCAACGAGAGCAAGGCGGTCGCTATGCTCTCGCACCCGAATATCGTCAATATCTACGACGTGTCGGTGAAGGACGACCGGAAATACATCGTGATGGAGCTGGTCGACGGGATCACGCTCAAGAATTATATACTGAAGAAGGGCGTTCTCAGCTTCCATGAGGTGATAAACATCACCGAGCAGATACTGATGGCGCTCGAGCACGCGCACTCGAAGGGAATCGTTCACCGCGACATAAAGCCGCAGAATATAATGATGCTCAAGAACGGCGTCATAAAGGTCGCTGACTTCGGAATCGCGAAGCTCCCTAACGCGGAGACCGTGACGATGACAGACAAGGCTATCGGAACCGTGTTCTACATCAGTCCGGAGCAGGCGAGCGGAAAGACTATCGACCGCAGGAGCGACATCTACTCGCTCGGTGTGACAATGTACGAGATGGCGACCGGAAAGCTGCCGTTCGTCGCGGACAGCCCGGTGACTGTCGCTATAATGCAGGTCAAGAACTCGCCGAAGCCGCCGCGGGAACTTAACCCGTCGATACCGGTCGGGCTTGAGCAGGTGATCCTCGGCGCTATGGAGAAGAACCCGGACGACCGCTTCCAGAGCGCGGCGCAGATGCTAAGACACGTGGCGCAGCTGAAGTCGAACCCGCAATCGGTCTTCCGTATGCAGCGGCATGACGAGCCCTCCGGGAGCCTTGTGCCGTCGGGCGGGCAGACGACTCCTCCGAACGTCAAGAAGCTGACGACGCCGCCGAAGACGAGCCGCTCGATGTTCCCGGTTATCGCCGGGGTCGCGACGGCGTTCCTGATTGTCTGCTGCATCAGCGCGGTTGTTGTGCTGACAAGACTTATGGAGGTCACGGCGACCGACAACTCGAAGACGATACGAGTGCCGGAGCTGACGAACACGCTTTACAGCGACGACCTCAAGGATTCCCTCGAGAAACAGGGATATGAGATCGAGATTGAGTATGAGTACTCGAACGACGGAACCTACGACCGGAACATGATAATCGAGCAGGATCCTCTGCCGGGCGAAATACGCAAGATAATCCCGGACAAGCAGACCTGCAAGCTGAAGCTCACCGTATGCTGGGGCGCGGAGACGGTCGAGATGCCGGATCTCGCCTACAAGGACTCGCGCGAGGCGAAGATTGAGCTCAGAGATAAATACGGACTTGTCGCCGATATCGTCACCGAACCGCACGATTATGTCAGCGAGGGCTGCGTCATCCGCACCGATCCCGAGGCGGGGACAGAGCTGAAGAACGGCGACCACGTCACCCTCTACGTCTCGAGCGGACAGGACATAAAATACGTCGATATGCCCGACTTCCGCGGCTGTGACGAGAGCGCGATAATGAAGAAGCTCGCGTCGGCTGAGCTGAAGCTCGGCAAGGTCACCTACGAGAACTCGGACAAGGTCGCTAAGGGGCTGTGCATAGATCAGAGCCGCGCGGTCGGGGCGAAGACTCCGGTCGGCACGACGGTCGATTTCGTGATGAGCCTCGGACCTGTCGAGGAGACAACAGCCGGGACGGCAGGGGACGGGCAGTAATGGAACTTTTTCCGGAAGGAATCATAGTCAAGGGGCTCGGCGGGAGCTATCAGGTGAAGCTGAGACACCCGGACGCGGAAACTCTCCGTGAGAACGGCGTCGAGCCTGACGAGGGCGACACTATATATTGCCGGGCAAAGGGCGCTTTCAGGCATGAGAAGCTGACCCTGCTCGTCGGAGACAAAGTAACTCTTCGCGTCGACACAGAAACCGCGATTGCCGGCGCGCATGAGGCAGAGAAGAACAAAAAGCACACCGACGAGGCGAGAGCCGGTATAATGATAAGCGAGGTCGATGAGCGCCGGACTACTCTTATTCGTCCGCCAATGGCGAATCTCGATCTCATGTTCATAGTCGCCGCCGCCGCGAAGCCGGAGCCGTCGCCGGTGCTTATCGACAAGATGACGACCGTCGCGGACTTCAAGGGGATTGAGCCGGTCGTCGTCGTGACGAAGGCTGACCTTTCTCCGGAGACGGCTGAGAGAGTCGCGGGAATTTACAGAAAATGCGGCTTCACCGTGTTCGTCGAGGGCATCGGGTATGACTGCCATGACATCGAGAAGTTCATCCGTGACAATTCGGACAGGATATCCGCGTTCGCGGGCGCGTCGGGCGTCGGGAAATCGACGCTTATGAACAGACTGTTCCCGTCGCTTGGTCTCACGACCGGCGAGGTCAGCCGGAAGACCGAGAGAGGACGGCACACCACACGTCACGTTGAGCTTTTCCCGCTTGAGAGACAGTTCGACGGCGCGGAGGGCTTCATCGCGGACACGCCGGGGTTCGGGATGCTCGATTTCGTTCAGTTCGACTTTTACACGAAGGACGACCTGCCGTACGTATTCCGCGAGTTTGAGCCGTATATCGGGAAGTGCCGGTACACTAAATGCTCGCACACGAAGGAAGAGGGCTGCGCGATACTCGACGCCGTGAAAAACGGGGAAATCCCGAAGGAGCGGCACGACAGCTATCTCGAGTTCTACGAGACGCTGAAAAACAAGAAAAGCTGGAACTGAGAGCCGCCGCGTCTGTGGCGGCTTTTCGGCAAGAACCGGAGGAAAAAAATGACCACATATATCTTCACCGGCGGAAAGCTTGCCGTCGGGAGCATGGACGAGCTGGGACTTCATATGTCTGAAGCCGACCTCATTATCGCCGCGGACAGCGGTTACAACAACGCCTCGCGGCTCGGCGTCAGACCGGGGCTTCTGCTCGGCGACCTCGATTCGATCGACCGCGGGGCGCTGGCACCGGACGAGCTCGAGCACATCGAGAAGATAATCGTACCGGCGATAAAGGACGACACGGACACGCAGCTCGCGGTCGACACTGCGATATCACGCGGCGCGGATGAGATTTACATCATCGGCGGGCTCGGCGGGCGGCTTGACCACACGCTTTCAAGCGTCTTCCTGCTCGAGTATATAGCGGACAGGGGCGCGGGGGCGGTCATGAGCGACGGGCAGAGCAGAGTCCGCGTGATGAAGACCGCGGGTGAGCCGGTAACTCTTCTGATTCCGAAGACCTTTGACGGTGAGAACGGCTTCAAGTACCTCTCTGTTGTCCCGCTGACCGACGAGTGCGAGGGCGTGCGGATTTCCGGCGTTTTCTACCCGCTTGACGGCGTGACGCTGAAGAGAAGCTATTCGTATGCCGTCAGCAACGAGATATCCTCGGAACGCGCGGAGATATCGCTTGTGCGCGGAACAATGCTTGTCATCGAGAGCCGCGACTCGAACCTCTGACGCCTGTTTTGCATATCATGTATTGAAGGATCGTCGATACATGAAAGGATGCGAAGACATGAAGATCGTCGTCATGAAGAGCCCGAAGCTTCTCGCTCCGCTGCTCAGGAAGATATTCAAGGTCAAGAAGAAAAAGTGAGATATCAGCTGTCAGATGAATTTCTGGCAGCTTTTTTTATAAAACTACTCCGATAGTATTGACAAACCGGAAAAGATGTGCTATAATAGTTATACTATCGCGATAGTACGCGTCAGCTCTGCCCGAAGCCGTCGTCCGGAAGACGAGCCGGGGGCACTGTATGGCGCCAAACAAGGAGTTACAAATTATGGAAGAAACCAACAAACCGATAAAGCTCTTCGATTCCGAGCTGAAGGTCATGAACCTTCTCTGGAAAAACGGGGAGATGACAGCGAAGAACATCGCCGCCGAGCTCACAGACGAGATCGGATGGAACGTCAACACAACCTACACCGTCATCAAGAAATGCGTCGCCAAGGGCGCGATTGAGCGCACAGAGCCGAACTTCCTCTGCCGCCCGCTGATTTCAAAGCGGGAGGTGCAGAACGGGGAGATAGGCGAGCTTGTAGACCGCCTCTTTGACGGCGCCGCCGACCAGCTCATCGCGGGTCTCATCGACTCGAAGCGGCTGACTAAGGCTGAGATTGACGAGTTAAAAAGGATGGTGGAGAAGCTGTCATGATACCTGTTTTTCTGAGAAATCTCATGTCTCTGACGATATCCGGCGGGATTATCGCGGCTGTCGCGGCAATAGCGAGGTTCGCGTCACGCGGGCGGATTCCCGGGCGCTTCATGCGTCTTGTCTGGATTGCCGCGGTATTACGATTTATCGTTCCGGTCTTCATTCCGGTCAGTGTGCCGGCGCGCGCTGTTCCTGAAAATCTGCCTGTCGTCAGGTATGTCTGTGGGACACCCGCTGCAAACGCGCCCGGTCGCGCGGAAGGGGACATGAACGCTCAGGTCGGGGAAGCGGCGAAAAAGCCGGATGCCGCGGAGATTATCTTCGCCGTCTGGGGAATCGGTTTTCTCGCGGTCTCGGGTGTTTTCGCGGCGTCTGGAATCCGCGCGGTAATGTCGATAAAGGGCAGACCGGCGGAGGACGATATACGTGACGAAGTACTGCTGATCATGAGAAAATCCGGCGTCAGGAGACCGGTCAGAGTGCTGACAGGGAACGTCAGATGTGCCGTCACCTACGGCGTAATATTCCCGCGCGTTGTCGTCCCGGAGAAAATCGGCATGAACGCTCTCCGGATATCGGCGGCGCATGAGGCGGGGCATATACGCTCCCTTGACGCGCTTTTCAAGGTTCTCTCGGCGCTTGCCGCGTCGGTTCATTGGTTCAATCCGCTCGCGTGGGTGACGCTCAGGCTGTCCGGGAGGGACATCGAGCTCGCCTGCGACGAGGGCGTGCTCCGCCGGTTCGGGGAAGGGAAGGAGATCGTCATTCCGAGAAAGGACTACGCGCTGTGTCTGATTGACGCTGCGGGCGCGGGTTCGCCTCTCCCCTCCTTCGGCGGAAACGCCGTTTACGAAAGGATAAGGCATATCATGGACAGAAAGAAGATAACGATAGGAACCGCGATGGCGATAGCGCTTGTGACGACTGTCTCGGCGTCGGTGTTTGTAAGAGCGACTGCTGTAGAAGAGAAGGCAGATGACATTTCGACAGTTCCGGAGACGGACACGACGATTGTAATACCGTCAGACGATACCGACTACAAAATCAGAGTAAACGACGGCGGGCTGGAAATAATTACCGGAGTGCCGGAGAGCGTCGAGCCGGAATACGGCAATCTCCCGATAGAAAAGGACGACACGCGCTCCCCGGAGAACCTGCCGGAGACAGAGACTCACCCGGACGGGGAAGAGCCGCGGGAGCGTGAGTTTATCGCTCCGCTGACGACGCTTGTCATGACCTATGGCTACGGAGACAGAACAACTCCCGCCGGGAATCTTGTCAGCCACGACGGAATCGACCTGAAGGCAGACGCCGGGACGCCGGTATTATCGTCTGTCGACGGAATTGTCACTGACACCGGTTATGACGCGACGCTCGGAAACTACGTCGTTATCTCGGACGGCGCGCGGCTTGAGACTGTCTCGGCGCACCTCTCGGAGGTCAGCGTTAAGAGCGGCGACACTGTCAGCGCCGGTCAGGAGACCGGAAAGGTCGGGGCGACCGGAAACGCCACCGGCAATGTCCTTCATTTCGAGGTCAGGGTGAACGGCGGGAACGTCGACCCGTCGCCGTATCTCGGGCTTGAATGAGCGACATAAATTTACATATTCCCACTTGATTCCGGCGCTCCCGTGTGGTACAATATCCGTGTAAATAATCGGCGTTCTGCCGGGAAAAAACGGAGATATGTACAATGGACAACCTCATCGCTTCAGCGGCGACCGGCGACAACAAGATGGTCATCATCATAGTCGCGTGTGTCGTGGCGGCGGCGCTCCTTTTCGTTGTTTCGAAGCTCGGGCGCAAAAAGTAAATAATCAGTGCCGCCGCGGAGGTATGCCTTCGCGGCGGTCATCTGTGCTGACGGATCAGAGGAACGTTGACAGTCTTTCTGCCGTCTCTTTCTCAAACCTCAAAACATCCCGTGCGAGCCTTTCAGCCTCACCGTCGCCTCCGTCGTTCAGCTGCTTCTCGAGGTCTATGATGCCCATCGTCGCGCCGTTTATCATCATTTCGGCGAGGTGGGACGTCGTCGTGTCGAGCATCGTGTTCATCACCATGCCCATCTTCGCGCCCATTTTCGCGGTCATCGGCAGTTCTTTCGGTTTGAGTCCCCGCTCGCCGAGCTTTTCGGACGCTTCCTTCGCAAAGCGGCGGTAGACGGACAGCTCGTCGGTCATCTCGGAGCGCAGACCGTTGTCCGACACCTTGTCGAGCAGGTTTATGATCGAGTCTCTGCCCATGATTGTGTTTTTGTAGACCTCACTCAGTAGTTCTTCGTTTTTGTTCAGCATACACTAACTCCTTAAGAAAAATCCCGCGGGAAAATCCCACGGGATAAGTATGCGCATATCTCTCTGTCTTATGAGAGCTCGCCGAGGTCGTACGGCGTGTTCTGGTAGACGAAATAGTTGAGCCAGTTCGAGAAGAGCAGGTTCGCGTGTCCTCTCCAGACGTTCGGCGGGCGCTTCTCCGGGTCGTCGTCCGGGAAGTAGTTGTAGGGGACGTCGATATCTAAACCTTTCGCCTTGTCGCGGAAATACTCATTTGCGAGCGTGTCGTTGTCGTACTCGGAGTGACCGGTCACGAAGAGCATTCTGGCGTCGCGCGCAGAGATTATATACGGTCCGGCAATGTCGCTTTTGGCTACGATCTCGAGTTCGGGAACCTTCGCGATATCCTCTTCGCGGACCTCGGTGTGGCGTGAGTGCGGCGCGTAAAAACGCTCGTCAAAGCCGCGGACGATCGGGTGGCGCGGGCTTGTCACGTAGTGGCTGTATATGCCGAACATCTTCTTCGGAAGCGCGTATTTCGGAACTCCGTAGTGGTATTTCAGCCCCGCCTGCGCCGCCCAGCAGATGTGCAGGGTCGAGAAGACGTGTCCGCGCGACCAGTCCATTATCTCGCACAGCTCGTCCCAGTACGTGACCTCCTCAAAATCGAGGTTCTCGACCGGCGCGCCGGTGATTATAAGTCCGTCGTAGCGGTCGTTCTTTATCGACGAGAAATCCTTATAGAACGCCTCCATGTGCTCCTCCGGCGTGTGCGTTGAGCGGTGGGTCGCGGTGCGGAGCAGGGTCAGGTCTATCTGTAGCGAGCTGTTCGACAGGAGACGAATCAGCTGTGTCTCGGTAGTTATCTTGGTCGGCATGAGGTTGAGGACCGCTATCTTCAGTGGGCGGATGTCCTGATGCTCGGCGCGGAAATCGTTCATCACGAAGATGTTTTCGTTTTCGAGCGTGTCCCCGGCGGGGAGACCGACCGGTATCTTTATCGGCATTTCTTTGTCCTTTCGCTTTCTTTTATTTCGGTATAAGTCTATTATACCAGAAAATCATTACAAACTCAACAGTGATTTAGAAAATCATGAGAAAAATCAAAAAACATTTGCTTTTCGGCGCGAAAAATGTTATAATATCCTTATAGAATAATCGTCCGAGGGGAGGAAAACGGCTTTGACAAAACAAAAAAGAGTGATCGCGGCGCTTGTGCTTCCGGTGCTTCTGATGGCGCTGTTCACGGTTATGGCGTCAGCGGTTGACACGGATCTCATCATCTCCGACTTCGAGCCGGAGAGCGCGTCTCTCGCCCTCTGGTCGGCGGGCGATAACGTCCGGAGCGTCAACTCGGGCGCCTTCACTCCCGGCGGCGGGGCGGAATACAACTGCCTCGAGGCGGCGGGCTACGACGTCACGGTCAACTTAGCGCGCAGCATCCGGGCGGAATTCACGTCGGCGCTCGATCTCACCGAATACCGCTCTGTGCGGTTCAATATCTACGCTCTGAAATACGCGAACGATTCCCTCGCCGAGTACTACGCGCGGGTGACTCTCTTCTCCGCGGACGGCGGGACTACCGAGAATATCGTGACGCTCAGACCCGGAAGATGGGAGGACGTGTCGGTTGATATCTCGACTTGGTCGGGAAGGGATCAGGTCATACGGGCGGAGATATCGCTCAGCGTCTCGACAAATGTCTACGGCTCGAACCACAACAGCTTCTTCGTCGACGATCTCAGGGCTTCGGGCAAGATCGACCGGGAGCTCACCGCGAGATTCATGTTCGACACCTACGAGATATCCGGCGGAAAGGCGCAGATGACAAGCGACGAGCTGAAAATCGACCTCTCGGAGGACATGACGACAATGCTCGAGGCGACCGTGTTCGCGCCGGAGGTCGACTGGGAGCTCGGGATGTTACGGCTCAGACTGAAAAACGAGTCGTCCTGCGAGCTTCTGATTCTGCACTACTCGACATTTGACACAGCCGCGAACAGCGAGGAGAAGATCCTCAGCGTGAAGCTCGAGCCGAAGCCCTCGGACGGTTCGGCGGTCATGACCGACTATTATCTCGACGTCGGGGACGTGACGAAGCTCTCCGCGGTGAAGTTCCAGTTCCAGAGCGGGAGCGGCAGCGTGATTATCGACTCTCTCTGCGGCATATCGGTCTACAGGCGGGAGAATGTGCAGACCTGCGGAAGCATCGCCACCTGCAAGGTCGGGGACGATCTCATGTCGGTGCGCTTTACGGGCGAGGTACAGCGGGACGAGGCTTTAGCTAACCAGAACGGGCGGATCGAGATCTACTCTCTGCCGTCGGGCGGGGATATTGATATCTCGTCGCTCGACAGTCTCGAACCTATAGCTTCAAGTCCGATGACGACCAAATTCGACCTGACAATCAAGCCCGAACCGGACAGCATTCTGCGCTCGAGGTTTGTAGTGGTATCGAGGCACACCGACGGGAGCGCGTATTTCATCGCCCTTCCGAGATATATAGACAATCCGGAGCGTTTCGCGGCTTCATCCTCGGCTGTTTCGAGCGGCAAGAAGGGCGTTGCGGTCAGCGATATCTCACGGCTCGGAGACCTCGGGGCGGACATAACGATCATCGAGACGTCGGCGGATGAGCTTTACTCCGGGACCGGCGCGACCGAGAAGTTCACATACGGCGGGGCTTCGTATTATTTCAGAAACGACGAGACACGGCGGCTCGGACTGATGATTTCGGCGGCGCGCGGCTCGGGGGCTGACGTGCTGATAAGGCTCACCGGTTTTGACGGCTTTTCCGGGGGCAGTCTCGCGGAGCATAGTTATTCGTTCGATGACGCTCCGGCGGGGGACAGGTATCTCGCGGCGGCGGCGGCTTATATCGCGGAGAAATGGTGCGCGGGCGGTGATGTCAGCGGCGTTATTCTCGGCATGGGGCTCAACTTCTACGACCGTGGAGACGGGTTCAAAAACCTGACAGAGCTCGCGGCGTCTGACGCTGAGGATATACGCGCTGTCGCGTTTGAGCTTATGTCTGTGAACTCCTCGGCGAAGGTTTACGCGTCGGTGACTGATATGTACTCGGTGACTTTAGCGGCTGGAACGAGCGAGATCGGGCTTGAGCAGTACCTCGACGCTCTGGCGCGTGAGACCTCGCGCGAGGGCGATTTCCGCTACGGCATCGCGGTCGAGAGCTTCTACAGGCTCGATAACGGCGGAGAGCTCGTCTCGACAAAGGACGCGCAGAGGATAATCTCTCGTCTCGGGACGAGGAAGGCTGAGACAGACCTTATTTTCACCGACTCCCGTTTCGACTTCCCGAAGATAACTCTCGGCGAGATGTGCGAGTATATGTTCGAGAACTACTACCGCGCGGTGATTGACGACCGGATTGACGCGTATATCGTTGTCGTTTACGGCGGCGACAGGCTCGACGGCATCGCGGATTATATAAAGGGGCTCGACTCGCCGGATTCGCTGACACTCAGCGGCGGGGCTCTGGCTATGCTCGGCATCGGCTCATGGAACGAGGTCATAACGAACTTCGACGCGAAGAAGCTTCCGGTCAAGCGGGATTACACGGCGGACGCGGTCTATGAGCTTCCGGGCGGGACCAAGGGTTCCTACGCTTATTACCGCTTCACGACGCCGGGCGACACGCTCGGGTTCGGGGTCGGACCGTATTGTACAAACGTCGCGTCGCCTACCGGGGCTTCGGCTATCGTGGCTGTGCTCGACAGGGCGGCGTATGGCGGGGACGGCGGAGCGGAGCGCATGGGGATTCAGACGCGCTTCGATTATCCGGACGACTACACGCTGACACCCGTTGTTGCGGTTACTCTTCGTGTCGGGAGCGTCCAGACGGCGTCCGGTGCTTCGGCGGACGCGGACATAACCGACGAGGAATCGGTCGGGGGCGTCGATGAGATACCGCTCAGACTTACGTTTACAGCGGGAAATGACAGGATTATCTCCGACTCCGCGGTGAAGGCGGGCGAGTGGACAACCATTTATGTTGATGTAGGCTCTTTCGACTGCGCGAAGAATATCGACGGAATCAGAATCTCGGTCGGAGCGGAGAATGTCGGCTACGCGAAGCTGTCGGTCAGGGATATTGTCGGCTACAGCCGGGATTTCGCGGATGAGTCGATCGAAAGCGTGGTCGCGGACGCGCGGGCTAAAAGACGCTCGCCGGAGGTTGCCGCGGGTTATTCTACCTATCTCTGGATGGCTGGCGGACTGCTTGTCGCGGTCGCGACTGTCATGACCGTCGTACTGCTGAGCAAGAAGAAAGACAGTGAGGACGAGGACTGATGATGAAGGGAAAAAGACTTATCGGGCTTATTATCGCGGGCGTGCTGCTTGTTTTCGTCGTGTGCGTGCTCGTGTTCGGCGGGGAGGAGCCGGCGGTCTGGACGCTTCCGGTGATTGCCGCCGGGGTGTGGGCTATGACAATTGTCGATACGATTGCCTACAGGACCGAGCCATATGAAGGGATGCAGAAAAAGAACGAGTTCGTAAGAATCGTCGGCGGGTACATCTTCGCGGTGATACTGACCGTGATTTCGGTGATTTTCGCTGTCATGGGCGAATTCTGATGATGAGAGAGGATAATGTAAATGCTCAGACGGAGCTTTGATTCCGGCGGGACTATCGAGAGCCTGCCGATACGGCTTTTCGGCGTCGTGCGGGATTCCATCGTCGACGGACCGGGGATGAGATATGTCGTGTTTGTTCAGGGATGCCCGCACAGGTGCCCGGGGTGCCACAATCCCGGCTCGCACTCATACACCGGCGGCAAGCTGACGACAACCGACAAAATATGGGCGGACATACAGAAATATCCGCTCACCCGCGGGATAACCTTCAGCGGCGGCGAACCGTTCCTCTGGGGGCATGAGCTGGCGGTTCTCGCCGAAAAGTGCCGCGACAAGGGGCTTGACGTTATGACCTACACCGGATTCACGTATGAGCATCTTCTTGGGAAGGCGGAGACCGAGCCGTCTGTAAAGGAGCTTCTCACGGTCACGAACTATCTTGTTGACGGACGGTACGTAAATGAGCTCCGCGACCTGAATCTTCACTTCCGCGGCAGTTCCAACCAGCGTATTCTCGATATCACCTGTTACCCGAACATCAAGTCGGCACAGCAGATTGAATTATAATAAAGGAGTAAAAATTATGTCAGAGGCGTATTCTTCACGCGGCGTTTCCGCTACAAAAGACGAGGTGCACAGCGCCATATCGAAGCAGGACAAGGGAGTTTTCCCGGGCGCGTTCTGCAAGCTTATCGAGGACCCGTGCGGCGATAAGGATTACTGCGCGGCAATGCACGCGGACGGGGCGGGTACAAAGTCCTCGCTCGCGTATATAAAGTACCGCGAGACGGGCGATTACTCGGCGTTCTATGATATCGCTCAGGATTCGGTCGTCATGAACCTCGACGATCTTATATGCATCGGCGCTACAAAGGGTTTTGTATTGTCTAACACCATCGGGCGCAACGCTCACCGGGTGGACGGAAAGGCTATCCGCGCTGTCATCGACGGTTACACGGAGTTCACCTCG
>URCP01000050.1 GCA_900546315.1 uncultured Eubacteriales bacterium
GGGGAGGGGAACCTCTTTTCAAAGAGGTTCTCCTCCCCCCTGCAAATCAAAGGTTATTCGCCGATCCCCATCTTGACGAAGCAGTAGCGTTCGCGCCAGCTGTCGGAAGAGTAGTTGCCGTGAGGTGAGAAGCTGCCGGGGTTTATTCCGTAGCTTTCGCCCTGCGGGTTGTGGTGGGGACCCATGAGGTTGCGGTTGCTTACTATGAGTTCGACTGAGATTTTCGCGGTTTTGCCGGATTCCACGAAGTTTGTTATGTCGGCGTAGTAGTCTGCCCACATGAGGGTTTTAACGAATTCGCCGTTGACATAGAGTTTCGCGAGGGCGGCGTAGGGCTTTTTGAGTTTTACGGCTACGCGTTTGCCGTAGGACTTTTTGATTTTTACGGTCTGGGAGAGGGTGATCTTTCCGGAGAAGAAGGGGTATCCCTGGGTTACGATTTCGTCGCCGTGGAGTGAGTTTACCATGTTGCCGATTACGAAGCCGCCTTCGGTGAAGAGGGCGCGGCGGGCGCCTTCGGTGTAGCCGGATTCCGAGAATACGCCGAAATCGCCGACGAGGTAGAAGCTTTCGAGTTCGGTGTCGTAGGTGAGTTTGTTGCGTTCGGTTTCGAGGACGTTCTTGCCGAAGAGAACCTGGTAGACTTTTTCGCGCTGATAGAAGGAGCCTTCTACTATGATTTCGTTTTCACCGGTTTTTACTTTGTCGCGGATGTCGAAGGATTTGAAGGTCTTGTCCTTCCACCATGATTTGCCGTCGTAGGTGAGGGCGGAGCCGTTCACGGTGATCGTGAAGTCGTCCGTGAGCTCGGAGACGAGTTTCATCCGGCGGATGGCGGTTATCTTCGCGGAACGGTCGATGTTGAAGGTGAAGCGGAGTTTGATCTTGTCGTTCGCGCGGGCGGCGAGGAGGCGCTCCATTATGTCGAGAATATTCAGCGGCTCTGACCATGTATTCGTCTCGGATTCTTCGCCGAGAATATAGCTGCAAGTGTCGAGCGTGAGCTGGTTGTCGTCCGCGTTTTCGACTTCCCAGTCGTGACCGAGCGGGAGGACGAGAGCGGACTTTTCCTTGACCGTGACTTCCGGAAGATCGTTTCCGGTCAGGACAACATACGATTTCATCGGCTCAAAGTGCATATAGAGCGTGGTCTTCGCGCCGTCAAGTGTGTCGGGCTTTCTGACGCTCATGTCGACGAGGTCGAGGATGACAGCGGAGGAAGCGTCCGGAAGGATGATCTTCGCGTCATAGCCGTGCTCTTTGTCGTGGTTCTGGAAGAAATACGCCTTGTTTCCGTTTTCAAGGAGATTGACGCGGCAGTGAATCGAGCCGATCTCGCCGTTCTTGTCGGACACGGTGAGCTTCTTTATGCCGAGAGAGGTCAGAGCCGTGACGAGCAGTTCGCCGTCATAGACCGGCATGGACTCTATGTCATTCATGAACTCGCAGAGCTCGTCCGAGTGAGCGCCGTCGACCATTGTCGGCTTGTCTCCGAGCGACCAGATCTTTCCGCCGTTCGCGGCGAATTCCTTCAGAAGTTCAAAGGTCTTCGCGTCAAGGGTGAGCATCGATGGGATCATGACATACTTATACGAGCACAGACCGACCTTGAAGGTCTTCCCTTCGACCGAGCCGTGTCCGGCGAGTATGCACTCGTCGCCGAGATGATAGCCGATGTGGTTTCCGGAGAGAATATCGAGAGCGCGGAGAAGGTCGCGGTCGAACTTCTGCACCTCGGCGCTGTTGGTGCCGTTGTACGCGATATATCCGGTGTGCATCGGGTGAATGAGAAGGACTTCGGCTTCTTCGTCAGAGTCAGCGCAGAGCTTTCCAAGGCGCGCGAAATAGTCGTTGAACGCCTTGTAGTCGTCCCACCACGGGGACTGATAGAACATGGACGGCGGATAGTCGCGCTTCCTGAGACCTCTTATCGAGTAGCCCTCAAGGTGCTGGCACATGAAGTTGATGCCGTTCAGGTACTGCCACTCGGCGATCCACTTGAGCTCCTCGAAGCTGACGTCCCAGCCGCAGCACGCGTAGGTCTCGGAGAGAACGTGCTTCTTGCCGAGCTGCTTTGCCGCCGAGCCGACCTGCTTCGGGATGAGCGGCGACGCTATGCCGCGGCCGAGCCAGTCCATTCCCGGGATGTGCATATACTCATAGAGCGGCATGACGCCGGCGGTGCACGCCATCTGACAATAGAGGCTGTCCTCCATCATCGCGTGCCCTGTGAACTTGCAGTTGTGCTTCTCGCACCAATCATAAATCTGCTTGCCGAAGGACTCAGTATAGAGACGGCTGACGACTCTCCAGAAATCGAAGCGGAACTTCTCATACCCCTCGCGCTCGACAAAGAGCAGCGGGAGCTTTTCTATCGGACTGTAGCCGTTGGTCTTCTCGAATTCCTTCTCCATTACATAAGACCACGGTATCTTGCACCTCGCGAACTGCGGCTCGTCGGTGAAGAAGCCGGGCATCGACGCCCCGCCGAAATCCTCGCCGAGCTTTTTCTTATATACCTCATAGGTGCATTTGAGAAACGCCTTGACGACGGCGGGGTTCAGGATATCGACATAGTCCGCGTTCTTCTCGTGAACCATGTAATAGATCTCCTCATCCGCTCTCGCGGCGCTCTTTGCGGCGCGTATCTTCATGCCGAGGAAACGGCAGCCGTCCTTCGATATTCCGTAGAAACCGAGCAGTTTGCCCTCCGGAGTCGTCGCCTCGTACTTGTGCAGCTCGAGCCAGCGGACATGATATCTGTCGCCCATGCCCGACACGATTCCGCCGCCGAATCCGCTCGGCCAGCCGTTCTCGTCATAGCTCCAGGATTCCATCCCTGTCTTCTTTCCCTCGTCGACGCAGGCGTTTATGCAGTCGAACCAGTCGTCGGACAGATACTCGGTGATGAGTCCTCCGCGCGCGTGCATGAAATATCCGCCGAGCCCGACACGCTTCATCTCGCGTATCTGCTCACGGAGAGTGTCCGGATCGAGCTTGTCGTTCCAGGACCAGAAGGGGTGTCCGCGGTATTCGGCGGACGGGTCACAAAGTTCCGTTATTATGTCTTTCATTATTTCATTCCTTTCGATGAAAGATATTTCTGAGTTTGGATTCCAGCGGGACAGCTGTCGCGCCGGATCAAAGTCACATATATTTGTACTCGACCTGCGAGTAAAGCTGGTCGTTGACGCTCTTCATGTATATCCACCATATGCCGTTCGCGAGGAAAGGCACGAGCCAGAACTGCGGCGCGCCGAAGTCGATGTCCGCGCGGAACATGAGGTAGACAATATTCAGCACAAAAACGACAACGAACAGAACGAACGCCACTACGTACCGTCTGTCAAGCTCGCGCTGCTGTGCCGTATAGATGTCGATGAGCCGTCTGTCACTTGTGTCAGGGTCAGGACCAAGGTGCATTATAATGACGCGCCTTAACTGCTTAATTACCATAAACACCGATGCAAGCATCAGAGCGTACTCAACAGCTGAAAGTATCCTCGAGACATTATAGAGATCATAAGCCGCGAAGTTCCTGTAGACGCTGTCGAGCTCAAACAGAGCCGAGAACACGGTCGAAACCGCGAAGGACACCGCCGAGACCGCGGTGAACGCCACGCAGACGATCTTCGCCGGCTTTATGTCGGTCGTGAACTTCGAGAGCTTCCACATCGCCGCGACAAGAAGCAGACCGCCGATGAAATTCGGAATGACGTTCATCCCATCGAACCACATATTGAGGAAGAACACCGGAGCCGCCGTAATGAGCGCGAGAACCGTATAAAGCGCGCGCCTGAACGCGAGACCTATGTCGTTCCCGACCTCGAGATCGTACTGATCGGAAACCCTCTTCATGAATTCCTTGTCGTTCCCGATGCGCTTCCAGTACGGGATGATGCTGATGAGCCAGAGTATGCCCGTCAGCGCAGTCAGGAATATGCCGACGCCGAGCAGCGGGTACTTGTAGCGCGCGAAATCTATCTGCACGCCCGCCGTGACATATCCGGAATACTCATAGCTCGAGAGCGAGCAGAGCTCAGGGATTACAGCGAGGACATTCTTCGCAATAAAGAACATAAAGGTGATCGTGCGCACGTTCTTGTAGTCCCTGTACACCGACCTGCCGTTGAACCTCGTGCCGAAATACTCGAAGCCGTCGAATATCCGCCCGATCGCCGGGAGCATATAGATAAGCTCCAGTATCGCGAAACCGAACGTGAAAATAAGCACATACGTGTCGTCGACAACCGGAACGAGCGCCATGAAAAGCATCTTGAGCAGCATCAGCCACCTGAGCTTCTGAAGCCCCTGTATCGCGTCGGATATTCCGGGACACAGATCCCCCCACTTGCGCAGCCCGTTTATGAGCAGCACCACTCCGAAGAAATCCGGGAGCGGGTCTATTATGTTTATGCACGGGTTGAAGAAGAACACCGCGGACGCGATGAGGCTTCCGATACCCATTTTCTTCGCGAGCGATACCTCGCCGCCAGATTTCTCTTTCATTGGCAGACCTCCAGAAATATTTCAGATCAGACCTAAAAAACAAGCTGTACAAGCAGCATATACACTATCGTTCCGCCCGCGATCGACACGAGCATCTGCCGCCATTTCAGGTGCAGAACCGCGACAACCGCGACCGCTATCAGCTCCGGCAGTCCGAACGGCCACGAGAACGGATGAACGCCCTTCAGGCAGTACACGACAAGAAGCCCGAAAACCGCCGCCGGCAGGACCTTTCCGATATATGAAACGAACGCCGGAGTCTTTTTCCCCGCCGGGAACAGGATAAACGGCAGGAATCTCGTGAGCATCGTCGCGAGCGCGACCGCCGCTATGGTGATTATCTGCTGCGACAGAGTCATTGTCATTTCGCGCCGCCTTTCTCGCATGGCGGCGTTCCGAACGCGCCGGTCGCCTCAAGCGGACGTCTCATCACGGTCAGCACCGCGAATATCACGATCATCGACGGGATGACGAAGTTATCCGCGCCGGATATCACAAGGCAGAGCGCGGACGCCGCGAGCCCGACGAGCGCCGGGACATGATTCTTATCCTTCATCCACTGCTCGAGGAAGATAACAACGAACATAGCCGTCATGACGAAATCAAGCCCGGTTGTATCAAATGTTATGACCGACCCGAATATACCGCCGAGCGTCGCGCCACAAACCCAGTATATCTGGTTCAGAAGCGTGACGAAGAGCATGAACAGCCCCTTGTCGACGCCCTCCGGTATATCCGCCGTGTAGTTTATCGAGAAAGTCTCGTCGCACATACCGTAGATCAGGTAGAATTTCTTCTTCCCGGTCCCGCGAAACTTGTCGAGCATCGAGAGCCCGTAGAAAATGTGTCTCGCGTTGATCATCAGCGCCATAAGGAAGCACTGAAGCGGGTCAAAACCCGAAAGCAGCATACTCACCGTGACGAACTCGACCGACCCGGCGAAGATGACCATGCTCATGATCATCGGGTAAAGAAACGGAAACCCCGAGACGTTCATATAGACGCCGTAGGTGAATCCGAGAAACAGAAAGCCGGTGAGTATCGGGATAGTCTCCGGGAACGCGGCTTTCAGCGCTTTTATGTATTTGTTGTCCTTTTTGTTTTTTTTGCGGCAGCGTGTCTGATGCGGTTTCCATCTTGCGCGGGGAATTCTTTCCTTTCATTCCTTTTCTTTTCCGGACAGATGAGATTCCTCGCTGACGTTCCCGCCGTTTTTTTACTTTTTCTTTGGTTTCTTTGAATCGAGATACGCTTTGATGCGGTCATAGAGATTGTCGCGGTACGGCATCTCCTCGTCGCCCTCAAGGCATATCTTCATATAGCATGCGTATATCAGCGCCCAGACGAGCAGCATCCACACGACTCCGACAAGATACACCGCCGCGTTCGCGTAGGTCAGCAGCACGTTCGGCTGCGACGTCATATCCGCGAGCCTCGAGAGCAGTCCGGTAGACGAGAGCAGCTGCAAAAGATAATACACAGCCGTCAGCGACAGCACCCGCACAGCCCGCGCCGCGAGCTTCGGCAGCTCAACCGACTTTGAGAGCGTGTAGATACCGAGCAGCAGAAACGCGTGATAGACGCCGATCGCGATTATGTAGACAAGCGTCAGCGGCGTATACAGCCACTTATCAAGCGTCTCCGACAGCGCGCCGGAGACCGACGCCGCCTGACACCCGAACATACCGACCGACAGCGCCCCCATCGGAACCAGAATGACCTTCGCGAGCCGGAAGAACCGGTTGCCCGGGCAGTAGAACGACAGCCTTCTCAGCGCCGAGAACATTATAAGCACGCCTATGATATCCGGGAGCAGATCGAACCCGTTATACGACAGCGGCAGGTAGAAAAAATATCCGATAAACAGTAATCCGAAGCCCATCTGATCTCCCTTGCAGAATCGATAATCACCGCGGGAGCCTTATGTTCCCGGGAGTATCCCCACCCTCCGCCGCCGGAATTCCGGAACGGCGGACAGGCGGAGACGTCGTCACTCGGCGGAGTTGTCCCCTCTGCCGCAGCACTTCTTGTATTTCTTTCCGCTTCCGCAGGGGCAGGGATCGTTTCTGCCGACCTTCTTCACAGTCTTTCCGTCGGGGCTGACAACGCCGCTCTGTGCGGCGGAACCGGACGCCGGGCGGATAGTCTTTCCCTCCGCCTGCTCGCTTGTCACCTCGGCGACCGCCTCACGCTTTATCTCAGCCTGCGGACGCGGCATCACCGACAGGATCATGCGCATCGTGTCCTCGCGGATCTGCGCCACCATATCGTCGAACATATCCGCGCCGGTGAGTCTGTACTCGTTGATCGGGCTGCGCTGAGCGTAAGCCTGAAGACCTATCGAGCCTCTGAGGTCGTCCATCGCGTCGATGTGGTTCATCCAGTTCGTGTCGACCTCGCTGAGCAGGACAACACGCTCTATCTCACGCATCTGATCGCCGAAGACCTTCTCCTTCGAAGCGTAGAGAGCGTCGGCGCGCTCATGGAGCACCTTCTTTATGTCGTCGCGGGAGAGCTTCTTAAGAGCCTCTTCATCATACTTGAAATCGTCCGCGCCGCAGAGAAGTCCGAAGAAATAATTGCGTATCCCATCGAAATTCCACTCCGCGGGATTCTCGGAAACGGTGAAGCGGTCGACCGTCGAGTCGATTGTCTCGTTGACCATGGAGTGAACCGTTCCGCTGATATCCGCGCCGTCAAGCACCTCGCGGCGCTGCTTGTAGATTATGTTTCTCTGCTGGTTCATGACGTCGTCGTAGCTGAGGACGGTCTTTCTGCGCTGGAAGTTCTGATCCTCAAGACGCTTCTGAGCGCCCTCGATGGCGTTCGAGAGGATAGCGGCGTCAATCGGCTGATCCTCCTCAAGTCCGAGCTTATCCACGGCTCCCATGACCCTCTCGCTTCCGAACAGACGCATGAGGTCGTCCTCGAGAGAGAGGAAGAATCTCGACTCACCGGGGTCGCCCTGACGTCCGGAACGTCCGCGGAGCTGGTTGTCTATACGGCGGCTCTCATGGCGCTCTGTGCCGAGGATGTAGAGACCGCCCGCCGCGCGGACCTTCTCAGCCTCAGGCTCGATCTCCTTCTTGTATTTCGCGAGCGCTTCGCGGTACTTCGCGCGCGCCTCGAGTACCGTCTCGTCGACGTCGCTCGACATACCGGTGGCGAGAGCTATCACAGCCTCGTCGTAGCCGTTCTTCCTGAGTTCGCTCTTCGCGAGGAACTCGGCGTTTCCTCCGAGCATGATATCGGTTCCGCGTCCCGCCATGTTGGTCGAGATCGTGACTGAGCCGAACTTGCCAGCCTGAGCAACTATCTCCGCTTCCTTCTCGTGGTACTTCGCGTTGAGGACAGTGTGCGGGATACCGTTCATCTTGAGCTTCTTCGACAGCTCCTCCGACTTCTCGATCGAAACGGTACCGACGAGGACAGGCTGACCCTTCTCGCGGCACTTCTTGATCTGCTCGACGATCGCGTTGTACTTTCCGTTCATCGTCTTGTAGACGACGTCGCTCTGGTCCTTTCTGATCATCGGACGGTTTGTCGGAATCTCGACGACGTCGAGCGAATAGATCTCGCGGAACTCGTTCTCCTCGGTGAGCGCCGTACCGGTCATACCGGACAGCTTCTTGTAGAGACGGAAGAAGTTCTGGAAAGTGATAGTCGCGAGGGTCTTCGTCTCCTTCTGGATATTGACGTGCTCCTTCGCCTCAATCGCCTGATGCAGACCGTCAGAATAGCGTCTGCCGGGCATGACTCGTCCGGTGAACTCATCGACGATGAGAACCTCGCCGTCCTTGACGATGTAGTTGACGTCGCGGATCATAGAGCCGTGCGCCTTTATAGCCTGATTTATGTGGTGGGATATCGTCGAGTTCTCCGGGTCGGAAAGGTTCTCGAGACCGAAATATTCCTCCGCCTTCTTGATTCCGCTCGGGGTGAGGGTGACGTTCTTCGCCTTCTCGTCGACAATGTAATCCGCGTCGATGTCCTCGTTGAGTTCCTTGTCGTCAAGCTCCTTGATGACGAACTTCTTGAGGGTTCTGACAAATTTGTCCGCCTTGTCGTAGAGGTCGGTCGACTTCGCTCCCGCGCCCGAAATGATAAGCGGCGTGCGCGCCTCGTCTATGAGTATCGAGTCAACCTCGTCGACGATCGCGAAAGCGTGTCCGCGCTGTACGAGCTGCTCCTTGTATGTTACCATGTTGTCTCTCAGGTAATCGAAGCCGAACTCGTTATTCGTACCGTAGGTGATATCAGCGGCATAAGCTCTCTGCTTCGCCTCGCGGCTCTGGTCATGCACGACAAGACCCGTCGTCAGTCCGAGGAAGCCATAGACCTTTCCCATCTCCTCACTGTCGCGGCGCGCGAGGTAATCGTTGACCGTGACAATATGGACGCCCTCTCCTTTGAGAGCGTTGAGGTATGCCGGAAGGGTAGCGACGAGGGTTTTACCCTCACCTGTCTTCATCTCGGCGATACGACCCTGATGCAGGATAATGCCGCCCATGAGCTGCACGCGGAACGGGCGCTTGCCGAGGACGCGGTCAGCCGCCTCTCTCGCGACCGCGAAAGCCTCCGGGAGGATATCGTCAAGCGTCTCTATACCGGCGAGTCTCGCCTTGAATTTATCGGTCATCCCGCGGAGCTCTTCGTCGCTCATCGCCTTGTATGTGGGACCGAGGGAATCTATCTTGTCAACGAGCGGAAGAATCTTCTTGACCTGCCGCTGGCTGTATGTTCCGAATACTTTATCTATAAGTTTCATCTGTAGCAAACCTTTCCTTTCGCGAAGACACCGGCGCGGACGCCTTTTCCGCACCGACCACGCTGAAAAATCAAATCAGATATCATAATAAGGGCATTATAATTATAGTATACTATATTTTTCGGGAAATTGCTATAAAGAATTGTAAATTTTCAGAGTTATATCAAAAAAATTTTCACATAGCGGCTCCATACTCATTTTTGTCGGGCATCCGAACCGCGAAATCGAAAACCGGTCCAGCACAGTGAACCGGTTTTTCTGTCAGTTTACGCCTTGCCAAGCGCCGAATCAATATCCGCGATAATGTCGTCCACGTCCTCGATGCCGACCGAAAGTCTGATAAGATCGGGTGTGACGCCGGCGGCTAAAAGCTGCTCGTCGGTCATCTGCCTGTGCGTCGTGCTCGCCGGGTGGAGCAGACAGGTCCGCGCGTCCGCTACATGCGTCACAATCGCGCCGAGCTTCAGGCTGTTCATGAAGCGCATCGCCGCCTCGCGTCCGCCATTCACACCGAAGGAAATGACGCCGGAGGTTCCGTGCGGCATATACTTCATCGCGAGCGCGTGATACTTGTTCGACTCAAGTCCCGGATACTCGACCCACGAAACTCTCTCGTCCTTCTCGAGGAACTCCGCGACCTTCTGAGCGTTGGAGCAATGTCTTTCTACCCTGAGCGCCAGCGTCTCGAGCCCGAGATTCAGGATGAACGAATTCTGCGGAGCCGGTATTGAGCCGAGGTCGCGCATCAGCTGCGCGGTAGCCTTCGTTATGTAGCCCGCCTTGCCGAAATCCTTCGCGTACGTGACGCCGTGATAGGAGTCGTCCGGAGTGCAGAGACCCGGATACTTGTCCGCGTGTGCCATCCAGTCGAAATTTCCGCTGTCGACTATAGCCCCGCCGACCGCCGCCGCGTGACCGTCCATGTACTTCGTGGTGGAGTGCGTCACGATATCCGCGCCAAACTCGAACGGACGGCAGTTTATCGGAGTCGGGAAAGTATTGTCGACAATCAGCGGTACGCCATGAGAATGAGCGGCGGACGCGAACTTCTCAATATCAAGAACGACAAGCGACGGGTTAGCGAGCGTCTCGGCGAACACAACCTTGGTATTCGGTCTGAACGCAGCCGCGAGCTCCTCCGCGGTGCAGTCCGGATGGACAAATGTCGACTCGATGCCCATCTTCGCCATAGTCACCGAAATGAGGTTGAAGCTTCCGCCGTAGATAGCGGAAGACGCGACAATATGATCTCCCGCGCCGCAGATATTGAACAGCGAATAGAATGTCGCCGCCTGACCGGAAGAGGTCAGCATAGCCGCCGCGCCGCCCTCAAGAGCGCATATCTTCGCCGCGACCGCGTCGTTCGTCGGGTTCTGGAGCCTTGTGTAGAAATAGCCGCTCTCGGAAAGATCGAACAGACGCCCCATCTGCTCGATGGAGTCGTATTTGTAGGTCGTCGACTGGTAGATAGGCAGGATGCGCGGCTCGCCGTTCTTCGGTGTGTAGCCGCCCTGCACGCAGATTGTGTTTATCTTCTGTGACATTCTTATTCTCCTCAGCTATATATCTGCCCGCGCGGTGCTTATATCCTTCCGCACGAGCAATTTCATGTGATTCTATGACTTACTTCGCGGGCTTGAAGCCGTCCTTCAGCGTGACGGTGCGGTTGAAGACACCCGGCTCCTTCGTGTCGACACAGAAATAACCGGTGCGCACGAACTGGAACTTCTCACCAGGCTTAGCGTCGGCGAGCGACGGCTCTAACTTACAGCCGTTAAGGACAATCCTCGACTCGGGATTCAGGTAATCCGAATACTCCTTCCCCTCCGGCAGCTTCGACGGCTCCTCGAGAGTCAGAAGGTTATTGTAGAGGATAACGGTCGAGTCTATCGCGTCGGACGCGCTCAGCCAGTGGATGGTGCCCTTGATCTTCCTGCCGTCCGCGGGATTTCCGTTTCCGGTCTCGAGGTCCGCCGTGCAGTGGATCTCCTTTATCGTGCCGTCCGGGTTCTTCTCGACTCCTGTGCATTTCACGATGTAGCCGCCCATCAGCCTGACCTCTCCGTCCGGCTTCATTCTGAAGAACTTCGGAGGCGGAACCTCGGCGAAGTCCTCCGCGTCTATATAGATCTCGCGGGTGAATTTCAGCTTTCTCGTGCCCATCTCCGGCTTCTGCGGGTGGTTCGGGAGCTCGAAGAACTCCTCCTTACCTTCCGGATAGTTGTCAACCACAACCTTTATCGGGTTCAGCACGGCGACGCGTCTCGGGGCAATCTCGTTCAGCTCGTCGCGGATGCAGGCGTCAAGGAACCTTATATCGACAAGGCTGTCCGCCTTCGACACTCCCACCTTCGTTATGAAGTCAACTATAGACTCACCGGTGAATCCGCGGCGTCTGAGACCTCTCAGAGTGGGCATACGCGGGTCGTCCCAGCCGTCTACCTTGCCGCTCTCGACAAGCGAACGCAGGAATCTCTTCGACAGGACGGTATAGGTGATGTTGAGTCTCGCGAACTCTATCTGACGCGGCTTCGACGGCACGCTGACGTGCTCCACGACCCAGTTATAGAGCGGGCGGTGAATCTCGAACTCGAGCGAGCAGAGCGAATGCGTGATGCCCTCGAGAGCGTCCTGTATCGGGTGCGCGAAATCGTAGGTCGGATAGATGCACCATTTCGTGCCGTATCTGTGATGGCTCGCGTGCTTTATTCTGTAGATGACCGGGTCGCGCATCCAGAAGTTTCCGGACTCGAGGTCAATCTTCGCTCTCAGCGTGTATTTTCCGTCCGGGAACTCGCCGTTTTTCATGCGCTCAAAGAGGTCGAGGCTCTCCTCGATCGGTCTCTCGCGCCAGGGCGATCTCGCCGGGTGAGTGAGGTCTCCGCGGTACTCCTCCATCTGGTCGGCGGTCAGCTCGCATACATAGGCGAGTCCCTTCTTTATGAGCTCAACCGCGTACTCGTAGTCCTTTTCGAAGTAGTCCGAGCCGTAGAAGAACCTGTCTCCCCAGTCAAAGCCGAGCCAGTGAATGTCCTCCTTGATGGCGTCGACGTACTCGGTGTCCTCCTTTGCGGGGTTGGTGTCGTCCATGCGGAGATTGCAGAGTCCGCCGTACTTCTTCGCCGTGCCGAAGTCGATGACAAGCGCCTTGCAGTGACCGATGTGCAGATAGCCGTTCGGCTCGGGCGGAAAGCGCGTGTGAACCGTCCCGACCTTGCCCTCGGCGAGGTCTTCGTTTATGAATTCCTCGATGAAATTCGATGCTTCAATCATTTTCGTTACTCCTCAGATTTTCTCAATGTAAGCCTTGATGCGCGAGACAACCTTCCCGCGTCCGAGAATCCTCATGACCTCGTACATATCCGGCGAGCTTGCCTTGCCTGTGACCGCGACGCGGAGGAACATGCTGATGTCTCCGACGTGCCCCTTGTACTCGTCGGGATTCTTCTTCCAGAGCTTTGTCTCGGGAGCGTAGCCGAGTTCAGCCGCGATTGCTTTTATCTTGTCGAACCAGGTCGTCTGGTCGTCCTTCTCGTCGTAGACTTCTGTATACTTCGTGAGCGCCGCTCTGACGTCGTCCTTTGAGAACTTCCCGGGAATCTCGTCGATAAGCTCGAAATACTCGTCGAACATGAAGCCCATATAACCCTTGACCTCGTCCCAGCGTCCGATGTCCTTGCGGGGCTTAGCGCCTCCGCGACCGATTGCGAGAGCGGCTTTTGCCGTCTCCGGCTCTCTCTCGAGCACCTTCGCGAAATCAGGGTCGTAGGTCTTCGCCCAGGACAGAGTGTTGTCGTAGACTTCACCGGCGCTCATCCGGCAGACGACATTCTTCGCTACGTCGTTTAACTTGTCGAAATCGAACAGACAGCCCGCCACCGCCATCTTCTTTATGCTGAACGGGAAATCGCGGAAGGGCGTCGCCGGGTTCTGCGCCCTCCACTCCTCGTAGTTCGAGTTCAGCAGCGTCAGCAGGTACTCCCAGACCACATTCGTCGAGTATCCGAGCGCGGTGTAGTCGTCCATCTTCGCGCCCATATCCCGCTTTGAGAGCTTCTTCTTGTTGCCGTTCTCGTCGGTCTTGAGAATCTGAGCGGTGTGGAGGAACTTCGGCATTCTGAAACCGAGATAGCGGAAGAGCTGAATATGCTTCGGAAGACTCGGGAGCCAGTCCTCTCCGCGGACAACGTGCGTGGTCTTCATCAGATGATCGTCGACAGCGTGCGCGAAATGATAGGTCGGGATGCCGTCGGATTTGAGAAGCACGAAATCCTCGTCGTTCTCCGGAACCTCGAGCGTGCCCTTTACCTGATCTGTGAACTTCGTCTTCTTCTCCGGGTCGCCGTCGGCTAAAATGCGGATGACAAAGGGATCGTGATTTTTCAGGTGCTCCTCTACCTCCCTGGTAGTGAACTCGCGCCCCTTGAGCATTGCCGCGCGCTTCTCAGCCGCCGCGGTGTGCCAGTCGATATTCTTTATCTCCGCCTTCTTGTCGACCTGCTGGAGAGCCTCGTACTCCTCCTCGGTCGTGAAGCACGGGTAAGCCTTCCCCTCCGATACAAGCTTCTTCGCGAAGACGGCGTAGAGATCCGCGCGCTCTGACTGCTTGTAGGGACCGTAATCGCCTTTCTCGACGAGCTTTCCGTCCTCGAGCATCATTCCCTCGTCATAGTCCATGCCGTAGTATTTCAGCGTGTTTATGAGCGCCTCGACCGCGCCGTCGATCTCACGCTTGCCGTCCGTGTCCTCGATTCTGAGGAAGAATACTCCTCCGCTCTGGTGCGCGAGCATATAGTCGACGACAGCCTGATACATTCCGCCAAAGTGAACGAAGCCGGTCGGGCTCGGCGCGAATCTCGTGACTTTCGCTCCCTCAGGAAGATTTCTCGGCGGGTACTTCGCCTCTGCCTCCTCGGGGGTCATCGTGACGTTCGGGAAAAGAAGGTCAGCTAAATATTTGTAGTCCATATATGTTTCCTTTCGTTGTTTATCTGAGAAAAATATTGTCAGCGCGCTCGCGCTGGAGATCGGTGCTCCCGCCGTGACCGGGGAGAACCGTGTAGTTTCCGGAAAGAGCCTTTATCCTTTCAAGCGACTCATGAAGCGCCTCCTCATCCCCGCCGAAAAGGTCGCACCTTCCGACCGAGCCCGCGAACAGCGTGTCTCCGGACAGTATGAAGCGAGGTTCTTCCGAAATATAGATAACAGAACCCGGTGTGTGTCCAGGTGTGTGCATGACGCGCAGAACAGATTCTCCGATAGTTATCGTGTCCCCGTCATCGAGCAGGCGCTCCGGCGGCTCCTCAGGCGAGTTCTTTCCCGCGTACTGAGACATATACGATATCGACGGATCGGCGAGCGCCGGCGCGTCATACCTGTGAGCGGCAAGCGGAGCGCCTGTCGCCTTCCTGACACGCTCAAGCGACAGTATATGATCGAAATGCGCGTGCGTCAGCAGGATAACCGATACTTTCACACCCATCTTCCCGCACTCGCGCAGAATTATGTCCGACCCGTTCTCAGGCGTCTCTCCGCCCGGATCAACTATCGCTCCGAGACCTGTCGCTCTGTCCCCAAGTATATAGCAGTTCACGCGCATCGAGCCTGTTGCCACACGACATACGTCAAGCATCCGCGTCCCCTCCGTCATACGTCGTCTCTGAGAAAACGAGCCTTCCGCCATCTTCCGACAGCGTGTAGTACTTCCCCGTCTCAACGCTTATCGTGATCTCCGACGTTTCTTCGGGAAATCCGTGACGGTGCGCCCTCAGACGGTATCTTCCGGGCGCGAGAGATATTATCTCGGCTTCTGCCGGAAGATTCCCCGCCGCCGGATGGAGCTTCTCGACCCTGAACGACGAGAGGTCGTCTCCGCCGAGCTCTTCTACCTGAACGAGACTGCATATATACGCCTTCTCTATCCCGTCGTCATCATCCGGCACAAGTATCCTGTCCTTTTTCCTATCCTCATCGGCGTCGCCGGCCGTCAGCTTTCTTATCAGCTTTTCCGCCCCGACTATCGCGGCAATGCACCCGGCTATTATCAGTATCTCACGCAAACAGCTCTCTCCTTTCGTCTGCCATACGTTATCATCTCTGTAATTTATAATTATATCATATTTTCACCCGGTTGTCTACTGTTTATTGAAAATTCGGAGAAAAATTTCCGTTATCCGGGCATGGTTTTTCTGGCTGATTTATCAGATAAGCCCGCCAAGCGGTATCCTGTAGATTCCGGTCTCTGTCAGACACCTGTCGCGTCTGCCCCTGCACACAGATAAAAGCAGATGCCTATCCGACACGAACATCGCCGGGTAGCAGTATCCGCGCTCAGGGTCCTCTCCTATCACATTCAGTCCGCCGAAGCTCTGTCCTCCATCCTCCGAAACACGTATGACAAGCGGCGTTCTGTCAGAGCCGAAGCCTTCACAGCGCCCGTTGTAGTTCGGTATCGGGTTGTACGCCGCGAACATCCTCCCGTCAGCCTGATATATCTCCATCGGCGAACAGGGCGACGTGAACTCAGACGGTCCCGGGACAGTGAACGAGCGCATTCTGTCAATCGACGCGCACATATACTGTGAGCCAAGCGTAGTTCTCGCCCACATCACGACGACACCGTCCGGACGCTCATATATCCCCGGCTCCTGTATGGCGGCATGGCGGTTGAAAGGATAAGACGGCAGAGCGCACCTCGCGCCCGCCTCCCGGAACGTGTACCCGTCGTCAGAGACGAAAACCGTCAGCTCCGCGTTCCCCTCAAAGCGTACAAGGCGTCCGTCCGGAGCGAAGGTCTTCCTGTGCGACGCCGCCGGAACCGCTATTCTTCCATCGCTCATTATCTCAAAACGGTCGTTATTGACGACATAGTATTCCCGCGGGAACAGACACTCGCACCTCTCCGCCATGAAGCTCTTCCCGTCGGTTGACATTGTTCTCCCGAGCGTTGACGTTCCGTCGTTCTCCTTTATCAGGAACCAGAAACAAATCCTTCCATCCGGAAGTGTCAGCCCCGAAACGCTCATGATATTCCCGACGCCGAAATCCTCAGCCTGCGCGATAATCTCCGGTTCACCGAAAACCACTCCGTCATGTGAGCGTATCATGGCGATATCGCACGCCTCGTCGTCGCCCGTTCCTCCCGTGAAGCGTCCGTAGGCGAAGAGAATGTCACCGTCCGGCGCGCGCAGGAAAGAGCCCTCTCCGTTTCTCGGGTTTCCCTCCGCCGGAAGTATTTCGTGTACAAGGTATTTGTCCATCTTCAGTCCCCCATTCGTATATCGTATATTCAACACTATGATACCATGCCGGGCGGCGCTTGTCAATAGAAAAACGGACGGTATTTTCACTTTTTTTTCGCGGCGGGACTTGACAGGCGGGCTTTTATGTGATAAACTTATGCGAAGACAACAGCGGGCGGATACAATAAAGCGCCTGATGAAAGGAATGATATATATGACACCCTACGAATACACAAAAAAGCTCCTCGCGAACAGAAAGCCCTCGATGCGCTGGAACGGCATCGTGCCGATTCTCGAGTGGCAGTCGCTCGCGCGGGACAGGCTGTCTGAGCTTCTGGGGCTCGACTACATGATAACCGCCGAGCGTGACGTCGTCACCGAATACGACAGAGAAGAGCCGGAATTCCGCGAGATACGCTTCAGGTTCCAGAGCGAGCCCGGCTACTATGTCCCGTGCCACCTTCTCATACCGAAGAACGCCGCGAAGCCTCTCCCGACGGTAATAGCCCTTCAGGGACACAGCATGGGTATGCACATATCGCTCGGGCGCACGAAATATCCGGGAGAAACAGTCGACGGAGACCGCGACTTCTGTGTCCGCGCCGTGAGGGAAGGCTTTGCCGCGATAGCCCTCGAACAGCGGGATTTCGGCGAGTGCGGCGGGAACGAGAACGGACCTCAGTGCTTTGAACCGGCTATGGCTGACCTCCTCATCGGCAGAACCGTCATAGGCGAGCGGGTCTGGGACGTCATGCGCTGTGTCGACACGCTTATCTCTGACTTTGCGGATATCGTCGACAAGAGAGCGATATACGTGATGGGCAACTCCGGCGGCGGCACGACGTCTGTTTACGCGGCGGCGCTCGAGAAGAGGCTCGCGGGAGCCGTTCCGTCCTGCGCGGTCTCGACCTTCGCGGGTTCGATCGGGGCTATGCGGCACTGCGCCTGCAACTATGTTCCGGGGATTCTCAGATACTTCGACATGGGTGAGCTACTGGCGCTCGCGGCTCCGAAAAAGCTCGTGGTCGTCTCCGGCGCTCTTGACCCGATATTCCCGCTTGACGGGGCGAAGAGGATGGTCGCCGACGCGAAACGCGTATACGACGCGCTCGGGATGTCTGACAGCATAGCCCACGTAATCGGTCCGGAAGGTCACAGGTTCTACGCCGATATCGCGTGGGACGCGCTGAAGAGGATGCTGTAGAAAGAGAAGGGACTGCCGCTCGTGACAGTCTCTTTTCTGTTTGTTCTCTGGCATATTGTCATGACAGAGGGGGGTAAATACCACCCCCCTCTCTGTTTCTCTATTATTCAGTTTCTGTTCACATCTGTAATCACGTCATATATTCTGACACTTCATACACTATTAACATTTGCTTACAAAGTATAGTATCGTATCGCCCGGAACTTTGTTGAAAATCCTGACACTTTCTGATACACCCTGACAAGCGGTGACACGTTCGGTTATGCTATAATATACTCACAGAGTTCAGAAAAGCTGAACAGCTTAAATTTCGTCTGAACTCGGAAAGAGGCATAAGATGGCAGAAACAAAACTTCACCCGGGGATTCCGGTGACCTACGAGTTCGAGAACTTCATTCCGCCGGAAGAGGACGGCGTGATATTCGAGGAGCCTGTCAGACAGTGGCAGACCACGGCGCCGGACGTCGCGTCCATGTTCGACGACGAGAAGCAGGGAGGAATCCTTGACAAGGACAGGCGGGAGGCGTTCGTGAGAGCCGGACAGAATTCAGCTTCCCGACGCGCTGTGTCTGATGAGGCACAAACTTCATCCGGCAAGACTTTCAACCCATCGGACGACTGGTACACGGCTGAACCGGAGGTCGTTTACACAATGCGCGACGAGGACAAGGAGAAGCGAGAGGCATTCCTGAACTCCCAGCCTGACCCGAATCTTGGCAGACCAAAGGTCAGCACCGGAAGACCCGCGGGAAAGAAGAACCTTTCCCGACGCACTATGTCTGATGTGGCAGGAGCTTCATCCGACCCGCAAAGAAACCTTGACTCTGCCACCGGCGGCTCGCCGGCTCGACGCACTATGTCTGATGTGGCAGGAGCTTCATCCGGCGCAGAAGGAAACCTTGACTCTGCCCGGGGGGCTCAGCCCCCCTGGTGGAACGGTAAAAGCATCAACACTACCGTTTTTTGTCAGGAGTACCTGAAAACGCATGAGCTGAGGTGTATTAACGGTACGTTCTTCACACCGGATGGGTATTGCCCGGCTCAGAATATCAGGGCTGAGGTCTACGACATGATCAAGCACCATGTGTGCAGCTATCCGGCTCAGACGGCTGGCAATATCGTCGAGAATCTGAAGATTGAGGCTCGCGCGGACGAGCTTCTGGTTGACGAGGACCTGATCAATTTCGCGAACGGCACGCTGGGTATCTCGGACAGCAGCTGGACGGAAGAGAAGCTCTTCTGCCGGAACAGACTTCCGGTGGTATACACAGGCGATGACGCGAAAGTCCCCGAGAACTGGATGAGGTTCGTGAACGAGCTTCTGGAACCGTATGACGTCGACACTTTGCAGGAGTACATGGGGTACTGCCTGATATCCTCGACGGCGGCACAGAAGATGCTCCTCATCATAGGCAACGGCGGTGAGGGAAAGTCAAGAATCGGCGTCGTGATGAAGGAAATTCTCGGCGACAACATGAATAACGGAAGCATCCCGAAGCTCGAGACAAACTCCTTCGCGAAAGCCGACCTCGAGCATAAGCTCCTCATGGTCGACGACGATATGCGCATAGAACAGCTCCCGACCACGAACAGCCTGAAGGCGGTCATAACGGCAGAGGGACTGATGGATCTCGAGAAGAAGGGACAGCAATCCTATCAGGGTCTGATGTACTGCCGCCTGATGGCGTTCAGCAACGGGTACCTGAAGTCCGCGAACGACGACAGCTACGGTTTCTTCCGGCGCCAGCTCATCCTCATGACAAAGCCGAGACCGAAGGACAGGATTGACGACCCGTTCCTCTCGAAGAAGCTCAGAGCAGAGCGGGACCAGATCGCCATGTGGGCGCTCAGAGGGCTTTACAGGCTGAAGAAGAATAACTTCCACTTCACGGTCAGCGACAAGTCGAAGACGGCGATAATGTCCGCGATGGACGAGGCGAACAACGTCGTGAGCTTCTTACGGTCAAAAGGCTCGTTCACCTTCGACCCGGAAGGCGAGATAACCTCGAGGGAGTTCTACAACATCTATAAGTGCTGGTGCGACGACAACGCCGTGGAGGCGACCGACAAGAAGCGCGTGATAAGCTATCTCCGGGCGCACTGCCATGAGTACGGACTTACATACGCTCAGGTGCGCTGCGGGTACAAGTACGTCCGCGGCTTCAGGGGCATGAAGCCGGGAATGGCGACTCCGATAAATCCGGTCATGTCGGCATGATTGTGAACAAAAACTGAATAATAGAGAA
>URCP01000051.1 GCA_900546315.1 uncultured Eubacteriales bacterium
ATTTTAATATTTTGTTGTTGGGGTTTCGTCTGGGACATATTTATTTTTTGAACATCCTGAACACGCTGAACACGGCGAATCCACCCCCCCTGAAAACTCTTCACTCTTCTCTGAACGTCTCCATCCTTCAACAAAATCCACTTCCCCCGATAAAGAACAAGAGAAACACATCCGCCTCAACCCGGATCAACAGCTCTCAGCCGCATATCACTCGCTTCCCGGGCATCCGGCGATGACTCTGAGCCTTCTGTTTTCTCCGGAGAAAAGGAATAAACTTCGCGGGAATGAAATTTATGAATAAAGTCTGAATATTACAGGGGGGTGGTATTTATAGTGATTTTCATGCTATTGTGCCAGAAGTGAAACGCTAAGATTTTTATGTAGGGGGGGGTGTATTCACCGTGTTCACCGTGTACATTGTGTTCACGTGTTCAGGATGCCATTATTCGCAAAGAAAAAAAAGAGCCGCCGGTCCCGAGACGCTCAGCCTCTTCCGACAGCCCTTTCTCATGGCAGATTCAATCCGCCGCGGGTTATTCGTTTATAACGGTTATTCGTTTATAACTATATCCACTCCGTCAAGCTCGCAGTTCACGGGTGTCATCCCCTCAAACCTGACCTCCTCAAGATTCGAGAAGTAAACAAGCGACGACGCGTCAAATTCCGGTGAATCAGTCTCCCACACGCCGGCAATCCCGAGTCTGTCCATAATCGCGCAGATCATGTCAACTTCCCGCCTGCTCGCGTACGGGTCGAAATAGTAAACCTTCTTCCTCGTCCCGAGCTCCGGGTACGACACCAACAGCTCCTCGACGGCACGCTCTGTCAACTTCGGTTCGTTTATATCACGGCAGGTATAGAACGCGTTCATCTTCACGGCGGCGTTCGAGTCGTCGTTTTCAAGCGCCGGTCTGACCATCCCGTCCCAGTAACCGTCAGTTATCCTCGACGGAACCGCGGATGCGTAGCCGGACTCGCCGTTCACCTCAAAGCTTATGTAAAAACTGTCGTTGTACTTCTCGGTCGATATGACGAGACTCGTTATCCCGTCAACCATCCCAGGAGTGATGTGATCCTCCGGTCCGAGCCCGTAATACGCGCGCACCATGCAGTCAAGCGGCTCCGACAGCGCTATAGCCCCCGCGAACATACCCGGATTTATCCCCGAACACGGCGTCAGAGCCGAAGCGTTCACAGCGACCGAAAACATCGCGAACACCACCGCCGCGGCGGTAAAACCACCGGCGGCACGGCAATTCTTCATGTTAGCGTACCGTTTCCTCAGAAACGCCGCCCCGCCCCTGTCAGACAGGAACAGCCCGCCGTTCATCCCCTCCGCGCCGACAAGCCTGGTCCGCCCGGAAAAACGCTCGGCAAAGTCAAGTATCGTCTTCATATAGACGCGGCTTATCCCGCTGCCGTAAACACGGACGACACCATAGTCGCAGGCGAGCTCAATGTCATCATACACGGCTCTGCGCACGCTCTTCGACGAAGGGTTCATCCAGTGCACCGACGTCACGAAAACACAGAGCAGCTTCATCAGCATATCATATCTCCGCACGTGCATAAGCTCATGCGAGAGAACACAGGTGAGCTCCTCGTCGGAAAGCTCAAGGCATCCGGGGTCAAGATAGATACACGGTCTCAGACAACCCCTCACGCACGGCGAGCAGATCGCGTCGTCGACGAAAACGCGCAGTCTGACCTTAGCCCTGACGCCAAGGCGCTCACGGCACTCGCCGAGCAGCCTTAAAACCCGCCGGTCAAGCGCCGGCATGGATGCCGAGTCGAGAAGCCTCCCGACCTCAAAGCACCCGTTCACCGACGACGCAAACTGCACGACCGCGCCGACAAGCCACAGAATACAGAGAGCCGACGAAATCGTCTCAGCCTGCCCCGCGGCGACCGCGAGCAGCTTTCTGGCGCGCATCATGATGACAGACTCACTCTTCACATTGTCAGAGCCGTCCCCGACGTCAGACATACCGGCGATCTCATTTCCGGTATCCGGGGCAGCGTCATCCGCGACAGTGTCATGCCTGTCAGCGCCCATAAGCGCGGCGGCGACCGTGGTTCCGTTCATGTTGAACCTCAGCGGCACGACCGAAACGACGAGCACTATTATCCAGATCGGGCACATAAGCCCCTCCCTGCCGCGCAGAACAGTCCTCCGCCACAGGAACGCCGCCCCGGAAAGCAGCGAAAAGGTTATCGACAGAACGACAAGGCTCAGAACAAAACCGAACACCGCCGCACCGCCTTTATTTCTTGTCGGCGTCTATCTCTTTTCTCAGGTCCGCGATATCGTCTTCCGAGAGGATCCCATCGCTGTAGAGTGCGGAGATAAGTCCCTTCGTGTTGTTCTTGTAGACAGTCTCTACAAAATCCTTCGCCGCGCGGCGCTTGTACTCGTTCTCGTCGGCAAGGACGATGGCGCAGTTCGCGCGTCCGTGCTTCTCAAGGTCAATGAAGCCCTTCATCTGGAGTCTCGAAATGAGGGTCAGGACGGTTGTCAGAGCAAGATGCCCGATCTGGTCCGGATAAGCCGCAAGCAGAGCGCCCGCGTGAATGTCCTTGACGCCCTTCTTGTCCATGTCCCAGATGAGCTGCATGATCTGAAGCTCCGACTCAGGCAGCTTCGTGAAATCTTTTTTTCTTCTCATGATGTTCTTCTCCATTCTTCCGGTCAGTAACAATTCCGACCGATATATTCAATAATATTATACATCAAAACACTACACATGTCAATAGTTTTTTGGAAATTAAAATAATTTTTTTATTTTCCGAGCCTGTATTTTTGAGCTATAGTGAGCGCGTCGCTCTTTGTCTCAGTCTCACCGCGAAGTATCCTGTATGTCCTCTGTCCGTTATCAAGCTCTGCCGAGAGCGTATCGACGCCGTCAGTATCCGCGAGCCTTTCCCCGAGACCGGAAAGATGCGTCGAGAACACACACCTGCAACCGATTTTTCCGAGCCGCGAGAGAACGCCGACCGCGAGCTGGACGCCATCCGCCGCGCCCGTCGAGGAAAACATCTCGTCGCACAGAACAAGACTGTCAGAATGACACCTGTCAAGCATATCCGCCGCCGAACGGCACTCCTCCTCGAGCCTGCCGGACATATTCCCCGCCGTCTCCCCGCGCGGGAAAAGGGTGAGAACATTCCCGACAACAGGCATTTTTGCAGACACAGCAGGAACCGGCAGACCGAGCCGGAACATCACCTGCGACGCCTCGAGAGCCCGCAGGAACACCGTCTTTCCGCCGCTGTTCGGACCTGTCAGGATATAGATTTTTCCGCTATCATCGAACGTGATATCATTCGCGACAAACCAATCATTCGCCGTATCACCATATATCAGCGCGAGCGCCGGGTCGTAAAGACCTTTCAGCGAGTACTCGCCGTCAGTCACCTCGGCGCGCGTGCAGTTCATCCCGATCTTCCGGAGCCTCATGATAAGCCCGCAGGCGCCGCTCAGGAACTCCGCCTCCCGCCCGAGGCGCAGATACACACTGAGTTTTTTCGCCGTGTGCGCCGAAAAACGTCTCACCGCGCGCTTCAGCGACTCCGAGCACAGCTTTTCGACCGCCGCCGTCACAGCTCCGTCAAGCCGCAGGCGCTCCTCGTAATCGAGCGTCTTCTCAGCCGCCGACAGCGGAGCTATGCAGTGAAACCCGCCCTTGTCAAAATCGAGCCGCATCAGTCTGTCTATCACGTTGTCCGACAGGAAAGGTTCGCTGTTTATCGACACGACGCCCGCCTCGACAGGCTTCAGGTCGCCGCCCAGATTGACGCCGATGGTCATGCTCCGGGCGTGAAGAAGATCGACTTTCGCGCGGGTGAGATTCTTTCTGAGCTCCTGAAACTCCCGCGACCTTCTGTCCTCCGCGAGTCCGGACGCTATCGCCGACAGCGCCGTGTTCCCGATGTCACCGACGTTCTGAAAGGCTTCGGACGCCTCCTCGACAAACCGCACGTACGCGCTCGCAGACTCGACCAGAAGATGCACAGGATTCTCCCGTGATGAGAGCCGCAGATGCGACGCCGTCTCAGAAAACTCCGCCGACAGCTTCGCTAAAGTATCGACCGCCGCGAGAAGCTTTTCGTTCTCTGAAAGCTCACATATCAGCCCCGAACGATACCGTATGACTTCCGGCTCAGAAGTAAACAGCCCGGCGACGTCCCGCGGCAGATAATCCGCGAGCCCGGTCTCAGCAAGAAGCGCAGAAAACGACGGGTCAGGCGGCAGTTCCTCATGATATGCTCTGTCCGGGTAAAGAAGCTCAAAGTTCATATATTATCCTCCATCTGACAAGCAGGTCGAAAACCCGACCGCTGAAACACGAGCCGATGACGCGGAAAACCACGATGAGCGCCGCGTTCAGCCCGAAATACATCCGCCTGTCATACCCGGAAAAAGCCGCGACCTCATACCAAGCCTTCACGCATATCCACGAGAAGACGAGCACCGCCGGCATGACCATGAAGTACCCCTCGACCGGCATGAACGATATCGCCGCCCACAGAATCCAGAACACGATAAGCGGCTTGAATATATTGAGCCTCGAGTGCGTGAGATAGCGATTCCCGCCGCGCCGCAGCATTTTTCTGTATCCGATATAAGTCACGGTACGCCCTCCGTAAAGTCTGTCCTATTCCTTCCTGAACGCCGCCGGGGAAACGCCTATCACCTGCTTGAACACCCTCGAGTAGAGGCTTATGTCGCTGAACCCCACCACCTCGGCGATCTCCGCGACCGACATATCCGTCGTTTTGAGCAGGTCCATCGACTTCGCGACCCGGAACTTGCGCACGTATTCCGCCGGGGTCATCGCCATCACCGACTTGAACTGCTTCGAGAGATAGTCGAGCGACAGACCCGCGTTGTCCGCTATGTCCTTTCCGGTTATGTCCTTCATGTAGTTCTCCTCGACAAATCTCAGGACGCTGTAGATATATCCGCAGTAACCGCGTCCGTCCGCGACGCCTGTGCTGACAAGGCTGTCGGTCTGCGCGGACATCCCGCAGTCGTCCGTGTCCGCCGCCCGGCTCTCGGTTATAAGTCTCGAGTACATAGTCAGGAAATTTATCAGCAGAGCCTTGAGATTCAGCTCCCATCCGACCGATTTCGACCTGCGCTCCCACCTCATCCGCTCGAGCAGTGAGACAAGCTCGCGGCGGTCGGCGAGCCCTACACGGATTATAGGCAGAAAACCGTTCTTCGCCCGGTCGGAGTGGTTCCAGTCGATGCCGGGAAGGCGCAGTATCTCTTCCTTCATGTCGCCGAGCTCCTCGAGATAGAAAAGACAGTTGTAGAGATAAGTATGGTACGCGCTGTTATACGAATGGACGTCGCCCGGGAATATCGCGAAGAGGTCCCCGCTCGTCAGCACCGACGTCTTGCCGTTATATGAATGCAGTGAAAATCCCTTGTCTATATACACAAACTCATAGAAAGCGTGCGTGTGCTGCCAGACCTTTCCGTTATGCTGACTGTCGCTGACCGTTATGCGCACGGTGTCCGGCTCAAAATAGAGCGCGTCGCGTATAAGCTCGGTCATCTGCTGTGTGTTTGCCATTATCCTGAACTACCCCTTCACATTACCGTATATAATTATTATACAGCAAATCATCCGGAAAATCAATCCATAAAACGAAAAAAAAGCCCCTCCCGCAAAAAAAGACAGAGCTTCGGGTAATGTATCATTTTATACATTTTTGTCTCATTTTTATTAAACATTGACATACGATGTTGACATACCGGCTCGAACGGCGGTATAATATAAATAAGAGACAGACCGGCGTCATACCTCCGGTCTGCCATGTCATATGAAAAAGCTGGTTATCTTACTTGGAGCGCTTGCCCATGACAACCGCGCCTGCGAGCGAAGAAGCCGCGAGAACTACGGTAAGTATCATCGGGTCAGCGGTGTTGGTGGAAGCGGCGGGCTCTTCAGCTGCCTTTGCCGGAGCCTCGTTGCAGCGGATGTAGTTGAAGGAACCGGTCTCGTCGAGGAACTCAACGATGATGGTGTGCTTACCAGCCGGAACTTCGATGTCGGTGGTGAACTCCTTAGCGTAGGTGGATTCCCAACCGCCGGTGTAACCGATGTTGAGCTTTGCAGCCGGCTCGCCGTCAGTGCTGTCAATGAAGAACGCGAGATTGGTGGAGCTGCCTTCAGCGCCGTAGGAGAAGTTTATAGTGATCTTGTCAGCGCCGTTTTCGCCGAAGTCAAGATCCTCGAACCATACCTGGTCGCCCTTGGAAGAGTAGCCAACGCCGTATGCTTCCATGTAAGCGATAGGGTTATCGGTGCCGGGAGCGTCATAGATCTTGGTATCAGCGGTGATCATCACGTTTTCAAAAGCGTTTTCACCCTTAGCGGACACGCTGAGTGCGAGAGAGAGCATGAGAACCAGGCTCATGAGTACAAGAAGAGATTTTTTCATGTCAGATTCCTCCGAATTTATTTTCTGTGCGGCAGCCGGAAAAGGACGTGTATGACCGTCGCCGGATCTCCGGCAGAGCCGCGACGCCGTGAGCCTGAGATCATATTATCGTTATATAAAATTTTACTTTTATATAATATATTTCCAATAATATAATCATTTGCGATTAACTCATCGGCGGCTTATACTTATTATACACCATTCAAAACAGATTTCAATGCAAAAAGGAGCGATTACATTGCAAAAAACGATTTTTTCTCCTGCTGACGTCGAAGGCATACCGTGCAATCCGCAAACACGCGCGGCGCGGAACTATCTGTTGCCGTTCCTCGACAGATTCTACGGCAATGACGGGAACCGTCCTGCTGAAAGGCAGATCGTCCACACTTCGATCTACGCTCTCCCGGCGAGCAAAATAACCGCCCTGCATTTTCACGACACGATAGAGCTCGGTTTCTGTGACTCGGGGGACGGCGAGTGCCACACCGAGAACGGCGTCACCGATACCTTTTCCGGCGACGTGGAGCTGTTCTTCCCGTATGAGACGCATATGTCGAGAAGCAAGAGCATGGATAAGCCGAGCACATGGAAGTTCGTGCAGATAGAGCTCGCGAAGCTCTGTCAGGAGGTAGGGTACGCGAACTACAGCGCGCTCGTGGCGATGATGGAAAACGACATAGCGGTATCCGGCATCATTTCCCGGAAGAAATACCCGCGCCTCGCGGAGATCATACGCCAGATCGTGGACGAGGCGGTCTCGGACAGGCGGAACCGTTATGAGATGACACTGTCGCTTCTCTGTGAGCTGCTGATTCTGGACACCCGCCTCAGTGAAAACCTGCCGAAGGTGCGCCGGAACGCGAACCCGAAGGTATTGAGGCTTAAGCCCGCGCTCGACTACGTGAAATGCTTCTATTCACATGACATAAGCATAGAATACCTCGCGGAGCTCTGTCACATGAGCATAACGCAGCTGCGCGCCTGTTTCAGGGAAATCACAGGCTCGACGCCGAAGGAGTACATAACGCGTATGAGAATACACATGGCGGAACTGTATCTCACGAGCACCGACCACACGATACTCGAGATAGCGCTCGAAACGGGCTTCGGCGACGTGTCGGGCTTCTACCGCGCCTTTGTGGCGAAGACCGGTGTCCCGCCGTCCGACTACAGAAAGAAGCCGGAAAAACTGTTGGTATCGGACAAACGCGGCTGACGCCCATATTCTCACGGAAACACGGCATAATTCGCCCAGACTGTGTTTCCGTGGATTTTTTTATTTTTTTTTGAAAACCCCTTGACAAACCCCGCCGGATATGATATAATATATAAGCACTGTTAAATGAGTTGCGCGAGTGTAGTTCAATGGTAGAATTCCAGCCTTCCAAGCTGGTCGCGTGGGTTCGATTCCCATCACTCGCTCCAGAATCGCCTCTTATCCGATCGGATGAGAGGCTTTTTCTTTGGTTTCAGGGCGGATCTGTCATGAATCCGTCACGCTGGCATGAGAAAACCGCCGCGAAAAGCGGCGGTCTTCCTGTGTCATTATTCTTCTCCGACCCAGATCCTCATATCGCACTCCCCGCGGTTCGCGAAAGCGAAATACGGGATCATCTTCGCGGTGAAGCGTGTCGATCTCACCGTGTCCGAATACAGCCCGTCAGTCTCCCCGCGCACAGCCGGGAAGTAAACGCACGGAAGCCCGAGCGACTCATCGAAGCCGACAGTTCCGGTGTTCCCGACGAGCTTCACGTCGGTCAGCGAGCCGCCGTTGTCGACGCCCTCGATACACATGACGAAAGGTCCGTAAGTCACGGCGCGCATCCCGCGGTCGGCGGCGACCCTCGGGTCGGCGTGCACAACCTTCACGTCAAGGCGCATATCGAGCAATGTCTCATCCCCGTCAGCCATATCGACGAATACATAACCTTTCACCGGTTCCGCCGTCACGACCTTACCGTTCAGCCTGATCGTCCACATCCGGCACCATGACGGTATCCTGAGCGCAATCCTGCGGTTCCCGCCGGTGATCGTCAGCGCGACCTTTCCGTCATACGGATAGTTCGTCTTCTGCACTATCTTCAGCCCGTCGATGTCCGCCGTCGAGTCCATGTATTGATTCACATACACCGTCCCGTCGTCGTAATTGTACACGAAATCGCCTATCGACGAGATGAATCTCGTGACGTTCGGCGGGCAGCAGGAGCAGCCGAAGACTTCCACACGCTGTGTTATCGGGAAGTGTGTGTTCCGGTTCTCATGGAGCGCGCCGCGGACGATCTTTCTCTTCTCAAGGTCGATCTCCTGCGCGTTCTCGTAGAAGAACGACTTACCGTCGAGCGACAGACCGGACAGGAAACTATTGTAGATGACCCTCTCGACAGTGTCCGCGTACCTCGCGTCGACGTCGATCCTTTCAAGCCTGCGGGCAAACAAGGCAAGCGCAAGCGCCGCGCAGGTCTCACAGTACGCCGTGTCGTTCGGAAGCCTGAAGTCCTCCTCAAACGCCTCGGCCTTGTTCGTCGAGCCGATGCCGCCGGTTATGTACATCTTGCGCTCAGTGATGTTGCGGAACAGCTTGTCGCAGGCGTTTCTCAGACCTTCGTCGTTCTCCCTGAGAGCGAGATCCGCCATCGCGCAGTAGAGATAGCAGGCGCGGACGGCGTGCCCCTCGGCGGTAAACTGCTCGCGGACGGGCAGGTGATCCTGAATGTTCGTGCCGCGGTGATAATCGTCTCCCTCAGGAAGCTTCGCCTGCGAGCCGCGTGTGTTGATGAAGAACAGAGCAAGATCAAGCCAGTCGCGGTTCTTCGTGTGGTCGTAGAGCTTCACGAGCGCGAGCTCGATCTCTTCGTGTCCGGGCGAGTCGAACGCCGCCGTCTGCTCGTCCATGAACACCTTCTTTATGTACCGCGCGTAGTCCTCCATAAGGTTGAGGAACTTCCGCTTCCCCGTCGCCTCGTCATACGCGACCGCCGCCTCGATAAGGTGTCCGGCGCAGTAAAGCTCGTGACGCCCGCGGTCGGTGAATCTGCTCTCCGGCGCGAAAAGCTGGAAATAGATGTTGAAATATCCGTCCTTCATGCGCCCGCGCTCGATGTCGTCGACAACCTCGTCAACTATTCTTTCGAGCTCGGGCTCGCGCTTCTTCTTCGTCAGGTACGCGACCGACTCGAGCCACTTCGCGACGTCTGAGTCCCAGAAATAGTGCGGCTTGTTCGGCATTCCCTCCTTCCAGTCGAGCTTGAACGCCTCGAAGCGTCCGGTGTCAGAGAAGCGCTTGTAGACGTTCCATATCGTCGTCTCGCGGATGAGGGTCTGCTTTTCCTGCCAGAAGCCGCCGGTGATGTCGATTTTGTCATAGGTGAGATTTTTCGCTGCCATAGTTTTTCCTCCATGAATCTCTTGCCGCCCGAAAGATTGATTTTCCGGAGCGTTTTTCATTTTCGTCTTGAATGTTTTTCGCTGGTATGATATAATTATAACCGATAATATTCCGAAAATCAACCCCACAACCCGGTGAAAAGGAGCAAAAATCCGACATGAACGAAAAAAATCATTACCCTGAATACGTCTACGCGGGTTATTTCACCTCCCGCGGAGAGTGGATACACCCCGTGAGCTGCAACGACACCGGACAGCTCATCATTGTCACAGCCGGTGAGTTCGAGATAGAGGAGGACGGAACGACATACACGCTGGAGCCGGGCTCGGTCATGTTCCTCGACCCCGGAAAAACCCACGGCGGCGTCAGACCGACCGGAGAGCGCGTCTCATTCTACTGGATACGCTGGCGCTCGGAAGATTACCCGAGGTACAAGGTGTTCATGCTCAGGGACAGATACCCGGTCCTGCTCGCCTGCCGACAGCTGCTTCACTATACCGGACGCGGGTTCGGGAGCGACGTCGCCGACGCCCTGCTGACGGTTCTCCTGGCTGAGATCGGCTCGCAGTACTCCGAATCGGCGGACGAGGACGCCTCCGCGGCGAAGATCTGTGAATGGATACGCATAAACTCCGACCAGCCGCTGACCGCCGCCGACGTCTCGGAGCGCTTCGGCTACAGCGTCGACTACACCTCGAGACTGCTCAGAGTGACGACGGGCATGGGTCTGAAGGCGGTGATCAGCGAATACAAGATGAACCTCATAAAGCAGCTGCTTCTCGAGTCGGAGCGCTCGCTTCAGGAAATCGCCGCGAAATCCGGTTTTTCCGACTACAAGCTGTTTCTCAAGTACTTCAGGTACCACGAGGGAGTCACACCGTCGGAGTTCCGCTCCGCGTATTACAAGATACATACGAACAATCGCTGAGACGACAGAAAACAGAAAAGCCTTCCGCGCACATTTTTCTCATGCACGGAGGGCTTTTGCTCTACAATATGTGAAACTGTCGGATTTTGTCGCGCGAATCTGCTTTACAAACAGACGTTTGTGTGGTATCATATTATCAGTGAAAAAGGGAACACACGGGAAATAGTGAAGCTTCAACAGATATTCATTATTTTCAGGAGGAAACTTATTATGAAAACAACTCGCGAAGGGCAAAGAAGCATCTCGGAAAACCTTGAGAACTCAGTTCTTTTTGACCGGAGAGTTAACGGCAGCGGCCGGGTATTATTATACCGGGTCAACATGATCGCCGTACGCGAGGAGCATCGCTGCGGATACACACTGATCTCAGAGTCGAGAAACGGAAAGACAATCGAGCACAGCGAAGTGCGCGACATCACGAGCGACATTGACACCGCCACCCGCATCTTCGACCTTGTGATCACGAACTGCGTATATCCGTGCCACCTCAGAGACGTAGTTGAGGATTATCTGTCGTCCTGACTTTTCGTCGGAAGCTCCCGGAGGGCAAAATACACACCGGCGGCGCAGGCGGCGTCGTCAAGCGCGCGGTGCTCACGGGACTGAACAACGCCGAGTCTCTGCGCGAGCGGGCCGAGCCTCAGACTGTCTGAAAGGAATTCCCCACGCAGACTCTCGGCATACCTGAACGTGTCGAAATAGCGGTTCTCGAAGCGCACTCCGGCTCTGGCGGCGGCGCGTCTCAGGAAGGGTATATCAGAGTTCGCGATACCGTGACCGACGAGAATGTCGTTCCCGGCGAACTCCATGAATCTCCGCATGACCTCGCTGACCGGCGGTTTGTCCGCGACCATCTCGTCGGTTATACCGGTGAGCTCCGCGACGACCGGGACTATGCTTCTTCCGGGATTGCAGAGCTCGGAGAACCTGTCGGTGATCTTCCCTCCGCGGACCTTCACGGCGCCGATCTCGGTGATCTCGGGGCGTCTATCCCCAAGCGACGTTCCGAGCGACCCGCTCGTCTCTATATCGACCGCGACAAAATCGTCAAAATCCGGAAGAGCGTGCGGAGCCGGGTCCCGCGGCATTCCGTCCTCGACGAGCCTTGTCCCGGCGCCCATCATCGAGAGCTGATCGAGCATCGCGCGCACACGCTTCGCCGTGCCGTTTATCTTTATGACCTTGTATCCGACGGGCTCCTCGGGCGGCTCCTCAGCCGCTGACGCTCCGGACATGAAATCGTCGGACATCCCGGATATCTCACGGAGCCTTTCCGAGTAATCGGCAAGACCTGACAGAGACAGCGTCTCAAGATATCTGTCGATAAGCGCCGGGGAGCTCTCATCCGCCGACTCGAGAATATTTGTGATATCGTCCGCGATTCCGCGGACCTTTTTCGCGATCTCTCCGCGGCAGACGTTCACGTTCGCCGACTTGTTGTCCCAGCGCTTCTCGTAGAACGCGGGGCTGTTCCAGACGCTTTCCGCGAAGGCTCCGAGCGGCTCTGACACCTCGCGGTAAAGAGCAAGCATCTCCTGACGTCTTCCCTTCGCCGCGTCCGCGCAGACAGCCTCGGCGCGCATTTTGAACAGCTGCTCGTCAATAGCGCCGGAAACCGACGCGAGGGCGGATATGACTTTCCTGTTCTCGCCGCGACCGGCTTTTCTGAGCATACAGATATTGTTGTCCACGGACGCCTTGAGCAGCCTGAGACCAGAGCGTATTTCCGCCGTTCCGGCGCCGTTCTCGTTCCGCGCCGCGCTCTCGACATACCCGCGCAGCTCATTTATGTTTGCGACCGCTCTCTCCCCGGACTCGGAGACAGTGATCAGCGGTTCCGGTACCATTTCTAAAAATCTCTCCCGACCAATAAATTCACATCTTTTATTATATCATATCAGCTCGTATAAATCAATGTCAATATTATAAATTCCACGCCAAAAAGGAGACGCCGCGTATTTACGGAATCTCCTCTTTTTGTTGTCAGTGTTATCACTCGAGCTCGAACGCGCCGGTGTAGAGCTGATAATACGTGCCCTTCTCGGCGATGAGCTTCTCGTGGTTGCCGCGCTCGATTATACGACCGTGGTCGAGAACCATTATGACGTCGGAGTTCATGACGGTCGACAGGCGGTGAGCTATGACAAAGACCGTGCGTCCCTCCATAAGTTTATCCATTCCACGCTGGACTATAGCCTCGGTGCGGGTGTCTATCGACGATGTCGCCTCGTCGAGGATCATGACCGGCGGATCAGCGACCGCGGCGCGCGCTATAGCGATAAGCTGACGCTGACCCTGAGACAGGTTCGCGCCGTTGTTCGTGAGCTCAGCCGAATAACCACCCGGAAGACGCGTTATGAAGTCGTCCGCGCCCGCGAGCTTCGCCGCCGCGACGCACTCCTCGTCGGTCGCGTCGAGACGTCCGTAGCGGATGTTGTCCATGACGGTTCCGGTGAACAGGTTCGTCTCCTGGAGGACGATACCGAGCGAGCGGCGCAGGTCGGATTTCTTTATCTTGTTGATATTTATTCCGTCGTAGCGGATCTTTCCGTCCTCTATATCGTAGAAACGATTGATCAGGTTCGTTATCGTCGTCTTTCCGGCTCCGGTCGCCCCGACGAACGCGACCTTCTGTCCGGGCTCAGCCCAGACGGTCACGTCGTGCAGGACAGGCTTGCCCTCCTCGTAGCCGAAGTCGACATCTGTCAGCCTGACGTCACCCTTCAGTTCGGTATATGTTACCGTACCGTCTTCACGGTGCGGGTGCTTCCACGCCCATCTGTCGGTGCGCTCGTTTGTCTCGGTTATGCTTCCGTCCGGAGATATCTTCGCGTTGACGAGGGTGACGTAACCGTCGTCCGCCTCCGGCTTTTCGTCCATGAGAGCGAAGATTCTCTCTGCGCCCGCCATACCCATGACTATAGCGTTTATCTGCTGGGAGAGCTGGTTGACGTTTCCGGTGAACTGCTTTGTCATATTGAGGAACGGAACGAGAATGCTTATCCCGAACGCCATTCCGGAAATACTGACATTCGGCAGTCCGGAAAGCAGGAACAGTCCGCCGACCGTCGCGATGACGACATACAGCACGTTTCCGATATTCATGATGATCGGTCCGAGCATATTCGCGTATGCGTTCGCGCGGTAGCCGTCTTCATAGAGCGCCTCGTTTATCTCATCGAAGCCCTCGATGCTCTCCGGCTCATGAGAGAAGACCTTGACGACCTTCTGACCGTTCATCATCTCCTGGATATAGCCCTCGGCGCGTCCGACCGACTTCTGCTGCCTGACGAAGTACTTCGCCGAGCCGCCGCCGATCTTCTTCGAGACGAGGAACATAAGCGCGACGCCCGCGAGAACAAGGAGAGTCATCCAGACGCTGTACCAGAGCATTATTCCGAGCACGCAGACGACTATGGCTCCCGAAGAGATCAGCGAGGGAAGCGCCTGCGAGACGAGCTGACGGAGCGTGTCGATATCGTTCGTGTAATAACTCATGATATCGCCGTGCTTGTGCGTATCGAAATACTTTATCGGCAGATCCTGCATCCCGTCGAACATACTCCGGCGGAGCTTGCAGAGAAAGCCCTGCGTGATATACGCCATGAGCTGGGTATAGACAGCGATCGCGATGACAGAGAGAAGATACAGCGAGATAAGTATCAGTACCTCGGAGATGATCTCTCCTTTAGCCGCTTCCCAGTCGCCGCTGAGATACCAGTTCTGTATCGAGGTTATGACCTTCTGGACAAATATCGAAGGTATAGCCGAAACCGCGGACGAGAAGAGTATACAGAATATCGTCAGCGGGACAAGTCCGGGATAATACGAGAACAGAAGCTTTATTATCCTTCCGAAAGTTCCGGGAGCCGCCTTCGGTCTGCCCTTCGGCGCGCCGTTCTCAGTTTTTTCAGTTTTCGGCATTCTCTTTCCCTCCCATCGTCTGCTGTGTATAGACCTCGCGGTAGATCTCGCTCCTTGAAAGCAGCTCGTTGTGAGTGCCCATGTCGGCGATCCTGCCGTTGTCCATGACAATTATCAGGTCGGCGTCCTCGACCGACGCCACGCGCTGAGCGATGATGATCTTCGTCGTCTCAGGAATGTATTTCCTGAACCCGGCACGGATCAGAGTGTCAGTCTTTGTGTCGACCGCGCTCGTCGAGTCGTCCAGGATGAGTATCTTCGGCTTTTTCAGCAGGGCGCGCGCAATGCAGAGACGCTGCTTCTGACCGCCGGAGACGTTCGTTCCTCCCTGCTCGATCTTCGTGTCGTATCCGTCCGGGAAGGAACGTACGAACTCATCCGCCTGAGCGAGTCTGCAAGCCTCGACGATCTCCTCGTCGGTCGCGTCCTTGTTGCCCCAGCGCAGGTTTTCCTTTATCGTTCCGGAGAACAGAAGATTCTTCTGAAGCACCATCGCGACCTGTCCGCGCAGAGTGTTTATGTCATAGTCGCGGACATCAACGCCGCCGACCCTGACAGTTCCCTCGGTCGCGTCATAGAGGCGCGGGATGAGCTGAACGAGAGTCGACTTCGACGAACCGGTTCCGCCGAGTATTCCGACCGTCATTCCGGAACGGATATGCAGGTTGATATCGGACAGCGCGAACTTCTCCGCCTTCTCGGAGTACTTGAAGCTGACGCCGTCGAAATCGACCGAGCCGTCCTTCACGGTCGTCACGGGTGTGGAAGACATAATGAGCTTCGGCTCCTCGGAAAGAACCTCGTAAATACGCTTCGCGGACTCAGCCGACATCGTCAGGATGACATAAATCATCGAGAGCATCATCAGCGACATGAGTATCTGCATACCGTAGGTCAGCATTGCAGACATCTGTCCGACGTCGATCGTCGTTCCGCGGTTCGTGATTATAAGCCTCGAGCCGACAAGCAGAACGAACGCCATATTGAAGTAGACGCAGAACTGCATGAGCGGTGTGTTGCACGCGACGATCCGCTCAGCCTTTGTGAAATCCCGGCGGATATCCTCCGCCGCGGCGCCGAACTTGTTCTTCTCATAATCCTCGCGCGCGAATCCCTTCACGACGCGCATGGCGCGGACGTTTTCCTCGATTGACTCATTCAGCCGGTCATATTTCCTGAAGACGCTGCGGAACGCGGGCATGGCGTTCTTCGCGACGAGAAACAGCCCGACGATCAGGAGTGGCACCACAATAACGAATGTACCGGCGAGCGCGCCTCCCATGATATACGCCATGGTTATCGAAAATATAAACATAAGCGGACACCGTATCGCCGTGCGGATCAGCATCATGTAAGCCATCTGCACGTTAGCGACGTCGGTCGTCATTCTGGTGACAAGAGATGACGACGAGAACTTATCGATATTCTCGAACGAGAACTTCTGCACGCGGCGGAAAATATCTCCGCGCAGATTCTTCGCGAAGCCCGCTGAAGCCTTCGAGCAGGTAAAACCGGCAAGTCCGCCGCACGCGAGCGATATGCAGGCGAGCAGTATCAGCATCAGACCGGTTCTGACGATAGATGACATCTCCGCGCCGTTCTTGATATGGTTGACCATATCCGCGGTTATGAACGGGATGAACGTCTCGATGACCGCCTCGCCAATTATGAATATCAGCGTCAGTATCGTCGGACGCTTATATTCGCGTATACAGGCGGCAAGTCTTTTCAGCATTTCCTTGATCATTCCTTTCTCTGAGGGCGCCGGATGAATGGGTATCCGGCGCTTGCTTGTTTTTACTAACAAACTTATGCCGTTTGCAAGCGGCGACCCCGGACATACCGTCAACAAATCGGTGAAAAACTACTGTGGTTCTTCGCCGATCACGACAGACTCTATCCGGGATCGCCTCTGCATACTCATAAATTATACCCCATTTTTTATTCTTTTGCAAGTGGGCTTTCTCATTTTTTTCAATTATTTAACAACTGATACACATTACGGAATTCATATATACTCCCCGCTCAGCGCGCACAGTGTATATTATTTCCGAAACCGATATAAGGAATCACTGATTATTCAGCGCATAAATAGAAAAACAGAATATATGTCAAAAACACCGAAATATATTTGTAGACAAGCATAAGAATTTATGTTATCATTGATATATACAGTTTTTTGATCATACGGACGGCGTAATTAAGTATTAATCAATTAAATAAACTTGAAAGGATATCGCAAACCCATGAAAAAGTTCATCTCCCTTTTCCTGTTCACGGCGCTCCTCCTTCAACTGACCGCCTGCGGATCCGCCGGCACATCGCAGACCACGTCTGACGACTCATCCTCCACCGATGAAACCACCACGAAAGAGACCGATTATATCGATACTCTCACAGAGAAGACCTTTGACGGCGAGACCCTTCAGGTGATAGTTCAGCATCAGTCGTCTCACCCGAACGTTCCGCCTGAAGAACAGAACGGCGAGCGTGTCGACGACGCGCTCTACAACCGCGACAAAACAGTCGAGGACAAGCTCGGAATCACAATAGAATACACAGTTTATGAGGATCGCGGAAAGCTGCTAAATGATCTCAAGAACGCGATCAGCGCTGGTTAATCCGCGTATGACGTCGTAATCACCTCGATGGCTGCCGGTCTCAACACGCTTGCCCCTGAAGGATATCTCATCGATCTCGAATCGATGCCGTCACTCTCGCTTGACGCAGCGTGGTGGAGTAACTCCTGCCATAATAATCTGTCGTTCTACGGAAAGCAGTATATAACAAGCGGACCGATCTCACTTGATTACTACTACGCACCCTGCGTCATCGCGTTTAATCAGAAACTGATTGACGAACACCAGATAGAAAATCCATATGACATGGTACTTGACGGAAAGTGGACGATAGATAAATTCGGAGAAATTACAAAAGGCGTGTCTCAGGATCTCAACGGCGACGGAAAGATGGACAAGGATGACCTGTACGCCTTCGCCTGCGACGAGCTCACCGGTCAGGCGTTCTACATCGGCTGCGGCGGCACCCAGACCGAGACCGGCGACAACGGCGATCCGGTTCTCACGATGAACACCGCGCGGAACACCGACATACTCGACAAAATAATCTCGGTCGTGAACAAGAAAGACGAACGTCTTCTGACTGAAGGACTGACAATGGAAGGCTCCGATATTCCCGCCTTCAACAAGACCTATCACTTCAAGAACGGTCAGGCGATGCTCCTCGGCTACAATATGTCCGGAATAATCACCTACCTCAGGGACATGAAGGACGATTACGGGATCATTCCGATGCCGAAATATGATGAAAATCAGTCTGAGTATCTGACATACGGCTCTCCGTGGGGGCCCTGCGGCGTCGCCGTTCCGGTAACAGTCAGTAACGAGCGCTCCGGAATGGTCGGTACCGCCATGGAAATGATGGCGTACCTGTCGTACACAACCGTCGGCACCGAGATGTATGACGTCACCCTGAAGGAAAAGGTCTCCCGTGACGAAAAATCAAAGGAAATGCTCGACATTATATACCGCGACATAATATTCGACCTCAACGGCATACACAATTTCGGCAATACCGGTACGACACTCCGCTCCTGTGCCATAGGCGCGAAGGAGAACTTCGCGTCGTCCTACGCGTCAGCGCTGAAAAAAGCGGAAACCGACCTTGAAAAGCTTCTCGAACAGTACAGAAGCATCACGGAATGATCAAAAATGAAAGGATATCACAACCATGAAAAAGTTCGTTACCCTGTTCATTCTCTCGGCGCTCTTCCTCGAGCTCACCGCCTGCGGCACCGCCTCTGAAGGCGGGAAGAGCCCCGTAGGTGACACATCATCCAACACTGATACTACCGCTGAAGAGACCACAAATTACCTCTCGCAGTTCTCCGATATCGACTTTAAAGGCGCGACATACACGATAGGAACGACGAGCGACACCCAGTACCCGAACTACGTCGGTGACGACCTGAACGGTGAAAGCGTCAACGACGCCCAGTTCCAGCGCGACGCATGGATTGAATCCAATTACAACGTAAGCATCGAATACATAAAATACGACGACGCCGGGAAACTCACCCAGGCGATCAAAAGCCAGGTAATGGCGGATGACGACACTCTCGACTGCGCCGAGAACGGCATGGCGACCAACCTCGCCCCGCTCTCAAGCCAGGGTATGCTCGCCAACCTCAAAGCCATCGACGGTCTCAATCTCGAAGCCTCCTGGTGGAGCCAGAGCATGAACAAGGAATTCACGATAAACAACAAGCTCTACACCACCACCGGACCGATCGCCTTCTCGTACTACTACTCTCCGAGAATAATCGCCTACAACCTCCGCCTCGCCGACGAATACGGCCTTGACAATCTCTATGAGGTAGTCGAAAACGGCAAATGGACAATAGACTATATGTATGACTCGATGAAATCAGTCACCCATGACCTCAACGGCGACGGCGAAATGGGCGAAGACGATATGTGGGGCGCGTCAGTCGACGAATACTCCGCCGCCGGCTTCTACATCAGCGCGGGCGGAACACAGACCGCGATAAGCTCAGACGGAACCCCCTCATTCCTCTTCAACGACCCAAACAACTACTCCCGCATAGAAAAAATCGCGTCCATAATCGGCAACGCCGAAGTCACCCAGAAAGCCGAACAGCTCGCCAGCCGCAGCGGCTCCTACAACATAGTCGACAAAGTCTACACCTTCAAGAACGGCCACGCCCTCTACCTCGGCTACGGAGCACAGGCAATAGCCTTCTATCTCCGCGACATGGAAGACGACTACGGCATCCTCCCCGTCCCGAAATATGACGAAAGCCAGCAGAACTACATAACCTTCGGCAACGCCTACGTCCCCGCCTACATCGCCCTCCCCGCCAACAACAACCGCGGCAGCATGAACGGCGTAATCCTCGACTCAATGGGCTTCATCTCCCAGCGAGACGTCCAACCCTTAGTCGCCAGCGTAACCCTGAAAGGCAAAGCCGCCCGCGACGAAGGCTCCCACAAAATGATCGATATCATCTACGAAGACATCTACCTCGACCTCAACTGCTGCTACGACCTCGGCGGCAGCTTCACACTCCTGCGCGACATAACAATGGGCAAGCTCGAAAACTTCTCTTCAAAATGGGAAGCTAAAAAGAAAAAAGCAACCTCCGATTTTGAAAAGCTTCTCGAACAATTCCTGGCTATTGAGGAATAATATTTATTCGCAGGGGGAGGGAGAACCCGCTTTGAAAAG
>URCP01000052.1 GCA_900546315.1 uncultured Eubacteriales bacterium
GTCAGGAAGCCTGCCTTCCCGGCGTCGGTTCCGGCCGTGATTCCTAACTGCTGGAAGTTCGACGCGACCGCGAGCGCGGCTCCGCAGCAGAGACCGCCGAGCCAGAGACGCTTTGTCGCCGCTTTCTTCTCTTCCGCGCTGACCTCCGGCTTTTTGCCGCCGACGGCGTCCTTTATCAGGACCATTACTCCGAGCGCGATGGCGGCGATGAAGAATCTGATAGCGTTGAACGTGAACGCCCCGATATTGTCCGCGCAGACGTCCTGGGCGACGAACGCCGTGCCCCAGATGAGCGCCGCGAGCAGCGGGAAGACCACCTGTCTTACCTGATTGTGTTTCACTTTTCCTTACCTTCGTTTCTTTGATGTTACAAAAGCCGATCCCTTTTCCGGATGGGCTTCACTAAATTATAGCACTAAATTGTTAATTTTTCTACCTGTAAACATATACTGACAAAAAGACCTCCCGAAGGAACATACAGTCCCATCGGAGAGGTCGTTTTTTTGTGTATTTTTCGCGTTTATTTCACCGCGACGCAGAGCGCGCCGGGCATATCGAGCGACCAGCCGAGCTTTTCGAGCTTCTTGCCGTCAGCCCGGAACACGGTGACAGCCGACTTCTCGTTCGCCGAGAACATGAAGCCGTCGGTGAAATTTATGTCGCGCGGCGAGACCCCGCCGACCTTTGTCCAGACAGGATTTGCGAGCCGCTTCCCGCCGTCGGTGATGTCGAAAGCGCAGACCGAGTCGTCCCCGCGGTGCGACACGTAAAGCGTCTTCCCGTCCGCGGAAACGCGAATCGCCGCCGCGGTGTTCTGACCGTCAAATCCCGCCGGGAGAGCCGCGAAAGTGTCAATGAGATCAAGCTTTCCGTCCTCATACGCGAAGACCGAGACGGATGAGCCGAGCTCGTTCGCGCAGTAGACGTATCTCCCGTCCGGCGAATAATCGAGATGCCGGCAGCCCTCGCCCGCCTGGACTTTGCCCTCGCCGACCTTTTTCAGGTCCTTGTCATAGACAAATATAGTATCGAGCCCGAGGTCGACGCAGAAGACATACTTTCCGTCCGGCGTCTCGCGCGTGAAGTGCGTGTGCGGCGCTTCCTGACGCTTCGGGTGGACGCCGTGACCGGTGTGCGTATCCTCAGCGATAATGCCCTTTCCGAGGTTATTTTTGTCGAACGCACAGATGTTTCCGGAGAGATAATTCACGACATACAGCCTGTCCCCCGAAGCGCACAAGTGGCACGCGCAGCGCCCGCCGGAGAGCACCGGCGCGGTCGGATTCGCGAGGCTTCCGTCAGACAGAATATCGAACGCCATGACGCCGGAATTCAGATTACCGGTCAGCTCGCGCAGCAGCACAAACATCCGGTTCCCGTCGATCGTCAGCCACATCGGGCGGTCGACGTCGTATTTTCTGACGAAGGACAGCTTTCCGTCCTCAAGCGTGTAGTGATATATGCCGCCGTTTGCGTCGCAGGCGGCTATGTAAACGTTCTTTTTCATAGATTATAATGCCGTTTGGGTATCGTTCGGGTCGCCGTTTCTCGCGAGGTCGTATTCCTTCGACCAGTCGAGATCGCGGTACTCCTCGCCGCGCGGGTCCTCCTTTATGAATTTCACGAGCAGATCGAGCATATCCTCGGTCCAGGTGTTCTTGTCGATCTGCGCCGTCGTGAAGACGTTCTGCGTGATCATCTCGAAGCCGAAAATGTCCTTGACATGGGTCTTCGCCGCGCCGTCGACGACCTCCGGAACGAGGTGCGCCGGGATGAACAGCACGCCGCCGCCCGCGCCGAACACGATGTCGCCCGGAAGGACAATCGCGTTTCCAAGCCTTGTCGGCGTGTTGAAACCGGTCATCAGGAAGTCGCGTATCGGGGTCGGGTCGATTCCGCGGTAGTAGACCTGAACGCCCTCGACCTGCTTCATCTGCTCGACGTCGCGGACGCCGCCCCAGATGACCGCGCCGCCGGTCTTTGTCTTTGTCCTGACCGCCGTCGTGAGGTTGCCGCCGAGGAAAGTTCCCTTATAAATCTTGTCGTACATATCGATGACCAGAACGTCGCCGTCGACGAGCGAATCTACGACCCACTGGTTGTAGTTGCCCTTTCTGCCTTCCTTCATGCCGATGCCGAACATGACCTCGTGCAGGTCGGGGCGGGTCGGCGCGAAAGTCGCGGTGACGGCGCGTCCGACGAGCTTTCTGCCGTCGTCGTGCAGTGTGTGAAGCCTGCCCTCAAACTGCGACTCATAGCCCTTGACGAAGATCGGCTTCCAGACCTCCTCGAGCGTCATGCCGCGTAGCGCCTCGAGATAGCGGTCCGGAACCCTCGGACGCCCGTCCGGGAAGCGTTCGCCCTTCCACTGCGGCGTCAGCGCGATTATGTCTTCTTTAACATTGAAATCCATTTTCGTGTCTCCTTTTTGCGGAAAATTATTGATGTAACTATTTTACACTATAAATTTTCCGCTGTCAATAGAGAGCCGGAAATCATGTTGATACTGTACAAATTCCGTGCGGTGTTTTTGTGGATTGCGACAAAATCCGGCGGTATTTTGAGATACACTGTGCTTGTATTATCGGTATCTTGTTAAACTATTGTCACTGTTCATTATCCGCCCTGTCCCAGAATCTCTCGAGCGAGCGTTTCAGCGAATAAACATCGCCGATCAGGCTGAGCCCCTTCCAGTTTTTCGGGAGCAGATTCACGTAAGGCTGGGTGGTATAGCGGTCGTCAATGAGGATGACGATTCCCTTGTCGGTGTCGGTTCGGATGACGCGTCCGGCTGCCTGCATCACGCGTCCCATTCCCGGGCAGGCGTAGGCGTATTCGAAGCCTTTTTCGCACTTTTTCTGATAGTATTCCGCGAGCAGATTCGACTCGGTCGTCGGGTTCCCGAGCCCGACGCCGACGATGATGCTTCCGATCAGCCGCTCGCCGACAAGGTCGATTCCCTCCGAAAATATGCCGCCGAGAACCGCGAAACCGACAAGGCTTTTTTCCGCTTTATTTTCATCGTTTTTCCGCTCACGGAACGCCGAGACGAACCCGTTACGGTCGGCTTCGGACATATCCCGCTTCTGTGAAATAACCTCGGTCGCAGGGTCGATTCTTGTGAAAACCGCGCAGGTTTCAAGCATCAACCGATACGACGGAAAATACACGATATAATTCCCGTTTTTGGTTCTGACAATAGTTTTGATAAGCTCCGCGATGACCTCGACTGTACGGTTTCTGTCGTTAAGTCGAGTAGATATTTTGTCCATAACGCCGACGAACAGATTCTCGCGCGGAAACGGCGATTTCAGCGCGAGCTTCCGGCATACCGCGCCCTTCCCCGCGCCGAATTGTTCAGCAAAATAGCCGGTCGGAGAGAGCGTCGCCGAAAACATGACCGCCGATCTGGCGCAGGATAATCTCTCGGAAAGCAGCTCCGACGGGTCGATGCAGAAGTATTTTATTGTTATAGAAGGATAATTTTTGTCCGATCCGGCGTCAATGGCGCGGGTCTTTTTCGGCGGGGTTTCGGTGTTTTCAAACGTGGCATATCCCGCGTATCCTTTTTCGGTGTGAGCGGCGGCGAACTGCACCTTTCTGGCGTCCCTGAGAAGCTCGAGAAGCCTGTCTGGCGACGGCAGAGACGGATCGTTTTCATCGATATCGCGGTTGTATCTTATCCACTCGCGCGCGGCGGGAATAAATCGTTCAACCGATTCCGAAAAGTCCTCAAAAACGCCGGAGTTGTCGACGCCGTCGTCGGTCTTGTCGATGAGAAATCCGCCGTTTTTCTCAGCCGCTTTTCCGACCCGCAGAAACTCCTTGCAGAGGGCGCGGAGCGGCGAATAAAGAATGATATCCGTCTCCTTTATCTTCTTGTAGAACTCGAGAAAAGGCGCGAGTCTCACCTCGGCGGAGTACATATCCCGCGCCCGATCCGGCAGGTTGTGCGCCTCGTCAATAAGCAGGATATTGTCCTCGGGATTCACACCCGAGATGTCGTCAAATATTCCGAAAAATCTCCTCAGCGAGACGCGCGGGTCGAACAGATAATTGTAATCGCAGATGATGATCCCGCACCACAGCGAAATATCCAGCGACAATTCATACGGGCACACCTTGTATTTCTCCGCGAATTGCCGTATCAGCGCCTCGTCGAAGCTCTCGAAGCCGTTCAGAAGCTCCCACATCGCGTCGTTCACCGAGTTAAAATGGTTCTCGGAATACGGGCATTTCATCTGGTCACAGTCCCTCACAGCGTCGCGGCAGAGACAGCATTTTTCCTTCGCGGTCAGGATTATTGAGCGCATCCTGAGCCCCTTTTTTCTGAGGATATCGACGGCGTTTTTCGCGGCAATGCGCAGCGGCGTCTTCGCTGTCAGGTAGAAAATCCGCTTTCCGAGACTATCCCCGAGCGCTTTTACCGACGGATAAATCGTTGAAATTGTCTTTCCGATTCCGGTCGGTGCCTCGCAGATGAGACGCTCGCTTATTTTAGCGGCACGGTAGGCGGCGAGTATCATGTCGCTCTGCCCCTCGCGGAACTCCGGGAACGGAAATTTCAGTTTTGCCGCAGAGGCTTGGAGCTCAAACGTAAAATCGCGTCGGAGCTCCAGCCACTTCTTATATTCGCGCAGAAGAGCGGTGACCTTTTCCCGCAGCTCATCCCTCGTGAAGTCGCGATAGAAATATATGCACGATTCAGTCTCGACGTTCGCGTAGGTTATCCGCGTTCTGATAAAGTCAATATTGTGCAGCTCGCAGAACATGAAAGCATAGCACCCGACCTGCGCCCAATGAGCCGGATAATCGTTTTCGCCGATGAATCTGAGCGGCATGGTCGTCGTCTTGATCTCGTCGATTGTGTACCCGTCCTCCTCGTCGATTATCCCGTCGGCGCGCCCGGAAAGCCCGATAATAAGACCATCCACGTCAACTTTCACCTCGAGCGGGACCTCTTTGATATACCCTTCACCGGCGCGGGACATGATAATATTGTGCAGTCTCGTCCCCTCGACCATCCGGTTCACACCGGCGCGCGAATCAAGGCTGCCCGACCGGCAGAGAAAGTCGACAACCTCCCTGACCGAGACTGAAAAATCCATATTTCCGACTTCCATCAGACACCTGCTCTCATTAATTTTCACAGATAGATTTCGTACTATTTCACAGATTATGAAATCACGATTCTGCTCCAGCGGATATGACGTTTATATAGTGTCGACGCCTCGCGGAACATATCAGATTATTATACACCATTTTTATTAACACCGTGTTAACTCCGGCGACTTTGACAAACAAATTTCAAAAAAGCAAACACAGATATAGATTTCCGAGAATCATTCCGGAAACTATTGAAAAAAATCCCGGGCCGTGCTATAATTGTATGTAACATTTTTTCGCAAATGAAAGGCATTTTCGGATGAATTCAAAAATTATGATGAAGAGCCTCGACGATACGCGCTCAGGACGGACGCTTTTCGTGATGTGCTTCATGCTCTACTCGGTCGCACTCTGCGGCAGGCTGAATTACGCGTCGGTCCTCGCGAAGGTGATCTCGACCGGGTTCCTCGAAAAGGACGTCGCCGGGCTCATCGCGACGGCGTACAACGTCACGTACGGCTGCTGCCAGTTCGTCAGCGGGTTCATAGCCGACAAGCTGCCTCCGTTCGGCACGGTCTCGGTCAGCATTCTCGGCGCGGCAACCTGTAATATCTGTATGTATTTCGCGATGTCGAATAATCTCGGTCTTCCGGTCTACATCGCGATATGGATTCTGAACGGCGTGATTCAATCGATAATCTGGCCGACCCTGATTCGTATACTTTCGAGGGCTCTTCCGGAGAAATTACGCGTGACCGCGGGCGTCTCAATGCTCGCGACGACTGCCGTCGGAAGCGTGATTTCCTACATATTGTCCTCGGCAATCATACGTTTTACCGACTGGAAAAAGTGCTTTCTTTTCCCGTCGATAATTCTCGTGATTCTCTCCGCCTCGTGGTTCGTTCTGACACGCGGATTCAGCCGGAAAACGATTGAAAAGATCGCAATTGTTCCGGAAAATCAGGAAGAAAACGCAGCTCAGAAAGCGTCCTCGAAAATCAACGATAATCAGGCGGCGGATACTCCTCTCATGAAGCTCCTTATCGCCTCCGGAGCCCTGTTCATGCTGATTCCGATCGGTCTTTTCTCCGTTGTAAAAGAGGGAATTTCGACATGGACTCCGACGATAATCACCGAAATTTTCAACGCGGACCCGAGCTTTGCGACCTTCGCTTCAACGATTTTGCCATTTATTTCGATATTCGGCGCTGCCATCGCTAAAATCATGATGGACAAGCTGTTTCACGACGAGATGAAGTCGGCATCTGCGCTGTTCGGATTCTCTTCATTGACGCTTCTCCTCGTTTTCATCGCTGGAAAATTGAATATTTTCACGACCATAATAATGCTGTCCGCGATAATCGCGTTTCTGCTCGGTGTCAACACGATTTTCATCAGCCTCGTTCCGCTGAGATTCGGAAAATACGGACGCGCGGCGACCATGACGGGCGTTCTGAATTCTGTCGCCTGCATAGGCGGCGGGCTGTCGTCGTTCATCGTCGGCGTTCTCGCGAAGGCGTTTGACTGGAACTTTGTCTTCATGATTTTCATGATACTCTGCGCGATCGGCTGCGTCGTCACGGCGCTTATCGTCAGACGCTGGATGAAATTCCGGGCGGACACTTGACGAAACGCCCGCGGTGTGGTATAATAGTATAAACCCATCGCGAAAGGATCAGATCATGTCTGAAAAAATCAACGTACGCGGCGTAAACATCGACAATGTATCGTTGTCGGAAGCCACCGCTATTTGTGAATCTTATATATACAATAACGTCGAATCCGACAGAAGTTATGGTCATTCTGTCTATACACCGAATGCCGAGATCATTCAGGCGTGCGTCGAGGACGCGTCGCTGCGCGATCTCATCAACTCCGCGGACCTCGTGACTCCAGACGGCGCGGGAGTCGTCCTTGCGTCGAAGATTCTCGGCACGCCGCTGAAAGGCAAGACCGCGGGCTATGATCTCGGGCTCGAGGTCGCGAAGCTGTCCGCGGCGAAGGGATGCCGGATATTTCTGCTCGGCGGGAAACCCGCGTCGGAAAACGCCGATTCCATCGCTGATCAGGCGGCAGAAAAGCTCCGCGAGCGCTTCCCCGGCGTCAATATCGTCGGGACTTATCACGGATATTTCAAAAAAGACGGAACCGAAAATGACGCTGTCATATCACTCATAAAAAACGCGAAACCTGACGTCCTCTACGTCTGTTTCGGCGTCCCGGCGCAGGAAAAATGGGTCGCGGCGAATCGGGAAAAGCTCGGTTCCGTGCGGCTTTTCCTCGCTCTCGGCGGCAGTCTTGACGGGTATTCCGGAAACGTGAAACGCGCGCCGGAATTCTTCATTAAAATGAATCTCGAGTGGTTTTATCGTCTGATCTGCCAGCCGTCGAGGCTCGGACGTATGATGAAATTACCGAAATTCGTGTTCGGAACGATCATCTACAAGCTCAGCGGAAAAGCGAAGAAAAAGTCATAAAAGGAAGAAGAAATCTCATGAAATGCAAGCTGATAACACACACGCCGGACGCTGAAAAGCTCGTCGCCGAAGCCGCGAAGCTCTGCTACGCGAAGAGCGACATCGACACGCTTGACAAAAATCTTACTCCGGACAAGGTCGAGTCATTTCTCAAAATGCTCGGCGACCTCGGGCATGAGTCTCCGGTCGAGCACGCGTCCTTCACTTTCGCGATCGAGGGCGTCTCGAGGGCGCTTCTCGCGCAGATCACACGCCACCGCATCGCGTCCTTCTCGGTTCAGAGCCAGAGGTACGTTTCGAAATGCGATTTTTCATATATTATGCCGCCGGAAATCGAGGCGATTCCCGAGGCAAAAGAGGAATTCATAAAGGCGATGGAAGAGGACGCCGCACACTACGAATCGCTCCGCGAAAAGCTCGTCGCGCGTCACTATAACACAAATATCGCCGCCGGAATGAGCGAAGCGGAAGCGAAAAAAGCTGCCGAAAAGAAAGCGAATGAGGACGCGCGTTTTGTCCTGCCGAACGCCTGCGACACACGGATAATCATGACGATGAACGTGCGCTCGCTTCAGAACTTTTTCAGACTGCGCTGCTGCTACCGCGCCCAGTGGGAGATACGCGCGCTCGCGGTCGAGATGCTGAAGCAGTGCCGCGAAGTATGTCCGCTGTTGTTCGCGAAGGCAGGTCCCGCCTGCCTTTACGGCGCCTGCTCCGAGGGCGCATACTCCTGCGGCAGGGCGGCAGAAGTGCGGAAGGAACTGAGATAATGACCGAAGCCGAGAAGCAGAAAAGTGAAAACCTCTTTGAGGGAATGACCTCGATCCGCGCCGTTTTCGCGGCGATCGAATCCGGGATGTCCGACCGGAAAATCCTGAAAATATGCTACGACCGGGACAAAAAAAAGTCCCGTGCGGGCGAACTTTCATACCTCAAGGCAATGTCATTCAAACACAAATTCCCGCTCATCGAAACCTCAGCGGAAGCCATCTCCGAAATGGCGCTCGGAACCACCCACGGCGGCATAATATGCGAAACGACGCCGCGCACAATCCCGGTATTATCGACGGAAAATATAGTTTCGTTTTGTCCATCCGAAAACGACAGATTCTTCGCGCTCATCGAGGGCATCGAGGACCCGTACAACTTCGGTTACGCGATCCGCTCGCTATGGGCTGAGGGAATAAACGCGCTAATTTTATCGAAACGGAACTGGATGAGCGCCGCCGGAGTCGTCTGCCGCGCGTCGGCGGGAGCGTCCGAAATCTGCCCGATGTTTGTCGAAGGCGAGGAGCACACGATCGTCCCGACAATGCGCGCGCTCGGCGTGAAGATTGTCAGCTGCGACATCAAAAACTCAATTCCGATCGGCGACGCGGATCTGAAAAAGCCGTTGCTTTTAGCGGTAGGAGGCGAAAAGCGCGGGCTCTCGCGCGAAATTCTCGACGCGTCCGAGTCGATCGTCCGGCTTGAATACGGAAGAGTTTTCCCGCAGGCTCTGTCGGCTGCGTCCGCCGCGGCGATTGCCGGTTACGAGGTTCTCAGGCAGAACAAATAATTTTCAAAAATCCCGGAACCTTTCGGGATTTTTTTCGTCTAACCGGATAGCAATAGAAAGTATCCGTACATATTCAAACGAAAGGCAAGGTACAGATCATGACCGGAAAACAGACCTGTGATACCCTGAAAAAGATACGCCGGGACATCGTGGAGTATAACAATTTTGACATTCAGATATCCGACTGCCCCCACGAAAATGACGTAAAATGCCCGGGAACCTGCCCGAAATGCGAAGCCGAAGCAAAGGCTTTGGAACGCGCGATAAACAAGCGGAAAAAGCTCGGAAAGAAAGTTGTGATCGTCGGAATCTCAGCCGGACTTATCGCCGGAACAGTTGCGTGCGAGCCGATCGGAAGCAATAAAACCAGCGGACTTGAAGGAGACATCCCCGCAACGGACACCGGCACGACCGATTCAGCCGACCAGCTCGAAGGCGAGGTTGCCGGCACAGATTCTACGACATCCGGCGACTGAAATTCTGGAAAAACAAACTATAACAATTTTGACATCATGAAAAACCAGATTTCAGCGGATATCTTCGCGATAATCCGCCACAGAATCCCCACCGACGGCGACGGAGTGACCACCCTCGTCGGTCTGAAAGGATGTCCGCTCGCCTGCAAATACTGCCTGAATCCGCAATGCGGAACCGCGAAAAGCGAACGCCTCACAGCCGATGAATTATATGAAAAAGTCAGAATCGACGACCTCTATTTCATCGCGACCGGCGGCGGAATAACCTTCGGCGGCGGTGAACCGCTCATATGGACCGACTTCATACTCGACTTCATTAACTACGCAAAGCCCCGCGCCGACTGGAAATTCACCCTCGAAACCAGCCTCGCTGTCGCGCTCGACGACGCGACCCTCGCCGCACTCGCCGAAAACATCGACCTCTTCATAGTCGACATAAAAGACACCGACCCGACGATATACCACTCATACACAGACGGCGACATCTCGCTCGTTCTCCGGAACCTCGGAACCCTCGCCGCCATCGTCCCCGGGAAAATACGCGTAAAACTCCCCCTCATCCCCGGCTTCAACGCCGAAAAAAATCTCGACAAATCAGAGCAAATCGCAAAAAAGCTCGGCGTCTCGCAAATTGCCCGCATTAACTACATCATCCCCGGAAAAGTTTGTCAGGACTGACCATCCCGCCCCACTTGACAAGCCCGCGTTTCTGCGGTATAATATATGTAACGCTCCGAAATAACTAACCTCAGGGGGTGCTGCGAAAGCGGCTGAGACGCCAGTCAGGCGAACCCTATGAACCTGTACGGGTAATTCCGGCGAAGGGATGATACGCGAAAGCACCTCAACGTGCCGACGCCACTATGCTTTTTTCATCGCCCCGGTCGGCTATACCGGGGCGATTTTTTTCACAAAAGGAGTTTTTCAAATGGAAAACCAGAACGCCGCCAAAACCAGATCCGCGGCATCAAGAAACGTCCGGACACTCGTCGAATGCGCAATCCTCATCGCACTCTCCTTCGTCCTCAGCCAATTCACAATCATCGAACTCCCCAACGGCGGCTCAATCACCCCCCTCAGCATGGTCCCCGTCTGCCTCATAGGCTTCCTCCACGGACCCAAATGGGGCTTCGGCTCAGCCTTCGTCTACTCCATCCTCTGCCTCTTCTCCGGAAGAGTCTTCAGCTGGGGTCTCACGCCGGTCGTCCTCATCGTCTGCATCCTCGCCGACTACATCTTCGCCTTCACCGTCCTCGGCATAACCGGACTCTTCAAAAACAAAGGCACCAAAGGCATCCTCATCGGCACCTTCCTCGCCGTCTTCCTCCGCTTCGTCTGCCACTACATCTCCGGCGTAACCATCTGGAAATCCGTCGACATGAACCCCTACATCTACTCCCTCCTCTACAACGGCTCCTATATGCTCCCCGAATGCGTCTTCACAATGATCGGCACCTTCGCCCTCAGCAAAGTCCCGGCATTCAAGAAGATACTGGAACGTAAATAAGATATGCGGGGGGAAACTTTTTCGGAGAAAAAGTTTCCCCCGCCCCCCTTTCAAAAAGCTTTATATATTAAGGCAAACAGCACCAACCAAAAAAATCCCGCAAGACCTATACTGGTCAAGCGGGATTTCTTTATTCAAGAGAAATATTACTTCTCTTCCTTGTCATCGTGATGGCAGCACTTGCAGTCGTCGTCATCATCTTCTTCGTCATGATGGCATCCGCAGCCGCACTCATCCTCGTCGTCCTCGCAGACGCAGTCAAACGTCTCGCCGCAGCTCGGGCAGGTGATGTCGGACGGATCGACAGTCTCGTCAAAATAGACCTTCTCGCCGCACTTCGGGCACTCTACCTCATAGAACACCTCGGAATCGCCGTCGTCATCATCATCGTCCTCGTCGTCATCATCGTGGCAGCATCCGCAGTCACAATCGTCGTCGTCACAATCGCACTCGTCATCAAGCTCATAAACCTCAGTCTCAAGGTCGCCAAGATCATGATCAAGCTCGTCGCAGTAATCGTTCAGAGTCGAGGTAGCCTCCTCAAGCTCGTCGATCTTCTCAGCCATCTCACCGAGAAGCGTGATCATATCGTTGATCAGCTTGTTCTTCGGCTTCGTAGTATCGAGGTCAAAACCCTCGCAAAGCCCCTTCAGGTAAGCAGCTCTTTCGGAAAGAGTCATTGTTGTATCCTCCTTTTAGAATTTCAGAAATTATCACCGCAATTCGCGCGGGAAAGTTTCCCGGTTTCGTGACCGGCTCGTCCGGTCGCGAAATTGCCGTCGCGAGACGGCAAAGGGAAACTTCTTGGGAAATCGCTCCGCGATTTCCTTCAGGCACGCTCCAAGTATTCTCCCGTTCTGGTATCGATCTTGATCTTGGTACCGATATCGATGAAGAGCGGAACCTTGATGGTCGCGCCGGTCTCGAGGGTCGCGGGCTTGGTGGTACCGGTAGCGGTATCGCCCTTGAAGCCCGGCTCGGTGTCGGTCACTTCGAGAACGACGAACATCGGCGGCTCGACAGCGAAGACGTTGCCCTTGTAGGACACGATCTTGCACATCTCATTCTCCTTGACAAACTTGAAGGAGTCGCCGAGCTTGTCCTTGTTTATCGGAAGCTGCTCGAAGGTCTCCATGTCCATGAAATAATAGAGATCTCCGTCGTTGTAGAGGTACTGCATTTCCTTTCTCTCGACGATAGCGTTCTCGAACTTATCGGTCGGGTTGAAGGTGCGCTCAGTGACGGCTCCTGTGATGACGTTCTTCAGCTTGGTTCTGACGAAAGCCGCGCCCTTACCCGGCTTGACGTGCTGGAACTCGATGACCTGAAGAACCTGACCGTCCATATCGAAAGTTATACCGTTTTTGAAATCTCCGGCTACTACCATAAAAATTATTCCTCCAAAATTTATGCCTTGATTGAACCCCGCGAAACGCAGAGATACAGCATGAGTATTAATATTTTACACCATTCCGGCGATTTTTTCAAGGGGTTTCAAGAAAAAAATCCGATGTTTCACAAAAAATTCACTTTTGGCAGTCCGCCGCGCAGGTTCCCGAGCAAGAATTTACATTATAATCTTGCAAAATCCGATCGGATGTGGTATAATAATATGCTGAACCAAATTTTCGCTTATTTTATTGAAAGGAACCCCGATGAAAACCCTCCGCCCGCTCGACGCCGTCTCTGTCGCCGCCGTACTCGTGATGTCGCTGCTGTCCGCCGTGCCGCTCCTCGCGCGCTGGGAAAACACGACCGTCGTCGTGAAGACCGCGGACGATGAGTTCCGCCTGCCGCTCGACGAGGACACGGTGCGCGAGATATCATCGAACGGTCACAATCTGACGCTCGGGATAAAGAACGGCGAGGCGCGGGTAATTTCCGCCGACTGCCCCGATCACCTCTGTATGCGCGGAAAGGCGGACAGAAACGGCGGAACGCTGATCTGCGTGCCCTCAAGGGTCATGATATCTGTAGAGGGGGGCGCGGATGAAATCGACGCGAGCGCGGGCTGACCGCGCAAAGGATTCCGCGATGAAACGAGGCTTTGACACAAAGCGTCTCACGACCGACGCGGTGCTCCTCGCCGCGGCGCTGATTATTGCCCGTCTCGAGGCGCTTTTACCGGCGTTTCTCGTGATGCCGGGGTTCAAGCCGGGGCTCGCGAATATCGCGACGCTGCTGACGGTCAGGCTCTGCGGCAGGCGGGACGGCTTCGCGCTGACGCTTCTCAGGGTGACGATAACCTCGGTGCTGTTCGGGTCGGTGACGTCGTTTCTGTTCTCGCTCTGCGGCGGGGTGCTGTCGTTCGTCGTGACGGCGGCGCTCGTCGGGTTTACTGAAAAAGAGGACGCGAAGATGTCGCTTGTCGGCGTCTCGGTGCTCGCCTCGGCGGCGCACAATCTCGGTCAGACCGGCGCGGCTTGCCTTGTTTTCGGCAGTCTCTCGCCGCTCGGGATGCTCTGGTGGCTGTTCCTGCTCTCGGCGCCGACCGGGCTCGTGACCGGGATTCCCGCCGAAATAATAACACGACGGCTGAAGCCGGTAATCAGACCGAAAGGAAAAGAATGAGAACAAAAACCGCAATAACCGCGATAATTATACTGCTCATATCCGCGCTCGTCTCCTGCGGGAGCGCGACGCGGGACAGCTTCACGCTCTTCTCGATGGACACGTTCCTCGACATAACGCTCTGGAACCCGAAAAACGCCGAAGAGTCGAAAACCGCCTGCGAGACCGAGGCGGACCGGCTCGAGAATCTCCTCTCCGCGACAATTGACGCGAGCGACGTATCGGCGATAAATTCCGCCGGGCTCTCACCGACAGCTGTCTCGCGTGAGACCGCCGTCTGCGTCTCGACTGCGTCAAAGATAAACGAGCTGACCTCCGGCGCGTACGACGTGACGGTCGCCCCGCTCGTGAACCTGTGGGACATAGCTCACCCGTCCGAAAACTGGGCGCCTCCGGCGGATGACGAGATAGCGTCCGCGATGGCACTGTGCGGCGGAAAGCTCGCGGTGACAGGCTCCGACGGCAGTTATTCGGTTACAAAATCCGATGAAAACACAAAGATCGACCTCGGCGGCGTCGGCAAAGGCTACGCGTGCGGCGCGCTCTCGGAGCTTTTCGCGTCGCGCGGGGAGAACGGTTTTCTCTCCTACGGCGGAAACGTCGCGGTGTTCGGAAAGAAGCCGGACGGAAGCGCGTTCTCGGTCGGCGTGAAAGACCCGTTCGACCCTTCCTCGCTCACCGGAAAGCTCTCGATACGCTCTGGAATCGTCGCGGTCAGCGGCGGGTATGAGCGGTATGTCAACTATAACGGCAAAAGATACCACCACATAATCGACCCCGCGACCGGATATCCGAGCGAATCCGACCTCGCGAGCGCCGGAATATGGGTCAGCGTCTCAACGCCGGAAGCCGGAGCCGCGGCGGACGCGCTCTCGACGGCGTGCTTCATTCTGGGAGCCGACCGGTCGATGGAGCTTTATAGATCGGATGCCTTCGCGGAATACGCGGAAAAGCTCGGCTGTGAGTTCGGTCTGATGCTCATAAAGACTGACGGTTCGCTCGTCATGACTGATAATATTTCGGAGATATATACATCTTTCAAAAAATGAAAAAATGGCTTAAAATAACACTGATAGTTCTCGCCGCCGCGGCGGTCGTCGCGCTCTGCGTGTGGCTGATCCCGCTCGTCTGGTCACTGAGACAGCCGGAGAATCAGGCGGCTTTCGAGGAATTCGTCGGCTCGCTCGGCGTCTTCGGAGTGCTTCTGATGCTCGGGATACAGGTATTACAGATCGTGGTCGCGGTCATACCGGGAGAGCCGATCGAGCTCATCATGGGGCTGATGTACGGCACTTGGGGCGGGCTCGCGCTGACGCTCACCGGCATACTCATCGGCTCGACGATCATCTATTTCTGCATGAAGCGGTTCGGGACCGGCTTCGCGTCGAGGTTTGTCGACACGAACGGCTTTAAGAAGTTCAGGTTCCTGAACGACCCGGCGAAGCGCGATTCCTTTATTTTCCTGCTCTTCTTCATCCCCGGCACGCCGAAGGACGTTCTGACCTACTTCGCGCCGCTGACCGGGATACCGTTCGGCAGGTTCATCACTATCGCAACGCTCGCGCGGATACCCTCGGTCGTCACGTCGACGCTTGTCGGCTCGTCGGTGTCGAATGGCGAATTTCTGAAATCGCTGATAGTCTTCGCGATAACCGGAGTCGTCGGAATCGCGGGAATCCTGATAAACAACAAATTCACCGCTGCACAAGAAAAGAAGCTCGCCGAAAAAGCGGCGGAAAACCAGAACGCAAAGGATAACGACAAATGAAACTCATCCCAAAGGAAGACATATCCGCCCAGTACGACGCGATGCGCCGTCTTCGCGGTATCTGCTCCGGAAAAAAATATTACATCCGCACTTTCGGATGTCAGCAGAACGAGGCTGACAGCGAGCGTCTCGCCGGAATGGCGTGCGAGATGGGCATGACGCCGACCGACGAGCCGTCAGAGGCGTCGCTCATCATCGTCAACACCTGCGCCGTCCGCGAGCACGCGGAGCTCCGCGCCCTCTCGATCACCGGCGGGTTCAAGAAGCTCAAGGAGAAAGACCCGTCGCTCGTCATCTGCGTCTGCGGCTGCATGGTCACTCAGGAGCACCGCGTCGACGCGATGAAGAAGAGCTACCCTTACGTAGACATTCTTATCGGCGCGGGGATGTACTTCGACTTCCCTTCCCTGCTGCTCGAGCATATCGAGAAGAAGAAGCGGATATTCGCGTCTCTCGACCCGGACGGCGCGATAGCCGAGGGACTGCCGGTCAGGCGCGAGTCGAAGACCAAGGCGTGGGTCAGCGTCATGTACGGCTGCAACAATTTCTGCACCTACTGCGTCGTCCCCTACGTCCGCGGGCGAGAGCGCAGCCGTGAGCCGGACGCGATACTCGAAGAGGTGAAAGCTCTCGTCGCCGACGGCTGCCGCGAGATAACCCTGCTCGGTCAGAACGTCAACTCCTACGGAAAAGACCTCATAAAGGACGGCAGGGGTTGCGACTTCGCCGATCTTGTCGAAAAGATATGCCTGCTCGACGGCGACTTCATCCTCAGATTCATGACGAGCCACCCGAAGGACGCGAACCGGAAGCTCATCGACGTGATGGCGAAATCCAGGAAATGCGCACGCCAGTTCCACCTCCCGCTCCAGAGCGGCTCCGCGCGGGTGCTGAAGGCGATGAACCGCCACTACACGCCGGAGGAATACCTTGAGCTTATCGGCTATATGCGCGAGAAGATGCCCGGAATCGCGATCTCGTCCGACATAATGGTCGGCTTCCCCGGAGAGACCGAGGAGGAGTTCGAGGAGACGATCTCGATGCTCGAGAAGGTCCGCTTCGACATGATCTACTCGTTCATCTACTCCCCGCGCGCGCTGACGCCGGCGGCGAAGATGGACTGTCAGATACCCGACGCCGAGAAGTCAAGGCGAATGAACCGCCTGCTCGAGGTGCAGAATAAGATATCCTACGAGATAAACCTCGCCGCCGTCGGAACGACACAGCGCGTCCTTCTCGAGGGCGTGAGCCAGAAATCCGAGGATATGCTGACCGGCAGGGCGGACTCAAACAAGCTCGTCCACATCCCGAGAACGCCGGAGAGCGAGAAGCTGATCGGCGGCTTCGTCGATGTGAGGATAACCGGAGCCGAGCCGTTCGCGTTGTTCGGCGAGCCGGTGGTTTAACGAAAATAGCGATAATAAATCGTCTATATATAAATTTTACAAGGAGAACAAAAACCATGGAAGTTATGGAACTTGCCGCAGAGCTCGGAAAGCTCATCAAGAAGGACCCCCGCGTCGTCGAAATGACCCGCGCAGAGGAAGCATATGAAAAGGACGAGAAGCTCCAGGGCGCAATCCAGGAGTACAACACCCAGTCTGAGGCTCTCAGCGCTGAGTACAAGAAGCCGGTTCAGGACAACGAGTTCATAAAGATCATCGAGAACCGCATCCACGATCTCTACAACGAGATCATGTCGAACCCGAATATGCTCGCATACACGAAGGCTCAGGACGCCGTCAACGAGTTCATGAACGAGGTCAACGGCGAGATCACCTATCAGATCACCGGCGAGAGACCCTGCGCTCACGACTGCTCCTGCTGTGAGGGCGGCTGCCACCACTGATTTTCCGACCACCCGGACGGGCAAACCCGTCCTGACGGATCTGCCTGCCGGGTGCTTTCACTGAACGATGAATCCACAGAACGGTTGAAAACGCATGGAACTGTGGAAAATCTGGTCGCGGTTCTGTTCAGATACCCATGTCGCGCGACGCGGTTGTCTGAATGTATCCGCGAAATTCTTAACGCGGAGGTTTTACTCATATGACACCAATGATGGAACAATATCTCGAGGTCAAGCGGAAATACGAGGGGTATTTTCTCTTCTACCGCATCGGCGATTTTTACGAGATGTTCTTCGACGACGCGAAGAGGGCGTCCGCGCTGCTCGACCTGACACTCACCGGGCGGGACTGCGGAGAGGCGGAGCGCGCGCCGATGTGCGGCGTTCCCTACCACGCCGCCGAGGCTTATATCGGAAAGCTCGTCTCGATGGGCTACAAGATAGCGATCTGCGAGCAGACCGAGGACCCGGCGAAGGCGGTCGGGCTCGTGAGGCGCGAGGTTATCCGCGTCGTAACGCCGGGAACCGTCGTCGAGAACACGCTGCTGTCTGAGGGAAAGAACAACTATCTCGCGTCGGTGGCGTCGGTCGACGATGTGGTCGGCGTCGCGTTCTGCGACATTTCGACCGGCGAGTTCAGCGCGACGATGTTCATGGGTCCGAGCAGGTTTGACAGGCTGGTCTCCGAGGTCGCGACATATCAGCCGAGCGAGATCATAGCGGGTCCGCTCCTCTCCGAACTCGGCGCGCTCGAGAATTATGTTAAGCGCGTCGGGATAATGACAACCTGCGGCGAGACGAAAAGATTCTCGAAAAAGGAATGCGAACAGCTCGTGCGCGCGAGGTTTGGCGACTACACGCCGGACGACTCAAACATAGCGGCGACGACCGCGGCGGGCGCGCTGCTCTCCTATATTGCCGAGACGCAGAAGCTCGAATTGTCGTATATTTCGAAGCTCGATTTCTACGCCGAGAGCCAATATCTCGTGATGGACGCGGCGACGAGACGCAATCTCGAGCTCTGCGAGACGATGCGCGCGAAGGAGAAGCGCGGTTCGCTTCTCGGCGTGCTCGACCACACGAAGACGCCGATGGGCGCGAGGTTCATGCGCCGCTCGGTCGAGCTGCCGCTCGTGAATTCCTTCGCGCTGAACCGCAGGCTTGACGCCGTCGGCGAGCTGAAGGACGACATGATGCTCCGCGAGGAGTGCTTCGTCAGGCTCTCAAATGTGAGGGACATCGAGAGACTTCTGACAAAGCTCGTCTACGGGAACGCCAACGCGCGCGACCTGCTGGCGATCGGAAACTCTATCGCGGTGATACCGGAGCTGCTCACGCTGCTCTCGGACGTGAAGAGCGACGAGCTTCGCGAGATACGCTCTGATCTTGACCCGCTCGACGACCTGAGGACCCTCATCGAGAGCGCGATAGAGCCGGAGTGCCCGCTGCTCGTCAGAGAGGGCGGCATGATACGCGCGGAGTACAACGACGAGGTGAAGCGGCTCCGCCATATCGTCAACGACTCGAACGACATCCTCGACTCGATTCTCGAGCGCGAGAAGGCGGAGACCGGCATCAAGACGATGAAGCGCGGCTATAACCGTGTGTTCGGCTATTACCTCGAGGTGACGCGCTCGCAGTCGTCTCTTGTGCCGGACAGGTATATCAGAAAGCAGACGCTGACCGGCGCGGAGAGGTACATAACCGAGGAATTAAAAAACACCGAGGCGGAGATACTCGGCGCGTCGGAGAAGCTGAATAACCTCGAGTATGATATTTTCAAGTCGATATGTACGACTCTGACCGACAATTCGGCGCGGATACAGAAGAGCGCGTCGGGGATAGCGCGGCTCGATTTCCTGCTGTCGCTCGCGGAGACGGCGGCGAAGCAGAATTATGTCAGACCTGAGGTCGATTACGGGGATGAGACGTCGATACACGGCGGACGGCATCCGGTCGTCGAGCAGTTTGTCGAGGGCGGGACGTTCGTGCCGAACGATACGCTGCTCGATACCGGGCATAACAGGCTGATGCTGATTACCGGTCCGAATATGGCGGGAAAGTCGACTTATATGCGTCAGGTGGCGCTGATTACCGTGATGGCGCAGACAGGGTCGTTTGTTCCGGCGGATGAGGCGCGGGTGAGTATATGCGATAAGGTGTTCACGCGCGTGGGCGCGTCGGATGACCTGGCGAGCGGGCAGTCGACGTTCATGCTTGAGATGATGGAGTGCGCGAATATTCTGAAGAGCGCTACTGAGCGGTCGCTGATAATTTATGATGAGATAGGGCGCGGGACGTCGACTTATGACGGGATGGCTATAGCTAAGGCGATAGCGGAGTATACGGCGAAGAGTATCCGGGCGAAGACGTTGTTAGCGACGCATTATCATGAGCTTTGCGGGCTCGAGGGAGAGCTTGAGGGCGCGGTTAATTATAATATAACGGCGAAGAAGGTCGGGGACGGGGTGATATTTCTCCGGAAGATTGTGCGGGGCGGCGCGGATGACAGTTATGGCATTGAGGTTGCGGGGCTCGCGGGTGTTCCTTCTGAGGTC
>URCP01000053.1 GCA_900546315.1 uncultured Eubacteriales bacterium
ACGACCGCGGGTATCAGACCGCTGACGCCGGGAAGTTCGCCGGGATGTACTATGAGGATTCGAATAAGGCGATCCTTGACGACCTGAAGGAGTCCGGCGCGCTGCTGGCTTCGGAGGAGATTGTTCACTCGTATCCGCATTGCTGGAGATGTAAGCATCCGATTATATTCCGCGCTACTCCGCAGTGGTTCTGCTCTGTTGACGCTTTCCGCGCTGAGGCTGTGAAGGCTTGCGACGACGTCGAGTGGATTCCGTCGTGGGGCAAGGAGCGCATGATTTCGATGATCAACGAGCGCGCTGACTGGTGCATTTCGCGTCAGCGTCACTGGGGTCTGCCGATTCCGGTGTTCTACTGCCCGGATTGCGGAAAGCCGATCGCGACTAAGGAGACTATCGACAGGATTTCGGATATCTTCGCTGAGAAGGGTTCGAACGCGTGGTTTGACATGACCGCGGAGGAGCTTCTGCCCGAGGGCTTCAAGTGCCCGCACTGCGGCTGTGATCACGGCTTCACTAAGGAGACCGATACGCTTGACGGCTGGTTTGACTCTGGTTCCACTCATTTCGAGGTGCTCGAGGAGAATAACCCGCTCTCTAAGTGGAAGGGTATGCGCTGGCCGGCTGACCTCTATCTCGAGGGCGCGGATCAGTACCGCGGATGGTTCCAGTCTTCCCTGCTGACAGCTGTCGGCGCGAAGGGACAGGGCGCGCCTTATCGTCAGGTTCTGACGCACGGCTGGACGGTCGACGGCGAGGGCAAGGCAATGCACAAGTCGCTCGGCAATACGATCGCTCCTGAGGAGATCATCAAGAAGTACGGCGCGGATCTGCTCCGTCTCTGGGTCGTTTCGAGCGATTATCAGGTTGACGTCCGCGTTTCCGACCCGATCTTCAAGCAGCTCTCCGAGACCTACAGAAAGATCAGGAATACCGCTCGAATCATCATGGCGAACCTCGGCAAGAACGGCGAGGACTTCGACCCGAACCGCGATATGCTGCCGGTTTCCGAGCTCTACGATATAGATAAGTGGGCTCTGGCGCGCCTCAACAGACTCGTGAAGGAGTCGCTCGAGGCTTATAATAAGTACGATTTCCATATCGTCATCAAGTCGATCTCGAATTTCTGCACCGTCGATATGTCGAAGCTCTACATCGACATCACGAAGGACAGACTTTACGTCGAAAAGACCGACTCGAAGGAGCGCCGTTCGGCACAGACCGCGATGTATATCATCCTTTCGTCCCTGACGAGACTGCTGGCTCCGATGCTCTCTTACACCGCCGAGGAGATCTGGCATTCGATGAAGCATCAGGATTCGGACGACACGCTGAGTGTGTTCCTGAACAATATGCCGAAGTATGATCCCGCGCTCGATTTCGACGGGATTGAGGCTCACTACGATTCCCTGTTCGAGCTCCGCGACGACGTCATGAAGGCGCTCGAGGTCGCGCGCGCGGACAAGCTGATCGGCAAGTCGCTCGACGCGAAGGTCACGATATTTGCCTCCGACGACGAAACGATGAAGGTCCTTCAGAGCTTCGGCGAGGACGAACTTGAAACGATATTCATCGTCTCCGGCGTGAAGCTCGAGAAGGGCGAGGCGGCTGACGGCTCGTTCACCGACTGCGTAAAGCTCGCGGGAGTGAAAGTCGAGCAGGCGGACGGCGTGCGCTGCGACAGGTGCTGGAAGTACACGACCGACGCGCGTGAGGACGGCGATTCGCACCTCTGCCCGCGCTGCGCTCATGTCCTCGGCAAGTAATTGATGAAGAGACTGTTCTGGCTGATGATCACGGCGCTCACCGTCGTGATCGACCAGCTCACGAAGCTTCTCGCGGTGAAGTTTCTGAAGCCTGTCGACACTGTCCCGCTGATTGAGGGCGTGCTGCACCTGACCTACCTTGAAAACCGCGGAGCGGCGTTCGGTATGCTGAAAGATCACCGCTGGGTGTTCATGGTGACATCGACGGTCGCTGTCATCGCGGTGCTGGCGTTCATGATGGCGGGTTATAAGAAGTACTATAATCCCCTGCTCTTCACGGGTCTTTCGTTCATAGCCGGCGGCGGCATCGGGAACATGATCGACCGCGTGGCGAACGGATTTGTCGTCGACTTCATTGATTTCAGGCTGATAAATTTCGCGATTTTCAACGGCGCGGACAGCTTTGTCTGTGTCGGCGCGGGACTTGTCGTCATTTACGTGATTATCTCGGACGTCAAAGCGAGGAAAGCCGGTAAAACGGCGGAATAACAACTGTCCCATCCGCGTGAAAGCGCGGGTGGGTATGTTTGTCGATAAAGGAGAAACAATATGACAATTGAAGAATCGGATATCGGCAAGCGCCTCGACGTCTTCACGTCGGAGAGAATGTTGGTGACCCGCTCGGCGGCGCAGAAGCTGATCGAGGACGGCTTTGTCACGGTGAACGACAAAAAGCCCGCGAAGAACTACAGGCTGAAAGCGGGCGACGAGTTCGACTGCGAGCTTCCGGAGCCGGTTCCGGCGGACGCCGCTCCGCAGGAAATACCGATCGACATCGTCTATGAGGACTCCGACCTGCTTGTTGTCAACAAACCGCGCGGAATGGTCGTCCATCCCGCCCCCGGAAGCCCGGATCACACGCTCGTGAACGCGCTTCTCTGGCACGTGAAGGATCTCTCCGGAATAAACGGCGTTGTCCGCCCCGGAATAGTTCACAGAATAGACAAAAACACGAGCGGTCTTCTGATAGTGGCAAAAAACGACGCCGCGCACCTCGCCCTCGCGGAGCAGATAAAGGCTCACAGCTTCGAGCGCGAATATCAGGCGATCCTCGTCGGTCGTCTGAAAAACGATTCCGGAACAGTCGACGCCCCGATAGGCAGAAGCCCGCGGGACCGCAAGAAAATGGCGATTGTCCCCGACGGACGCCCCGCGCGGACGCATTACCGCGCGCTCGGGTATTTCCGCGGTTTCACTTATGCCGCGCTGAAGCTCGAGACCGGGCGCACCCACCAGATAAGAGTTCATATGTCGTCCCTCGGACACCCCGTCTTCGGCGACGAGACCTACGGCGGCGGACACACGAAGGCGGAACAGAAAATGTCGCTCGGCGGTCAGTGCCTCCACGCGAAGTCGATAGGCTTCATCCACCCGACGACAGGAGAGTTCCTGCGCTTCGACTCACCACTGCCGGAATATTTCGAAAGAACGCTCGAACTATTAAACCGCGAATACTCTGAATAAAAGGATTATAAAAATGAAATTCTCAGACACCGCCATAGTCACCGACCTTGACGGAACCTTCTTCAACAAAAATACCGAACTCGTGAAACGCAACCTCGACGCGATCTCCTACTACAAACAGAACGGCGGTCTCTTCGCCGTAGCGACCGGACGTGTCCCGGAAATGCTCGGAATTCTCGAGCCGATGATGCCCTCCCTCGCGAACATCCCCTGCATCAACTGCAACGGCGCCTTCGCCTACGATTTCCAGGAAATGCGCCCGTACAACGAAATATTCATGAACGCCGACAAAGCAACCGAACTCGTAACGCTCGTCAGCAAAGAATACCCCGAAGTCGGCGCCCGCCTCTCCTCAAAGAACGGCAAATACATCATCCACAGAACCAGCTGGACCGAACCCGGCGGCAAAACGATAGCCTGCCTCCCGGTCGCCGAAGCCCCCCGCTGCGGCTGGTACCGCATAGCCTTCGACGGTCCCTGCGACCAACTCGACGCGATACGCGAAAAACACGAAAAAGAATTCTCCGAATACTTCGATTTCGTCAAATCCTGCCCGACAATCTACGAATTCAACGACAAATCGGCGACCAAAGGAACCGCCCTCGTCCGCCTGAAAAAACTCCTAATCGACACCGGCAGAGCGACAGAAAAACTGAAAATATACGCCGTCGGCGACTACGAAAACGACCTCGATATGCTCCGCCACGCCGACGTCCCCTGCTGCCCCGCAAACGCGATAGACTCAGTAAAAAAAATCGCGAAACTCCACGTCTGCCACTGCGACGACGGTGCCATCGCCGATGTGATCGACGCTATCGGAAAAACAAAATAATGTCAGAGGAGGGGGAAGACCCATTTTAAGGAAATGGGTCTTCCCCCTCCTCCGACACCTCCTCCCCTATCCCCCAAACCTTTTTATACAAACAAAAATGGTGCCCCTTTCCGGAGCACCGTTTTATTATTTCGCGGATTTCTTCGCCTTACGCGCGGCTTTTTTCGCTTCCTTCTCCGCCTTTTCGGCTTCTTTCTTCGCGGCTTCCTCCGCCTCCTCTTCGGGAGTCGGGATAACGGCCTCCATCGCCTTTATCGCGCACTCAATCATCGAGTCGTCCGGCTCATGGACAGTGATATGCTGAAGCCACATTCCCGGCGCGGAAATGATCTTCGTCAGCAGATTGTCATGCCGTCCGCAGAACTTTATCAGCTCATACCCGATGCCGACCGTAAGCGGCAGCAACGCCAGCTTTATGACAGTCCTGAGCACCGGATTCGTGACCGTAATGAACATCGAAATGATGATTCCGACCAGCAGCATAAGTATCATGAACGACGTCCCGCACCGCGGATGGAATCTGCGCATCGGTCGGATATTCTCAACCGTCAGCGGAAGCTTCGCCTCATAGCAGAATATCGTCTTATGCTCCGCGCCGTGATACCGGAAAGTCCGCCGCATATCCTTCATCAGGCACATCGCCGAGACATACCCGACAAACAGAATTATCCTGAACAGCCCCTCGAAAACGCTCCGTATCGCCCGATGGTCAAGCGACGGAGCCGCCTTCGCGATAAGCGCGAACAGCTGCGCCGGCAGCCATATGAACAGCGCGATCGAAAGCGCCACGCCGAGCACCGCCCCGAGCGTCATGGCGGCGCTCATCAGGAAGCTGTCCTTTTTCTTTTCCTTCTCGTTCTTCTCTTTTTCCGCCTCTTCCGGCATCGCGATCTCCGCGGAGCGCATGAGGCACTTATAGCCGACCTTCATCGAGTCGACAAAATTGAATATGCCGCGGACGAACGGCGTCTTGTGGAGCTTGTCGTCATGAACGGCTGTCGGGAAGATTTCGAGGACGATTTTGCCGTCCGGGTCGCGGACAGCCATTGCGGTGCGCTTCGGACCGCGCATCATTATACCCTCGATGAGCGCCTGCCCGCCGATGGATGTGTAATTTGGTTTTTCTTTTGGTTCTTTCAATTGTATGCTTCCTTTTTGAGTGTTATCAGTGGTCGTCGAAGTCGAGTGGGACCTCGTGCGTTCCGTCCTTCGAGACGTAGTGCCAGCGGATGCCGAGGTCGCTGAGCCAGCCGCGGGTGACGATTGTCTTCCACGGTCCGGTGTCGTAGCCGCGTCCGGCGTTGTTGTCCCAGAGCCAGTCGGGGGTACACCAGAGGCAGTAGTCGGGGTCGATGGCGTCGTAGACTTCTTTGCCGACGCCCTGCTGACCATGGTGGGCGGTCTGGACGTAGTCGGCTTTGAGGAGTTCCTTCGGGGTCCCGTTGAGTAGATGCTCTCCGCCTTCTTTCCCGAGGTCGCCGAGGAAGATTACGCTGCGGCCGCCTTTGTTTTGCGGACAGGTGTCGAGGCGGTAGACGACGGATGCGTTGTTTATGCGGTTTTCGGTCAGCGAGAGGTCGGGTTCTCTCAGGACGGTGAGCTTCATATCGGGACCGAACTCAAAGGTGTCGCCTTTGTGGACGGTGGTTATTGAGCGACCACGTTCGTAGAGCATGGCGTAGAGTTTTTCTACGCTGTCGCTTTTGGTGTCGGGGTCGCCGGAGGAGTTGATGAAGTCGAGGGGTGGGAAGTTCGCGTAGATGGTGTCGATGCGGATGTCGTCGTAGAAGCGTTCGAGGGTGGAGCGGAGTGCGCCGATGTGGTCGCTGTGCGGGTGGGTGAGGAACCAGGCGTCGACTTTCCCGCCGAGTTTTTTGATATAGGTACAGAGGTATTCGGCGTCGCAGGTGTTGCCGCCGTCGATGACGATGAGGTGGTCGTTGCTGATAATGATAAAGGACATCATCTGAACCTTTGACTGAGAGGTGAGCATATATAGGGTTGTCATGTTCGGATCCTTTCGTGCGGTCGTTATATAATATATTATACACTTTTTTTCTCTTAATGTCAATAGAAAACGCCCTCTTCTCCATTAAATTAACAATTAATAATAAAGTACTTGATTTCCGTTTTTGTATGTAGTATAATAATGTATAAAGTTACTTGGAAAAGGGGGGCGGGGGAAAAACCTTCTTTTCAAAGAAGGTTTTCCCCCCGCAAGCTAACGATGATATTAAACTCCAATGATACGTGCATAGCATACAGATGCCCGTGCTGCGGTTCGGGCGTGAAGAGTGTTGTCGGCATATTTTCATTGTCGGGCGCGGTGAAGCGTCTTAAGTGTCCGTGCGGACATAGTTCGGCGGACGTGGAGAGTGGGCGTGACGGGAAGATACGGATAAAGGTGCCGTGTATGTTTTGTCATGGCGAGCATACGTTTACGGTGTCGAAGCAGGTGTTTTTTGACCGGCGGATAGTGTCGTTCGCGTGCCCGAATACGGGGATGGATGTGTTGTTTGTCGGCGGGCTTGAGGAGGTTGAGAAGGCGCTTGACGAGAATGAGAAGGAGATTGTCCGGATTCTGAAGGAGTCGGGGATTGACGGGTATGAGAGCTTTGCTTCTGTGTTCGGGATTGACCCGGATGAGGATTTTGAGCCATATCGACCTGATAACGAGGAGGATGAGCAGGACGGGGACGACAGGCGGCATGACGCGGACCCGGTTTTGTTTGACGCGGTTATGTTCGGGATAAAGAGTCTTCTCGAGGAGGGGCAGGTGGAGTGTCTTTGCCCGCCGATCGAGGAGTGCGCGTCGGAGGATGAGATGCCGGATTATGATATTGCGGTTTCGGATGATCATGTGAAGTTGTTTTGCCGCAGGTGCGGGGCGTCGGTGGATTTGCCGATAGATGACCCTTCGTTCGCGAGGCGTTTTCTTGAGGCGGATCATCTTAAGCTCACGAGGTAAACACTGATTTAAGGATGTTTTGGCAATAAAAAGCCCATAAATCCAAGACTTTTTATTGCCAAAACCCGATTTGTTCAGTGTTTACCCTGAAGGTGAGTAGCAAAAAGTTTCTTCCGGAATAATATGGTATCAGAGGATAGAAGCGGACCCCCGGAAGGGGTGCGCGATGGCGTCGCTGTCCGGTTCTGTTTCTCGAAAAAAGACCGACGGAGGTTACGGGTATGAATAACAATTGCCTTTGCAACATCTTCGACGACAAGTGCGTGTGGCTCATCATCATCGCGCTTCTGATCATCTTCTGCTGCGGGAATAACGGCTGCGGATGCGGCGCTTCCTACAACAACAACGGCTGCGGCGGCTGCGGCTGCGGGTGCGGCTGATCAGTTGACGGGGTTCTGCCGCCTTTGCGGCAGAACCTTGGGCTGCCGGGAAACCGGCAGCTCTTTTTTTGCTCGAAAATCCATAAAATTACCGGATTTTCTATTGACACGGAACGTCTGATGTGCTATCATATAGGTATAATTCTGAAAGGATTGGTATTTGCCATGAAGATAGCACCATCAGAGAAGCAGACCGAGTTCCTCGACTGGGAGTTCGGCGTGTTCTTCCATTTCGGTATCCGTTCGTTTTTTCCGGGTCACAGCGACTGGGACGGACAGCCTATGCCGGCGTCGGCGTTCAACCCGGTGAGGCTTGACTGCAAGCAGTGGATACGGACGATAAAGAAGGCGGGCGCGAATTACGCGATTCTCGTCTGCAAGCATCACGACGGCTTCGCGAACTGGCCGAGTAAGTATTCCGACTATTCGGTCGCGCAGTCCCCGTGGAAGGACGGAAAGGGGGATGTCGTCGCGGAGTTCGTGAAGGCGTGCCGTCAGTACGACGTGAAGGTCGGTCTGTATTATTCCCCGGCGCAGTGGGGCGGAACCGTGAAGTTCGACGAGCCGGCGGCTTATGACGATTACTTCATAAATCAGATAAGCGAGCTTCTGACGAATTACGGAAAGATCGACTATCTCTGGTTCGACGGCTGCGGCTCGGAGAATCATGAGTACGACAAGGATCGTATAATCGGCGTGATACGCGGTCTCCAGCCGGAGATACGCATTTTCTCGATGTGGGACCCGGACACGAGATGGGTCGGCAACGAGGACGGCTTCGCGGATATGCCGAACATCAACGCGGTCGACAAGGCGGATTTCTCTGTCAATACGACCGAGGCGAGATCGGTCGGAGGTTTCCGCTACCTTCCCGCCGAGTGCGACATGAAGATGCGCACGACGTGGTTCGACTGCGAGGCGAACGCGGATACGATAAAGTCGGTGGACGAGCTCTGCGGCATATATGAGTATTCGGTCGGACGCGGCGCGAATCTGCTTCTCAACATCGGTCCGGACAGCGACGGTCTGCTCCCGGAGAAGGACGCGGCGAGACTGCTGGAGTTCGGCGACGAGATTCGCCGCCGCTATGCTCCTCTGCCCTTCGCGAAGGTCGAAAAGGTCTCGGACACGAGATGGAGAGTGCCCGCGGAGCGGTACGCCCCGAGTTGGCGCTCGGATGGGGTCGGGACGATAATGACCGACACGGTTATCATTTCCGAGGACATAACCGACGGCGAGGCGGTGGAGGAGTTCCGCGTGTTCGCGAAGATGCCTTGCTACGATAAGTTCGTCTGCGTCTATCACGGCGACACGATAGGTCATAAGGCGATATGCCGCTTCCCGGCGATAATGACGAGCGAGATCGCCGTCGAGGTCATAAAGTCTGATGGCGAGGCGAAGATAAAGAATATCACTGTCTGCCATACCGGAAAATAATCCGAAAAAAGCCAGAAAATACGCGTCGTTTCTGCGCGGCGCGTATTATTTTGGAATCCGATTCAAGCGTTGCTTGCAAAATCATCCATTCAATCACGGCTTTATCGACAAAAATCCCGCCGTATGCTATAATGTGAGCGTGATCACAACAGACAGGATTCCCGCGGCGATATGCCGCGAGAGGATATCGACAGAGTAAAACGATAACGAAAGGAAGGCAGCAAAATGTTCGACAAATCCATAATAGGCGCGGTGATAGCGGAAAACCGCCGCGCGGTACCGATGACACAGGCGGAGCTCGCCGATAAGCTGATGGTGAGCCATCAGGCGGTGAGCCAGTGGGAGCGCGGAGACACACTCCCCGACATAACGCTTCTCCCGGCGATAGCTGAGGCGCTCAGGATTGACATAAACGCGCTGTTCGGCGTGAAGCCGGAGCCTGTGACCCTCCCGATGTCCGGCGGCAAGCCGGTCGCGGACGCGCCGGAGGTTCAGGAAGAGGAGCCGGAGATAATCATAGCGCAGGAGCCGGAGGAGGACCCCGAGAAGACCGAAGAGCCGACAGAACCCGCCGAACCGGAAGAAACCAAGGAACCCGACGATACAGAAGAAACCGAGGAATCCGAGGAGACAGATGAATCGGAAGAACCGGAAGAATCCGAGGAGACAGACGAATCGGAAGAACCGGAAGAACCCGAGGAGCCGGAGACAACGACCGGGCAGGCGCAGGACGAGCCGGAACTCCGCGACTACAATGTCGAAAACGACCTCGTCGTGAAGTGTGACATAAACAGCGCCATTAGCGGCGGGGACATAATAGTCGACGGAAATGTCTACGGCGACCTGACCGCCGGCGGGGACGTCACGGTGCGCGGCTTCGTGCGCGGAAATATCAGCGCTGGCGGCGACGTGTCGGTGAGCGGCGTTGTCAGCGGAGACATCTCGGCTGGCGGCGACGTCATGCTCGGTATGACTCCGGAAATCAGTGAGATCAACGCCGGAGGCGACGCGACCATCTGCGGCGACCTGAACGGCTGTCTGAGCGTCGGCGGCGACGCGACGATAAAAGGAACCGTCAGAGGACGAGTGAACGCCGGAGGCGACGTATCGGTCACGGGAGACGTGAACGGCAGCATAAACGCCGGCGGCGACCTGTCAGTCAGAGGCGTCGTCAATGGCTCCGCGGACGCGGGATACGACGTCGCTGTTGACGGAGACATAACCGGCTCGGTGAGCTCCGGAGGCGACGTGACGGTCAGAGGAACTGTCAGAGGCTCGGTGGACGCGGGAGACGACGCCGGAGTGATGGGAGACATAACCGGCTCCCTGACCGCCGGAGGCGACCTCTGCGTGACCGGAAAGATAACCGGAAGCATAGACGTCGACGGAAGCGTCATTGTGACGAGGGAAAACAACTGACTCACCCATAAATAAGACCTACTTCTGTAGAGACGACCATTGGTCGCCCTCTCCCCGTCAAGAATATAGAAAAGGGCTGCCGCTCACAAACGGCAACCCTTTTTGTTATACTCTGTAAACGATTTTTCCGTCAAGCACGAGCGCGCACTCATACGCGCCGAGCTTCATTTTCCTGCCGTCTATCGTGAATTCTCTCTCTGTGTCCGAGAGGTTCGCGACTGTATCAAGCGTCGTGTACTTCGGGTATTCCCCGGCGGACGGCGCTTTTTCGGCGCGTCTTGTCATCACGAGGATGTTCTCGTCCGACGCGAAGTGGTCGTATTCTGCCGGACGTCTGAGAATAGCGGCATACTTCATACGCTCGGCTATCAGCTCCTTCGCGAGAGCTCCCATGTTCCCTTTCTCCTCGAACCCGCCGAACGCCTGCAACGCGCCCTCGGAGAAGACCGAGATGAACAGCATCGCTTTGGCAAAGCCATAGCCGAACCGTTCTACGGCATAGAGGGCGTCCTCGACAACGCCGTTGTTGAAGGTGTCGTGGTTGTCGGCGAAGTTCAGCCAGAGCGAGCCGTGCGGGAAAATCTCCGAGCGCAGTCTGAGGTATTCCTGAACTCCCCGCGCCGTCTGTCTGCCGTCGTAAATGTTTTTAAGGTTGTAGTACTGGTCATACGAGTACGCCATGTCGCAGGAATCCGCGTATTCATAGTAGGGTCCCTCGACGATGAAGATGACGTCGGGGCGTACCTTTTCGACCCTCTCACGAGCGGCTCTGAGCGTCGCGCAGTGACCGTAGTTGACAGAAGCCTGCCCGCTGTACGGGAGGTTCTCCCTCGAGTTCACCCCGCTCTGCCACGGCGGCGCGTCGAAGCGGAAGCCGTCGACTTTCCATTCGGTAACGCTCTTTTCCATCGCGCGGGCGAACCAGTCGATGAATCCGGGCGCGGCGTGGTCGAAGGTCCATGTGTAGCCTTTGAAGATGTCGTTTTTGTTCTCGTAGATGAACCAGTCGGGGTGTTCTTCTCTGAGCGGGTTGATTTTCGCTCTCTCCTCACCGAAGAGTTCGGGGATTTTTTTCTGCCATTCGGGCCAGTAGTAGCGGCGGGAGATGTATCTTTCGCGGTCCCAGTCGGCGATTTCGGTGTCGATGCAGCCGTGCATGAGTATGTCGAGGATGACGTTCATCCCGAGTTCGTGCGCGCGGTCGATTACCGGCTTTATTGATTCGCCCGCGCCGTGCTGGATGTCCGGGTTCATTAAATCGTAGACGGTGTAGCACGGGAAGAGGAAGGACGGCATCATTTCGAGCGTGTTGAAGCCGAGGGAGTGGATTCTCTCAAGGTCGGCGGCGAGCTCGGACGGGTGGTCGTAGCGGTGGTGGCATCTGGTTTCGGAGAGCCTGAGCGGACCGATTTCTACTTCGTAGCAGGTGAGCGAGGTGAGTTTTTCGCGGTTGGTGTTTTTGGCGCGGAGACCTTTTTCTTCGAGGCGGTCTCTGATGTATCCGGCGGCTTCGTATTTGTCTCCATCGACGAGGGAGAGCGTGTAGCCGGGCGCGGAGACTGTGTCGCCGGGGGCGAGGTCGGATTCGACGCGCGTCATGTATGTGAGATTGCCGTCGAGGTTTTCGGCGTCGTATCTCGGGTCGTACCAGGCGGCTATCGTGCCTTTACCGGTTTCGATTATGGCGGGTTTGAAGCCGCCGGCAGGGTGTGCTTCTGTGCCTTCGGGGATTGACGGGAGGGTGAGCGTTACGCTTCTGAGGGTGAGGGCTTCGTCTGACTTGTTCGTGACTGTGAATTTCCGCGTGAGGCCTTTTTCGCCTTGTTTCAGCGCGAAGATGTCTTCGATTTCCACTTTTCCGCAGTTCAGGGTGAGGTGGAGTTCGACGGTGAGCATGGTGCGGACGAGGCGGGCGTTTTTGAGGGTCACGTCCGGGGTTTCGTGTGTCATGTTTTCACCGGTGAGGCTTGCCCAGTTTTTGTTTTTGCCTGTCGGGTCGATGGTGGAGCGGTAGTTTCCGCCGGTGGTTATTGCGACCGGCTTCGCGTCGCTGCGTTCTGTGAGTGTGAGGTCGCCGATAGTCATCCCGCGGAGTGTTCCGTTCGGTTTGAAATCGAGCTTGCAAGCGCTGCTTGCAAAGGTGAACCCATTCTCCGTTTCTTTGAGTTCAATCCCGTAGATGTTTTGCGTAGTGATTTTCATGTGTTGGCTTTAGCCTTTCTTAGGTTAGTGGTAGTATTATTGTTTGTTTGAAGTCTTTTGCCAGGCTTTTCTTCAGAAAAGCCGCGTACCCCTTATCCTTGGCTTCGTACATCCTCATAGAATTTTTCGAGAGCTTTGTCGATTGATTTTTCGACTTTTGCGGATTCGGACGCCCAGTTTTCGTTGTGTTTGTTGACGACGTCGTTGAAGGTGTTGGCTACATTGCCGGCGACTCCGCTGTAGGTGAACATGAAGTTGAATTTGAGGCCGTTTTTGATTATGTCGTACATCCTGGACGAGGCGTCGTCGTGGGAGTATTTGACTTTGAGGGCGGTTTCGAAGTAGGTGCGGGAGGTGGAGCGGTAGTTCTGGGAGGCTAGGGCTTCCATGAGGGCGCCTACTGCTTCTTGTTTTTGGCAGGTTTTGGGGACTACGAAGGAGGAGTAGGTGTTTCTGGCTATTGTGTAGTAGTCGGATTGGGCTTCGTCGTACTTCGGGTAGGGGATGACGCCGTATTCGGAGGTCATGTCGCGGTAGTTGGTGATTATCTGGTTGAATTCGGTGGAGATGAAGAGGACTTGGTCGTTTTTGAAGAGGGAGCGGTAGACTTCGTGGTTTTCGGCTACGTTGGCGGGGTCGGCGTCGGATTTGCTCATGTAGAAGACGCCGGGGATGTCTTTGAAGGTTTTGACGAGTTTCTGCATTTTTTCGGTGGTGGATTCGTTGCCGCCTGCGTAGCGCCAGTCGCCGTCGGTGTTCTTTTCGCCGAGTTTGACGTCGAGGGAGCCTATGAAGCCGCTTATTTGGTTGTTGTCGTTGATTACCATGCCGAAGCGGTCTTCGGGGTCGACTTTTCCGTTGCCGTTGAGGTCGGAGTAGGCGGAGGCGGCGATTTCGGAGGCTTTGTCGAGGGTCCATTTGCCGTCGGAGACTATTCCGTAGATGTCGCCGGCGTTTACGGTTTCGGCGAGTTTTTTGTCGAAGAGCATGCAGAATATCTTTTGTGTGAGTTCGAGGGAGATGTCGCCGGACGCCATGAAGAGTTTGCCGTCGACGGTGGCGAGGTCGGTGAGGTCGCTGGTCCACCAGGGTTTGTCGAAGTCTACGTGGGGGAGTTCCATGAGGTTGGAGAGGACGCCTTTTTGTATCAGCGACGGGACGTTGAAGGTGAGGACGCCGCAGAGGTCGTAGGAGTCGTCGCCCGCGATTACGCTGTTGGCGATGGCGTTTACAAAGTTTTCGCGGTCGGCGTTAGCGGTTCCTGCCATGGTTATCGGGTTGATTGTGACTCCGATGCGGTCTTCTGTGGCGCGGACGGCTTTGTAGACGGCGTCGCCTACGATTTCTCCGGTCTGCTCGGCGGCGTAGAAGGAGTCGAGGACGTCTTCGCGGTAGAGGACGTTTATTGTTTCGCCGTTAAAATTGAGTTCCGGGAGAGAGTCCTTTTCGAACGGGTCGTCGTCGGCGGGAGCGGTGGTTTCCGAGGTGTTGTCGTTAGTTGTGACGTCGCCGGGCTTGTTGTTTTCCTGACCGCAGGAGGAGACAATTATCGTCCCCATGGCAAGCAGTACAACGAGTGAGATAAAACGTTTTTTCATGATAGCCTCCATATTTCTGAAATAATTGTTTTTTGCTCTTTACAAAACGAACAGGTTATGATATAATAATACCATAATATCCGCGCGTTTTCATCAACGCGTGTCCTATGCTTGCAAACTATTGTCTCAAAACGTTATTTCAGATGGAGGTATACACAAAATCATGCCGCGTGATTTGTTGAAGATATACAATGTTGTGTCGACGCCCGGGCGGCGGGAGTTTTACCCGCATTATCACAGTGACCTTGAGATAGCGTACTTCCACTCCGGGCGCGGCGTCTATTCGGTGACCGGGCGGGAGTACCCGATAGGCGAAGGGGATATATTTATCTTTTCGAACAATGAGATACATAAGATAACTTACGTCGACCCGGAGGTGAAGACGCGGGCGCTGAATATTCACTTCCCACCGAGACTGCTTCTGATGCCGCTGTCGCTGTTCCCGGAGTCCGGCGCGGCGCGGGAGCTGTCGGAGTTTTTTCTGTCGTCCGGCTCGCGTCCGAACAGGATAACGCGGGAGAGCGCGGGGAGGTTTTACGACGATATTGTCTCGTCCCTGCTCGAGGCGGAACGTGAGATGTTCGCGCAGTACGACGGCGCTGAATTGCTCGCGTATCAGGCGCTCGTGAGGGCGCTGGTGCTCATAAAGCGTCTCTGCCGCGAGAGCGATAGGTCGGAGCGCGAGACTGATTCTTCCCTCCCCTCCGGTCTTTCACCGAAGAGGATAGCGGCGGCGAACATAGGCATCGCGGCGGTGCTTGAGTACATCGACGGCAACTGTACGGCTGATTTGTCGGTGAACGAGCTGTGCCGGATATCGAGCATGAGCAGGTCGAATTTCGAGAGGATGTTCCGGCGTTTCGTCGGCGTGCCGGTGAGCGATTATATCCGCCGGAGGCGAGTCGACGCCGCGACGAACCTGCTGGTGACGACCGACATGACGATTCTTGACGTCGCGCTCGCCGTCGGGTATCACAACACGGCGAATTTCAACAAGCAGTTCCGCGCCGTCACCGGAAAAACCCCGGGAGAATGCCGGCGGGAGTATCGCGAGATGTGAAAAAGAAGGCTGTCAGACGACAGCCTTCTTTTAATAATCATGAGCTCTACCTCTGTAGGGGCGACCATTGGTCGCCCGCCTTCATCAAACGCAAAGCTTGCGCTTGTCCGCCTGCCTACATCAACCGCAAATCTCACGAAAGACCAACAATCGCGAACCCGAACCCGTCAAGCACCGCCGAAACCTTCCCGTCGGTCCCCGAAACCGCGACAGCCGCGCCGCGCATCATCATCGGGTCGACATCGAGAGACGTGACGTCCGTGGCGGCTCTGACCTTCTCTTTCGAGAGGTTGACGATGACGGCGATCTTCGTCCCTTCGAGCTTTCTCGTGTAAACGAGAACGTGCTCATTGTCCGCTTTTCCGAATTCAAGCGACGCTTGCATTCCGAGCGCGGGAACAGAGTGTCTCAGCCCGGAGAGCTCCCGCACGAGGCGCATTCTGTCTTTTCCGTCCTCGGTGAGGGCGTTCTGCCAGTCGATTGTCAGGTTTGCGCCGTGGAAACGGTTGCCCCAGATCGAGTGGCGGTTGGTGTCGCAGACCTCCGTGCCGTTATAGATGAACGGAACGTTCGGCAGTGTGTAATTGACTACAAGCCCGGCGTCGAACGCCTTCTTGCCGACCCGCTTCTCGAGACGGTTGTCGTAGTCGTCGTTGACCGAGTCGTGGTTCTCCAGCAGAACCATCGACTGATATGTCCCCTGAAGATTTCTCTCCGAGAAAGAGCGCTGACCGTCCGCGAATGTCGACACGGGCTTGCCGTCGATGACGCACCCGGTGAACAGATCCCGGAAATACCAGCCGTAATTCAGGTCGAAAACGCTGAGATGCTCCGGTCTCGTGCCCTCATTGAGCATCATGACGTCCGGCTTGAGCTTCCGTATCCTCTCGGTTCCCATCCGCCAGAAATCAATCGGAACCATGTCTCCGACGTCACAGCGGTAGCCGTCGACGTCGCACTTCTCAACGAAGAACTCCATGTTCCGCGCCATATATTCGCAGAGCTCCGGGTCGTCGTAATTTAGCTTCGGGTAATGCCACTCTCCGACGTCCGGAGTACCGTCCGGAAGGCGCTTTATCCAGTTCGGATGATCGGCGATGAACACCGCGTTAGGTCCGCAGTGATAGTAAACGAGGTCAAGTATCACCCGCATACCGTTCTCATGCGCTCTCGCCGTGAAGTCAGTCAGGTCATCTATCGTCCCGTACTCCGGGTCGATAGAATAATAGTCGCTGATACGGTAAGGATTCTTCGGATTCTCGAGCTTTGACGCCTTGGTTCTGGTTGACCAGAACTCCCGTCTCTCGTCCGGGTCCGCCGTGAATATCGGGCAGAGATAGATAATATCCACCCCGATATCCGCCATATGCGGAATCATCCGCGCCGCCGCGGAAAGCGTCCCCTCATTCGTGAACGCGCGCGGATTAATCTGGTATATGACGCCCCTCTCAAGGTAAGGCGCCGGCGTATGTACTGCCATTTTTGATTCCTCAACTTTCCTGACAAGCTCCCGGCTCGTCATGTCTACAGAAATTATACCACAAAACCCCGCGCGTTGCAACAAATATATTCAGATATTCATCAAAAATATTCAGATTGACAGAAGTCCCGCGGCCGTCCTCGCGTCCCTGAACCCCTCGCGGTGGAAAAACGCCGCCGCGCACTCGTCAAACCGCGAATGCTCCACAACCCGGAACACCCCCGCGACCGAATCAATGAACGACTCCTTATCGACCGCCTCAGCCCCCGCGCAAAGCATAGTCAAAGCCATCGACGCGCAAAGCGAAACATACTCATCAAACAAATGCTCCCCCGCGCTCCCGAACGAATCCGGAAACCCCTTATAAAACAAATGATTCACATAAAGCTTCTCAAGCCACACGTCAATCCCCGGAAACATCCGGCTCAGCCGCCCGTAAGCTCCAATCTCCCGATAAGCGTAAAACTCCCGGCACCTTCGCAGTCTCCCCGCCATATTCTCGCTCGTCCGCGCCAGAACCTCAAAAAACCCGAACACCGCGTCCCGGACACTCACAGAAGGCGTTGATTTCTCACCGACAATCGAAAGCTCCGCCCCCAATCTCCGCATCCTCTCCGGAAACGCCGCCGTCCGGTCGCAAATCACCGCGAACGCCCGGTCCCGTATCGCCATATGCTCCTCCGGCGTATAAATCCTCTCCCGGTCATTAGCGTCCGGATCCCCGCCAAACGCAAGCTCCCGCCTCACAAACGAAACCGGCGCGTCACTCTCAAACAACAACTCGAGCGTCTTCTCGCAGCTCGCCGAAGTCGAACACTCAGCAAACGGCACAACCCTCGGAGCCCTCGGATACCGCCTGCAAACCTCCGGCAAAGCCCCCTCGCCGCACTCCCTCTGAAGCGCGCAAAGCCCATCCGCCCTCTGTATCCGGCACCGCCCGTCATACCCCGGCGAAACCACCGCGTAATGCCCCGCGTCAATCCCATTCTCCGAATGCGCGTCCACCACCCGAAGCGAAACATCCATCCGCCGCCGAAGCTCCTCAGAACACCCCAGCCCCAACAGCCGGAAATACTCCTCCATCCCGACAGGTATACTCCAACCCCCGCAACAACAACTGCGACAAGAACCACACTTACATACAAACCGATCATAATAATCCGGCACAATATATTCCAATTTAATCAAATCCTTTCAAGGGGGTACGCGGCTTTTCTGAAGAAAAGCCTGGCAAAAGACTTTAAAAAAAAGGGAAACAAGAGCCACTACCCAAAAACAGCAGTAGCCCATTGTTTCCCCATTGAAACGATATTAAATTATCAGCTCAGAAGCGCCCTGTCATTTGCGAACTCCGAACCGCTCAGCTTCGCGAAAGCGTCAAGCAGGTCCTCGACAGTCAGCTTCCTCTTATCCTCGCCCGACACGTCAAGGATTATCTTTCCGGCGTTCATCATTATAAGCCGGTTCCCATGCGCGATAGCGTCCCGCATATTATGCGTCACCATCAGCGCCGTCAGCCCATCCTCCTCGATGAACTTATCCGAAAGCCTCAGAACATTAGCCGCCGTCTTCGGGTCAAGCGCCGCCGTATGCTCGTCAAGCAGCAACAACTTAGGCTTATTCATAGTAGCCATAAGCAGCGTCAAAGCCTGCCTCTGCCCGCCCGACAACAGCTTCACCTTAGTAGAAAGCCGGTTCTCCAGCCCCAGATCCAACCCCTCAAGCATCTTCTTGAAATTAGCCCGCTCCGACGCCTTTATCGCCCACCTGAGCGACCGATGCTTTCCGCGTCTCGCCGCGATAGCCAGATTCTCCTCAATCCAGAGGTCAGCCGCCGTACCCATCATCGGATCCTGAAAAACACGCCCAAGGTACTTCGCCCTCTTATGCTCCGGCAGATTTGTGACGTCCTGCCCGTCAATAATTACAGACCCCGAATCGACCGGGTAAACCCCCGCGATCATATTCAGCATAGTAGATTTTCCCGCGCGGTTGCGGCCGATGACCGTAACGAAATCCCCGTCGTTCAGCGTGAGTGACAAATCATTGAGCGCCTTCTTCTCATTGACCGTACCGGCGTTGAAGGTCTTCATTATGTGCTTAAGCTCCAGCATATCACTTACCCTCCTTATTTTCCGCCGGCTTATTATGCCCCGAGCGCGCCGCGATCGACTTCTTCCAGTAAGGAATCCCGAGGAACACCGCGACGACAAGCGCCGAAAACAGCTTCAGGTCATTAGCGTTAAAGAACGAGAACTGCATGATAAGATTTATAACAATATAATAAATAATCCCACCGAACACCGCCGAAAGCAGCTTCAGCGCGAAATTCGAAAATATCTTCCCGAAAATGACCCGTCCGATAATAATAGCCGCGAGTCCGATGACAATAGCTCCGCGCCCCATATTGACGTCCGCGAAGCCGTTGTACTGAGCGAGCAGCGCGCCGGACAGAGCCACGATACCGTTAGAAAGGACAATACCCGCGATAACCGCCCCGCTGGTATTGATGCCGTTAGCGCGCGCCATATGCGGCGAGCAGCCCGTAGCCCTGAGACTGTGTCCGAGCTCTGTTCCGAAGAACCAGTAAAGAATCCCGATGATAGCCGCCGCGATTATGACCGACATGAGTATAGCCTTCGGGTTGTCGCGGAGAGAAAGTATCAACGAGTATTTATCGACCGAGACAGGCTTGTTAGCGCCGCCGAGGATACGCAGGTTGACAGAGTAGAGCGCGAGCTGCGTCAGTATTCCGGCGAGTATCGCGGGAGTGCCGAACTTTGTATGGAAAATACCGGTAGCGAGCCCGCAGAGGCATCCGGCGAGGAACGCGACAAGCATCGAGAGCCAGACGTTCAGCCCCGAAGTCACGCAGACGACAAGCACCGCTCCGCCCGTGCCGAACGATCCGTCGACCGTCAGGTCGGCGACGTCGAGTATCTTATATGTGACGTACAGGCCGATCGCCATGATCCCCCAGATGACGCCGTTAGCGATCGCGCCGGGGAGAAAGTTGAAGAATGACATGATCTTTTATCCTTAAAATATGAAGTAGATTTCAGCACGGAGCCCGACAAGTGAGATATAATCTATAATCTCATCCTGTCGGGTAGCGCGGGTGATTTAAGCTGATTCCGGTGAGCTGTCAGTCCTCTGCGACCGCGACGTAATCGTCCGGA
>URCP01000054.1 GCA_900546315.1 uncultured Eubacteriales bacterium
TCCCGTTAGTTCTTTGTCTCCGATTTTTCTCTTTTTTTTTTTTTTGTTTTTCTGTGTTTTCCTGGGTTGTGTGTGCTGTCCTCAATTAACAACACCTCTCACCTTTTTTGCTTCCCCCCGCCCCTCTGACAAAATATTAAGGAGCATAATATGATATTCAATGATTTTACGCAGACGATGATACTTTCGGAGCTTGAGGATGCTGTCGGGAGGGAGAATTGTTCGGAGAAGCCGGTTGATAAGATTGTGCATTCGGTGGACTATTTCTGGCTTCCGAGGATGTGGGCTGACCGGGGGTATAATATGCCTTACGCGGATGTGGTCGTGTCGCCTAAGAATGCTGAGGAAGTTTCTAAGGTGTTGAAGATTGCTAATTATTATAAGCTGCCGGTTACTACCTGGGGCGGCGGCGGCGGAACGCAGGGCGGGGCTATACCGGTTTGCGGGGGGATATTGCTTGATACTAAGCGCATGAATGAGATATATGATATCAATGAGAAGGGTATGTATATTGAGTGCGGTACGGGAGCGATATATAAGCATATTGAGTGGGCGGCAAATGAGAGAGGGTATGCTACTATGCATTATCCGTCGTCGCTTACTTGTTCTACTGTCGGCGGGTTTTTGGCTCACCGTGGGATTGGCGTTGTTTCCACTAAGTACGGTAAGATTGACGATATGGTGCTTCAGATGCAGGTGGTGCTGCCTAACGGGGATATTATTGAGACGTCTCCGGCGCCGAAGCACGCGGCGGGTCCGGATCTGAATCAGATATTTATCGGGTCTGAGGGGACGCTGGGCGTTATCACTAAGGCACAGATGAGGATTTATGATCAGCCGGAGGAGAGGCGGTTCCGCGGATTTTTGTTCCATAATATGACGGACGCGTTTAACGCCGGCAGGGAGATACTTCAGAAGTTCAAGCCGTCGGTTATGAGGCTTTATGACGAGGCGGAGACTTCTACGCTGATTAAGAAGATTGTCGGCGTGTCGAAGCCGGGGGCGTTCATGAACGTGGCGATTGAGGGCGTTTCGGAGATTGTGGCGGTCGAGGAGAAGATTTTGCTTGATACTTTCGCGAGGTACGGCGCGGAGGATCTGGGATCTGAGTATGGCGAGAAGTGGTGGAAGGAGAAGATAACGTTCTTCTATCCGGGTCATATGATGGATTTGCCGCAGATGTTCGGGACTATGGATTCTATCGCTCCTTATGATAAGATTGAGAAGATATATTGGGCTATGAAGGAGGCTATCGAGACGAATTTCCCGATGGCACGGTTCATCGCGCATTTCTCGCATTGGTATGAGTGGGGCGCTATGATATATGACAGGTTCATCGTGGACGACGTGCCGAAGGACCCGCATGAGGCGCTGAGACTGCATAACGCTATCTGGAACTGCGGTGTCCGGACGGCTATCGCGAACGGCGGCGTTGTCAATGACCACCACGGCGTCGGAATGAAGCTCGGACGGCTCATGAAGGAGCAGTACGGACCGGCTATGCAGGTCTTCGAGGGAATAAAGAAGTCGCTCGACCCGAACGGGATTATGAATCCGTTCAAGTTAGGATTATAAGCGGGAGGTACAAAGAAATGTTAATATCACAGAAAAGTAAGGAAACCATCGACGCCTGCCGCTTCTGCTGGATGTGCCGCCATGTCTGCCCGATCGGGAACGCTACGGGGCAGGAGAGGAACACGGCGAGGGCGAGGGCTCTGACGCTGTCTCTCGTCGAGAGGGGCGCGGTGAGGCTTTCCGACGTCGTCGATAACGTCTGGGAGTGCGCGCTCTGCGGCGGGTGCACGAATAACTGCATGACCGGATGGGACCCGGTGAGGTTCACTAAGGAAGTGAGACTTGAGGCGGTCTCGAACGGCGAGGCTCCGGAGTACATAATGAAGCTCGTCGACAATATCGAGGCGACCGGGAACGCGTATGGGCTTGAAAAGCCGGATATGGAGATCGTGAGCCTCGGCGAGGCTCTGCCGCGCGTCGCGGATACGCTTCTCTATATCGGAACCGACGTCAGGTACAAGGCGGCGGAGTACGCGGTTGACGCGGCGGCGGTGCTGAAGAAGGCGGGGATTGATTTCACGATTCTCGGCGACGAGCCGGACAGCGGCGCAGCGCTCGATTTCCTCGTCGGAGAGGCTGACGAGACGAAGAAGGCGGCGGAGAAGTGCGCTAAGGCGATTTCCGGTTATAAGAAGGTCATCGTCCTCGACCCGGCGGACGCGAAGATGATGAAGCATGAGTACAAGGAGTGGGGAATCGCTCCGGACCTTGAGATCGTGACTTTCACGTCGCTCGCGGCGTCGCTCATCAATGACGATATATTACAGGTGAAGAATATCGGCGTTCCGGCGACCTATCAGGACAGCTTCGCGCTTGTGCGCGACCTTGACGAGGTTGAGGAGCCGAGGGTCATAATGAACGCCTGCACAGAGCTTCACGAGATGCTGCTTAACCGCAAGGAGCTTATCTGGGGCGGAAACACGCTGATGGCGGAATATATGCCGGACGTCATGAAGCTCGTCTCGAAGGACAGATGGACGAACGCGGAGCACGTCGGCGCAAAGCTGCTCGTCGTCGCGAGCCCGTCCGAGTTCGCCGCGCTCTCCGCGGTGAAGCCGGAGGACATGGAGATAATGTCGGTGCCGGAGCTGATTCTGGCTTGCACCATGTAATGTGAAAGGATATATAATATGTTGGTTTCTTTTGATGAGGTTCTGTCACTCGCCGATAAGGGCGGGTTCGCGATACCGGCGTTCAACGTCTATAATATGGAGACGGTCATGGGCATCATCGCGGCGGCTGAGGAGAAGCGCGCTCCGGTGATACTTCAGTTCTATTCCCGTCTCGCGGCGAATGAGGAGGGGTATTATCTCTCTCCGATAATCCTCGCGGCGGCGGCGAAGGCGACGGTTCCGGTCTGTTTCCATCTCGACCACGGCGCGGGCGACAAGGAGGTCATGCACGCGATACGCTACGGCGCGACCGGCATCATGATCGACGCGTCGACGAAGCCGCTCGAGGAGAATATCGCGGTGACGAAGAAGATCGTCGAGCTCTGCGCGTACAACTCCATACAGGTCGAGGGCGAGATAGGTCATATCGGCTCTGCGGCGAACGAGGATAACCTCACGGCGTCGACGACGGTCGATGAGGCTGTGACCTTCGCGCGCGGCTCGGGCGTCAGGGCGCTGGCTATCATGGTCGGAACGGCTCACGGCCACTACAAGAAGGCGCCGAAGCTCGATATCACGAGAATAGAAGAGATCCACGCCGCTCTCCCGGAGGTGTCGCTCGTCCTGCACGGCGGCTCGGGAGTTCCGGACGACCAGATACAGGCGGCGGTAAAGGCTGGCATACGCAAGATAAACTTCGGCACGGACGTCTGCTATTCGTTCCTCGATAAAGTTTTCGAGACCTCGAGGAGCCTCATCGCGGTCGACCTCTTCATGAAGGACGCGGTAAAGAGCGTCAAGGCGTTCGCCGAGAGCAAGATCGACCTTTTGATGGCGGACGGTAAAGCTGACTGACGGGATATATTAATGAAGAACAATAAAAAACTCATCACCGGCATCGGCGCGAACGTCTACGACACGCTGATAATGCTCCCCGAATACCCGACCGAGGACACGAAGATGAAAGCCGACGCGATAAGCTCGGTCGGCGGCGGACCGACCGCGACAGGACTCGTCGCGGCGGCAAAGCTCGGCGGCGGAGACGTCACGGTCGATTTCATCGGCAGCGTCGCGGGGGACGACAGGGGAAGGTTTCTTCTTGGCGATTTCGCGAAGTGGGGCGTCGGTACTGAATATGTCACCGTCGAGAATGACTGCGAGTCGTTCTGCTCGTTCGTGCTTCTGAGCGCGAAGGAGAAGACGCGCACCTGCGTCTTCCACCGCGGGAACAAGCCGCCGCTCGTCCTTGACGACAGGCAGAAGGAGCGGATAAGGAATTCCGACATCCTGATGGTAGACGGAAACGAGCTTGAGGCGGCGATCGAGGGCGCGAAAACCATCCATGAGGGCGGCGGAAAGGTCTTATACGACGCGGGAGGACTCTATCCGGGCGTCGATAGATTGCTTCCGCACGCCGACATACTCATCCCGTCCGAGGAGTTCGCTCTCGGTCATACAGGCGAGAAAACCGCCGAAGCGGCGGCGAAGAAGCTCTATGAGACCTACTCGCCGGAGGTTGTTGTGATAACTCAGGGAAAGCGCGGCGGCATCGTCTATGACGGAACGCTGACATCCTACCCGATAGTCGAGACCGAGGTCGTCGACTCGAACGGGGCTGGAGACGTGTTCCACGGCGCGTTCGCGTTCGCTCTGACGAAGGGCTGGGACACGAGGAAGTGCGCTATGTTCGCGAGCGGCGTCTCGGCGCTCAAGTGTACAAGGGTCGGCGCGAGAGCGGCTGTCCCGGCTTATAATGAGACTATTAATTTATTGAAGGAGAACGGTCACGATGAATTTCAAGAAGACATGGACTAAGAAGTACGGCAAGTCCGAAATCTACAAGGCGGGCGAGTGCGCCTGCAGGAAGGTCGAGATGGATATGCTCCGTCTCGCCGATGGTCAGTCGAAGCTCTACCGCGAGGAGAACAAGGAATATGCTCTCGTGATTCTCGGCGGAAAGTGCACGGTTGAGGGCGACGATTTCCGTTTCGAGAACGTCGGAAAGAGAAAGGACGTCTTCGACGGCCCGGCGACCTGCGTTTACGTCCCGAGAAACACCCCGTTCACCGTGACGGCTGTCGGCGAGGTGTCGATCGCGGTCTCGAAGTCACCTGCGACGAAGGATTTCGCTCCCGCGCTGATAAACCCCGAGGACGTCGTGATAAAGAACCTCGGCAAGCCCGGCTGGGAGCGCGAGGCGCACTTCATCCTCGACGACCGCACCGACGCGGAGATGCTCTATATCGGCGAGGCGTTCGTCAAGGGCGGTCAGTGGGCAAGCTACCCGCCGCACAAGCATGACGACGACAATATGCCGACCGAGGCTGAGACCGAGGAGATTTACTACTACGAGTTCAAGAAGGAATCCGGCTTCGGCATCCAGCGCGTCTACACGATGGAAGGCGACGTCGACGAGGTTTACGTCGTGAAGTCCGGCGATTTCGTCGAGATTCCGCGCGGCTATCACCCGTTCCACGCGGCGCCCGGATACGACAACTACTATCTCTGGATTATGGCGGGAAAGGATCGCGGCTTCTTCATGACGACTGACGAAGAGCACGCATGGCTGAATAAATGAGCAGACTTGAGGAACTGAGAATAAAGAACCCGGGGATAAGGTTCTACAGCGTAAAAGACAAGGAATTCGCGCGCTACGGCTGTATTGTGGAGCATGATTTCTCCGGAATAGCGGAGATGGCGAAGAAGCTCCCGTTCCTGGTTGAAGGCTCGAAATATGAGGCGTCCATCGGCGCGTTCGAGATACATCCGTCAGCGGAGGTCGCGAAGGAGGAGCTTTACGGAGAGCTCGACATACAGATCGGCAACTGCTGGGGCTACAACTCGTACCTGAACGCGCTCGAGTGGCACAAGAACTCCGAGATCAACGTCGCGGCGACCGATCTCGTTCTTATCCTCGCGAAGCTCGACGATATCGAGGACGGTAAGCTCGATTCGGCGAAGGCTGTCGCGTTCCTCGTCGAGGAGGGTGAGGCGGTCGAGATTTACGCCGACACACTGCATTATTGTCCGTGTCAGGTGTCGCCGACCGGCTTCAACTGCGTCGTCATACTGCCGAAGGGGACGAACAGACCTCTCACGAACAAGCCGGAGGATCCGCTGATCTTCCGCAAGAACAAGTGGATATTCTGCCACGAGGACAACAAGGAACTGATCGCGAAGGGCGTAGTCCCGGCAATTTACGGCGAGAACTACAGGATAAACTACTGAAAACGACACCCGGACAGAACGCCGGGAATTCTGTCCGGGCAAAATTTAATATAAGGAAAGGGCAAACTACCATGAAAAAATCGCGTACCACGGCATTTCTTCTCTTAACGGCAATACTTCTTTCCGCCTGCGGACAAGGCGCGGGCGACGGCAAAGAAACGACTTCGGCGGATGAAATATCATCCGGGGGGGGGGTAACCGAAACCTCCGAACCGGATATTTACTCTGACCTCCCGACCGGGGATTACGGCGGGGAGAAGTTCACCATCTTCAACAGCACGGTCACCTGGGCTGAATATCGTATCGATTCGGAAGGAATCGACGGAGACACGATGAACGACGCCGTCTATGAACGCACGAAATTTGTCGAGGATAAACTCAATGTCGATATCGAGCTTATCGAGCAGGATTCATGGTCTGGCGCGTCGTCATATGTCGCGAATATTGTGCTCGCAGGCGACGACTCGATAGACGCGGCTTTTGTCGGCGCGATGTTCAATGTGGCGAACATCAGCAAGGGACTCTATATTGACCTCAACGACGTCGCTGAATTTGACTTCTCGAAGCCCTGGTGGGACAGCAACTCGATGAAGTACTACGAGATCGACAACAAGCTCTATATGGCTCACAACAACACGAGCGCGAATATCCACGACACGCTCTGGGTCGGCTTCTTCAACAAGAAGATTCACGAGGAGCTTGGTCTTGAGGATATCTACTCGATAGTCCGCGAAGGTAAATGGACGATCGACAAAATGAAGGAGTTCATTGAGGTCGGGCAGAGCGACCTTGACGGCGACGGCGAGCTCGGCGCGGATGACCGGTGGGGTCTCATGACGCATAACGGCTCGGGCTTCGGATTTCTTCACGCCTCCGATGAGCGCGGGGTCGACATCAAGGACGGAATCCCGTTTGTCAGTCCGGTCGATGATCGTATGTTCGACACGATAACGAGGATACGCGGCGTACTGGATCTCAAGGGGACAATGACCGACGACAAGCATCAGGCAAAACTTGGATACAACTGCGTGAACGGCTTCGCGAACGGCAGGTCGCTTCTTCTCATAGAGGTCATCGGAAACGCGAAGACACTGCGCGCGATGGACGCCGATTTCGGTATAATTCCGTTCCCGAAATATGATGAAGCGCAGGAAAAATACATCTCCTACTACTCTCCGGCGACGAACGCGTTCAGCATCCCGAAGACGGTGAAGGATATCTCGCGCACGGCTGTCGTCATCGAGAACCTCAGCGCGTATGGCTATAAGATGATCCGTCCGGCTTACTATGACGTGGTTCTGCACGGAAAAACGGTCAGAGACGAGGAGTCGCGCGAGATGCTCGACATAATCTTCGGAAGCATCGAGGGCGAGATGGCTTATATCTACAACTGGGGCGGATACGCGGACACGCTCAAATCGGTTCTCAGCGGAAAGGGAGACATCGCATCGACGCTCGAGGCGAAAAAGACCGCCGTCGAAACGGCTATTGAAAAATACTTAAGCGATTTACAACAGTAAATCAACCATTTACAGCGGAATACTTACCGGTATTCCGCTATTTATTAAGGAGAATATCCATGCTCTACACACTTGGAATAGATTTCGGCGGCGGCGCGTCAAAGGCTACTCTTCTGTCCGCCGACGGCGTGATTTCGGCGACGCATACGGTCGAGTACCCGACGTCCTACCCCTGCCCGGGATACGCCGAGCAGAACCCGGAGGACTGGTACCGCGCGACAAGGTCGGGAATTGCCGCGATACTCAAAAAAACCGGCGTCGACCCGTCGGATATCGTCGCGGTTGCTCTCGACGCCGCGACGCATACGGCTGTCCTCTGCGACGGGGACTTTAATGTCCTGACGCCGTCGATCTACTGGACGGATTCCCGCTCGACCGAGGAGGTAAAATATCTCCGCGAGAATTACGGCGGGTTCATATATGATCACGTCTATCATAAGCCGGACACGATCTGGACGCTCCCGCAGCTCATGTGGGTGAAGAAGCACAAGCCGGATATCTGGGCGGGAACCGAGAAAATAATGTTCGCGAAGGACTATGTGCGCCACAGGCTCACCGGCGACTACGTGACCGACCGGATAGAGGCGGAGGGCTCGATGTTCTTCGATTACACGACCGGGGACTGGTCGCCGGAGCTCTGCGCTCTGCTGGATTTCCCGCCGGAAAAGCTCCCGCGCCTCGTCGACCCCGGCGATATCGTCGGAAAGGTGACGAGAGAAGCCTCTCTCGACACCGGGCTGTCCGAGGGCACTCCCGTCCTCTGCGGAACTACCGACACTGTGATGGAGGTTTTCGCCGCCGGAGCCGTCGGGAAGGGACAGATGACCCTGAAGCTCGCGACCGCCGGGCGGATCTGCGTCGTGACAGACCGTCCGTACCCCGACCGCGACCTCATTAATTACTCGCATATAGCGAAGGGAATGTGGTATCCCGGCACGGCGACGAAGGCGTGCGCGTCCTCGCTCAGGTGGTACCGCGACACGTTCGGCGGCGATTACCGCTCGATCGACGCGGCGGCGGAGAGGATACCGATAGGCTCGGAGGGGCTTGTTTTCCATCCATATATAAATGGCGAGCTGACGCCCTACGCCGACCCGAAGCTCTGCGGGAGCTTTGTCGGCGTCCGCGCGAACCACACAAAGGGGCATTTTGACCGGGCGGTGCTCGAGGGCGTCGTGATGTCCATGCTCGACTGCAAGAAGGCGCTCGAGCGGATAGGAATCGAGCACTCCGACACTGCGACTGTCATCGGCGGCGGCGCGGCGAGCCCGCTCTGGCGGCAGATGGTCGCGGACGCGCTCGGTTTCACGCTCGTCAGGAACGAGAACAGCGACTCGTCATTCGGAACGGCGATGCTCGCGGCGGTCTCGGCGGGAGTGTTTGACAGTCTCGGAACGGCGCTCGATATCTGCGCGAAGCGGCAGTCTGTGACAGAACCGAACCAGGATAACCGCGAAGCCTACGACCGGCTCTACAGGCGCTACAAGGCGGTGCACGACGCGCTCGCTCCCATCTACGACGAAGACATATGATGAAGATACTCGTTTTCGTGAAGCCGGTGAAGGGCGAGATAAGCCCGTTCGACGAGGCGGCGCTCGAGACGGCGCTCAGGATGAAGGACGACACCGGCGCAGAGGTGATCGCGGCGGCGATGGCGCCCGACAGTGCCTGTGACCGTATGCGCGCGCTGACGAGGGTCGGCGTCGACCGCTCGGTGCTGATTTCCGACGCGGCGTTCGCGGGCTCTGACACGGCGGCGACGAGCTATGTTCTGTCACTCGCGGCGAAAAAACTTCTCGGGATAACGTCTGACAAAAAAATAACGGAAAATGCATTTCTGATACTCTGCGGCCGCCAGAGCCTCGACGGGGACACGGCTCAGGTCGGACCGTCGGTCGCGGAACGGCTCGGGATACCGGCGCTGACCTGCGTCATGAGCCTTGACGTCGCGGACAGCCGCGCGGACTGCGTGACAAGGCTCGGGAAGGAATCCGTGTCTCTTCCGGCTCTTCTGACCGTCGAGCGTATCGCGCCGCTCAGATTCCCGTCGATGCGGGCGAGAGCGCGGGAGATCGAACGGCTCGACGCGGCGGCTCTCGGCGCGGACAGGCGTCTGTGCGGGCTGACAGGCTCGCCGACGAAGGTTCTGCGGACGTTTGAGTGTACGTCGGACAGGCGGCGCTGCGAGTTCCTCGACGCCGACGCGTTTGTCGGGAAGCTGCTTGAACTCATGAAAGCTCCCGACCCGCGGCTCGCGGCGGTTCAGCCGGAAAATCCTGAAAATACCGGAAAGAAGCTGAATCTCGCCCTTGCCGTCGGAGAGGACGCGGCGAAGATCGCGCGTGGCGTCGCCGAGGAGGTCATAACACTTGAAAAAGGGCTGTCAGCCGATGATTATGTCAGAGTGACGCGCGAGAGGGACCCTGACGCGCTGTTCTTCGCGTCGGACATATGGGGGCGCAGGATTGCGCCTGTTGTCGCGACACGGCTCTCCGCGGGGCTCTGCGCGGACTGTACGCGGCTTGAGAGCGACGGGGAGCGGCTGTTCATGTATCGCCCGGCGCTCGGCGGGAATATCACGGCGAAGATCGTATCGCGCGCACGTCCTGCTATGGCAACTGTCCGGACAGTGACCGTGGGCGGGGACATTGTGTTTTCGCGCGGTCTCGGGCTGCGGGATGAGCTTTCCAACGCCGACAGATTCGCCGCGATGATCGGGGCGGAGAAGGGGGCGTCACGCGGGCTTGTCGACGCGGGGCTGGCTCCGTACGCCGAGCAGGTGGGGCTGACCGGGAGGAACGTCTCGCCGAAGATATATCTCGCGGCGGGGATATCCGGCGCTGTGCACCATACGGTCGGGATTTCGTCGTCCGGATGGGTGCTGGCGGTGAATCCGGACAGGTCGGCGAGAATATTCGACATTTGTGATTACGGCTTCGTGGGAGACTTTGGACAGGTTATCGCCGCCTTCCAGAAGCACAAAGATTTTACATAAAAATTTTTGAAGAAAATTTGCAAAAATACTTGATTTTTTGAAAACGATGTGCTATAATAGGTACAGTATCAAAAATATAGATACGCCGGTCCGGATTTTTTCGTACCGGAAAGAATTTATCTCGAAAGGATATTGCAAACAATGAAAAAGCTTGGTTCTCTCGCACTCGCAGCTCTTCTCGTAGCTGCACTCTCCGTGTCCGCATCCGCTGCATCCACTTCCAGCGCAGCTCAGGGCACCGCTACCATCGATGGTAAGAAGGATGACATCTACGCTTGCGATCCGCTGACTGTCGCGACTGTTCAGGACAACACCGGCAACGTCGCTAAACCGGCAACCGGTAAGGTCTGGACCGCTTGGGACGCTAACAACCTCTACGTTTACGCAGAGATCACTGACGCTAAGGTTACAAAGCCTGAGGATGTCACTACTCAGTGGGCTAACGACTCCGTCGAAGTCTACGTCAACTTCTCTGGCGAAGAGGGCGCTATCGCCGACATCAACGCTGGTCAGATCACCATCGGCCCTGGCTTCGAGAGCGTTCAGGGCGGCGGTCTCTACAAGACTGAGCAGGAAGCTAACATCAAGTACGCTTTCACCTACACCGACAACGGCTACACTGTTGAGATGGCTCTTCCGTTCGGCGAATTCGGCGCGAAGGTCGGCGCAACCCTTGGCTTCTCCATCGGTATCGACGATGACGCTGATGATGATTCCACCACTCGTGAGGCTCACATCTTCGACGGTGAGGGTCTTGACAGCGCATGGCAGACCGCTGACTCCAACTGGGGCACTCTCACTCTGACCGACAAGGTCTATGAGGCTCCTAAGGCTGATGCAGGCGAAGAGGGTGGCTCCGCTGCTACCGCTGACGCTGGCATCATCGCAGCTGTCGCATCTCTCGCAGCTTCCGGCGCTGCTGTTCTCTCCCTCAAGAAGAGAAAGTAATTCGGTACATAACTGAATAGCTGAATAGTCGAAAGACAAGACCTGGCGCGTGTGGATTTTCTCGTCGCAGACGAGAAAACCCACACGGCGCCGGCACCGTGTGGCGTCAGGTTTTTTCATTGTTTTCAGTATGATCAAACGACGGGACGGTCGTCGTTTCAATAGTAACTCGCTTATATCGACACTTAGACCGGCAGCGAACAGCCGGCAGGATCCCTTGCTTTTCTTCCTGAGATTTGATACTTTGGAAGAAAAAAACACCCCGTCTATGTACGGACTGAAATTTTAATCGGAAAAACGAGGTATTATATCATGAAAAAGCTTGCATCTCTCGCACTTGCGGCTGTTCTTACGGCTGCACTGTCTATCCCCGCAACCGCTTCTTTTGACCGTAGCTACACCGCGCCGAAGGGTACGCCGGTGATCGACGGAACTGTGGATCAGATCTGGGACAACGCGGAATGGACAAACGTTGATAAACCGTTTGACGGCACAGCTGATACCGATTCCACACTGAAGATCAAGCTTCTGTGGGACGAGGAGCATCTCTACTTCTTAGCCGAGGTGTTCGACAAGGATATCAACGCTGACAATGACATTGTTGAGATTTACTGGGACCAGAACAATGACAAGGACACTTCCTACGGCGACGACGATATGCAGACGCGTTTCAGGGTCGCTGACGGAAAGGTCATTCAGGATTCGGGACCTAACTGCCAGAACGACGCGAAATGCGTTTCGGTTTCGCTCGACGGCAACAAGTACCTGCTTGAAGGCGCTCTCACCTGGACACAGGATGTCAAGGAAGGTATGAAGATGGGCCTTGAGTTCATGTACAATGAGGGTGACTCATCCTCTGATTTCGTAGAGGCTTATCGTTGGAACGTTGATACTGCTAACGGCGACGGTGCTCCGTATGCGGACACCTCTGCCTTTGGTACTCTGACACTCGGAGCCGCACCGGTCGTTGATACCGCCTCTGACGACACCGCGTCCGTATCCACCGCTGACGCTGGCATCATCGCGGCTGTCGCATCTCTCGCAGCTTCCGGCGCTGCTGTTCTCTCGCTTAAGAAGAGAAAGTAATTTCAGTACATAAAAACTGAATATCGGATTATATATAACGTAATCCGGAAGTCGAAAGACAAGCCCTGACGCCAGTGGGTTTTCTCGTCGCAGACGAGAAAACCCACACGGCGCCGGCGCCCCACACGGCGCCGGCGCCTGTGGCGTCAGTTTTTTTTATTGTTTTGCAAATCATTGAACCCGGCAGAACGCCGTTGTATCAATGGCGTCTCGCTTATATCGACGTTAAATCAAATCAAAGCCGGAGCAAATCCCGGCAAAATTCCGCGGTTTATTTTCCACGGAACAAAGACGGAACCGGGTCATACACTGTTCCGTCAAACGGCAGAAAGCCGCAACATTTTTTCGGAAAACGAGGTATTTTATCATGAAAAAGTTCGCATCTCTCGCACTCGCCGCTCTCCTTGTCACCGCGCTGAGCGTTTCCGCGTCCGCAGCCGACAGCTTCGAGGCAGCAAAGGGCACCGCCAAAATCGACGGCGTCAAAGACGACATCTACTGCACCGACCCGATGACCATCAACATCGACGAAGCAACCGACTCCGCCACAACCGACCTTGCCACCGGCAAATGCTGGTCCGCTTGGGACGACAACAACTACTACGTCTTCATTGAAGTAAAGGACTCCACCCCCACCGACCCGTCCACCTGCTCCTCCGACTGCAACAGCGACTCCATCGAATTCTACATCAATTTTTATGTTTATGAATGGGCGACCACCGAGATCAACGCCGGTCAGTACACAGTCGGCCCGAACTTCACCGCGATGAACGGCTACGGCTACCACAAGTCCGCCACCGCCGACAACACCGTCTGGGCGGCAACCACCACCGCTGACGGCTACACATTGGAAATCGCCATCCCGTGGGGCGACGAATACTCCCCCAAGGCTGACGCGAAGATCACCGTAGCCTGCGGCATCAACGACGACACCGACAAAGACGGCTCCACCCGCGAAGGTCACACCTTCTCCGGCACCGGTCTCGGCAGCTCCTGGTCAACCGCCGACTCCAACTGGCAGACCATGACCCTCTCCTCGAAGGTCTACGAAGCTCCCAAGGCTGACGAAGCAGGCGACACCGCTTCCGCTTCTACCGCTGACGCTGGCATCATCGCGGCTGTCGCATCTCTCGCGGCTTCCGGCGCTGCTGTGCTCTCGCTCAAGAAGAGAAAGTAATTGTTAGTTTGCGGGGGGAAAAACTTTTTGGGAAAAAGTTTTTTCCCCCGCCCCCCTTTTTCAAAAACTTTTATACATACAAGAAAAAGCCCTCCGGATGAGGGCTTTTATTAATTAAAGCACAGGAGCGCAATCGGATGCCCATACCTCCGGCGGTATCACCCCGGCGGGCATATTGCACTCGAAATAGATAGTCCCGCGATCCTCCTCGGCGAGCGGCTGTACCTTTATCCGCGCCGTCCTGACGCCGCGCACGTCGATGCACCAGACGTCCCCGTCGCAGAAATGATCGTTCAGAAGCACCGGCTCACAATCCATCGAATACGCCGTCGCGACATTTCCGTACACCCTGACGCACAGCGTCCGGACGTTCTCCGGAATATTCACCTCGTACTCGACCGTGTGGTCGGTCAGCGACGAGCCGTCAAGCCTTCTCAGATGCCTGAACGCCTCGAAGGAGAGCCTGCACGGAACCATCCTGACATCAAGTCTCGTGAGCGGCGTTTTCTCAGCCGTCATGGGCGCGCCGAGCTTCACCTTCACGCCGCCGATCTCATCAACCGTGGAGAGAGCCTTCACCGTGCCGTCCGCGAAGCATACGACCGGCTCGACACCCCTCAGCGGGATGAACTCGACAAGGTTATCCCGAACCGTAACAGGCATCGCCGTGATATATCTGACAATCTCGCTCCCTATCCGGAACATGAACGGGAACACGCCGCACCCGCCCGCCGGGAGGGTCATCGGTATCGTTATATCGCCGTTGTTCAGCCCTATCGTCAGGTCGAATTTCTTCTCCGCGAGCGTGTCCGCGTGTACGTGATTATTGTAGAACACAAACCCGCTGACACCGTCAGAGCGCACCGCGACTCTCGGCGTGTCGGTGTCACTGAGATCCTTCGGCATTTCGTCCGGGAAGGCCGGGCGCATCACCGCGAGAGATTCCCCGCACGCGTCGACGAAACGGTGCAGGTCGGCGAGGGCGAAGTAACTGTCTCTCGTCTGCCCGCAGTCGCCGAGCGGAGCCTCGAAGTCGTAGGAGACGACCGGGCAGTCGTTCGGATAGCCGCTCTCACGGCTCTCTTCGAAGGTTATGAGTTTGCCGTTTTCGTCTCTTTCTGTCGGGTTTACTCCGCCGTGGTACATATAGTAGCCGAGTCCGTTCGCGCCGGAGCCGAGCTTGCAGATCGCGAGGGCGGTGAGATCTTCCGGGATAAAGAGCGGGCGGCGGTGGTAGGTGTTCTGGTTGCCGCCGCCGAGCTCGCAGGTGAGGAACGGGTATCTGCCGCGGTAGACGTCGGCGAGAGGCTCTCCGGACGCCTGACCGAGGAGGTCTTCGCCGATGACGCCGTCTTCTCTCACGTGCGAGAAGAAGTAGTTGGCGTTCGGTCCGAGTTTTCGTGTATGACCTTCCCACGGGGCTTCGGGGTAGCCGCCGAACATCGGCTGGAGGTCTTCCGGCAGCTTTGCTCTGCCCCACGCGGTCGCGGACCAGATGGGGGCGGTGAAGCCTATGTCGATGAGGATGTCTTTCAGCATCGAGAGGTATCCGGGGTTGTTTGTGAGTTCGTTGTCTACCTGAATGCCGACTATGTTTTGGCTGCCTTTCAGTTGGTCGTGGATTTTTTCGAAGAGGCGGCGGACGTGGGAGATGTAGGTTTTATCGGTGCTGCGGAGGGGGAGGTTCTTTTTTATTAACCAGTCGGGGAAGCCGCCGTTGCGGGCTTCGCCGTGAGCCCAGGGTCCGATTCTGAGGAAGAAGGGCATTCCGACTTTTTCGCAGGTGTCGGCGAAGAGGCGGATGTCGCGGTTGCCGGAGAAATCGAATTTGCCTTCGGTGTTTTCGTGGTGGTTCCAGAAGACGTAGGAGGCGGCGATGTCGATTCCGCCGGCTTTCATTTTTTTGAGTTCGCGTTCCCAGTCTTTTTGAGGGACGCGGGAGAAGTGGAGTTCGCCCATTTTCATGACGCAGGGTTTGCCGTCTCTCAGAACGGCGTCGTGGGTGACGGTCCAGCTGTGACCGCCTGCCGTGCCGGTCATGTATGTCGGGGTGAGGTCGGCTTTGGTGTTGTCTGCTTTTATAAACATATGTGGTATCCTTTCGTGTTTTACTTAAATTATACCACGTATTGTCGTTTCCTGCAAGGGGTTAAAAGAAAATTTGTATGAAGTTTGAGGGAGAAGAGGGGTGCAGGGGAGAGGAACCCCCTTTTCAAAGGGGGTTCCTCTCCCCTGCAAGCTAACAATTATATAAGAGCTCCATTTTCCACGAGAGTATCCTGCATGGTTTTTACAGGAATATCCTTTGACGCGCAGTCGTGTTTTCTTACGAGAGACGCGGCGATTCCGGCGGCTTCGCCAATGCATGAGGTGATTGGCATGATGCGGAAGGAGGAGTGGGCTTCGTGGGTGGAGGAGATGGGTCTTCCGGCTACGATGAGGTTGTCGGCGCCTGTCGGGATGAGGGCGCGGTATGGGATGGTGTAGAAGTCGTTTTCTGGGACGGGGCAGTGGTAGGTGCCGGTTCCGGCGGGGTTGTGGATATCGATTTCGTAGGTGGCGCGGGCTATGCGGTCGTCGTGTTTGTGGGCTTTGGTTACGTCTTCTTCGGTGATGGTGTAGAGACCGACAATGCGGCGGCTTTCGCGGATGCCGATTTCGCTGGCGCTTTCGATTATGTCGCAGTTTTCGCAGCCGGGGATGTTTTTCTTCAGGAAGAGGAACATTTCGTACATTTGCTCGCGGGCGGTCATTTCGGCTTCGGTGAGGTCTTCTACCAGAGTCGGGTTTTTGCCTACTATTCTGGTGGTGTTGAGGTGCATTATGTTGTAGACCGGGTAGCGGAAGACGAGGATGTCTTCGCGGGGGTTCTTTATTATGCCTTTTTCGCGGTATTCTTTGTAGAGGGCGTTGGCGGCTTTGCCGTCGTATCTGGACCAGTCTACGTTTGTCAGGCGGAAGTTTAATGTCATGGGCTGGCAGAGTCCGTCGGATTCTCTGCCGAGGTTGTATTCGAGACCGGCGAAGGCGGTGAGGTCGGCGTCGCCTGTGGCGTCAATGAAGACGGGGGCGGTGATTTTTATGTTGCCCTGCGTGGTGGAGATGGTGATGGACTTAATGGTTCTGCCGTCTCTTTCGACTTCGGAGAGGAGGGAGTGGAAGAGGACTTTGACTCCGGCTTCTTTTACCATGCGGTCGAGGAGGAGTTTCATGTATTCTTCCTTGTAGGCGCCGGAGGTGTCGGAGTCGGAGCCGCCGAGGGCGTGCATTCCTTTGAGGAGGGTCGAGAAGAGACCGGCGTTGGCGACGGCGCCTTTTCCTCTTTCTCTGTAGGACATGAAGGGGAAGACGAGACCGGAGGTCGCCATACCGCCGAGACAGCCGTTCTTTTCGATGAGGATGACTTTCATTCCTTCTCTCGCCGCGGATATGGCGGCGAAGGCGCCGGCGAGACCGCCGCCGGCTACTATTATGTCATAGTTGTGTTCCATGGCTTTTGATCCTTTCTTCGCGGAGAGGTGGTTTTCCGCTGTATATTAATATGATAGTACATTTTTGCCGGTTTGTCAATTGTTTTTTCAAATCTGAAACAGTAAAAATCAAACTTTTTCTTGATTTTTTCTGATTTGTGTGGTAGAATATATGTGATGGGATGCCTGATTCGGAGGATCTGGAGGTGGAGCTGTGAGGTTTGAGGAGATTGAGCCGGGGATAAGGTATACGTTCAGGACTAATGTCAGGGAATACAATGAGCCGGTGGTGCACCATAAGCTGTCGATGGCCTATCGGTTTCTCACTATAATTGAGGGGAGCTTCAGGCTGCTGACCAGCGGGATTGAAGAAGAGTGCGAGCGGGGGGATCTTATTTATATGCCGCCGGGGGTGGAGTATACTACGGTGTTTCATCCCGGGAATTCGGAGTTTCTCAATATCTTTTTTGACTATTCGAGGCGCGGGGGCGGTAGGGTCCGGAATGAGCCGATATCTGACTTTTTCGTTATGACTGATTATGAGAAGCCGGATCCGGAAAAGCGTTCGGAGATTGTCGAGTTTACTGATCTGCCGGAGTTTTCGCGGGTGCAGGTGATACGCGGGATGCCGGACGCGGAGATGCGGTGCTCGGAGATACATGAGATTTTCGACGGCGCGGAGAGGTTCGCGGGATTGCGGGCGGATTCGAGGCTGGCGTCGCTGCTGGCGGATACGGCGCATTTTCTGACGGAGCGGCGGGAGAGCACGGCGCTGAAGGTCGTGAGACGGGTGGTGTCTTATATTGACAGGCATTATCAGGAGCCGCTGACCTGCAAGGGGGTCGCGCTGGCGCTGGGGTATCATCCGAATTACCTGAACAGGCTGATGCGGGAGCATATGGGCGTTTCGCTGCATGATCATATCGTGTCGGTCAAGATACGGGCGGCGAACAGGATGCTGTTCGGGACGGATATGTCGATAACTGATATCGCGTATGCGCTGTCGTTTACTGATTCGAGCCGGTTTTCGAGTGTTTACTGTGCCGCGACAGGGATGAAGCCGTCAGAGAGGCGGCGGATGATGCAGGAGAGTGCGCAGGAAGTTCAGCGCGGCGCGGATGTATCCTTAAAAAAAGGGAATAATGGTTTGAAGGGGGATTAATATGATATATAATCAGACTTGGCTTGAAAAACTGAGAAGGAGGTTCGGACGGTTCGGGATACCGAATCTGATGCTGATAATCGTGGGGGCTATGGCGATAGTGTTTGTCATGGATTTCGCGGTTATGGCGGCGAGCGGGCGGTCGCTGTCGTCGGTGCTGGCGTTTGACCGGGCTATGATATTCAGGGGACAGGTGTGGAGGATATTTACGTTTTTGTTCATTCCTCCGTCGTCGAGTCTTTTGTTCGCGGCGCTGACGCTGTATTTTTATTGGCTGATCGGGTCGACGCTTGAGAATCAGTGGGGGAGCTTCGGGTTTACGCTGTATTATCTGCTCGGTGTTGTCGGGGCGATAGTGTGCGGGTTCATTTCGGGGTACGCCACTAATTATTATCTCAATATGTCGCTGTTTTTCGCGTTTGCTATGCTTTATCCGGATTATCGGGTGCTTTTGTTCTTCTTTATTCCGGTGAAGATGAAGTGGCTGGCGGCGGTGGACGCGGCGTTGTTTGTGTGGAGTTTTATTACGACGAATTTTGCCGGTCGGCTGGCGCTTATCGCGGCGGTGATCAATGTGTTTGTGTTCTTCGGACCGCAGTTTGTGGAATGGGTTAAGTCGCTTTATCGTCGATGGAAGTGGAAGCAGAACTTCAAAAAATAGATGTTCTCCCGGGCGAGCTCGTCAAACAGACGAAAAGCGCCCGGGCATTTCGTTCTATTTCTACGCGTCCGAACATTTATTTTCAAAAAATCTCTTTACAATAAAAAATGTATGTGGTATAATGTAAGTATGAAGTTTGAGGGAAGAGAGGGGTGCAGGGGGGCGGATCCCCCCTTTAAAACGGGGGTGCGCACCCCGGCAAGGCGAGGGGTTAGGGCCGGGTTTTGATGCCCCCCCCGGATTAGGCG
>URCP01000055.1 GCA_900546315.1 uncultured Eubacteriales bacterium
GCCGTGATTGACGTTCGACGAAAGCGCGTCGCCCTCACCGACGACCGGCTTTTTATCGCCGAAAAGCGTGAAATTGAGCACGACCGCAGCGCCGATCAGGACCACCGAGCAGATCACGGCGATATTTCGCGTGCCGAGTCTTCTGACCGCGTGCCCGATTTTCGCGAAGCCGCGCGGCTTATCCTCGGTTTCGAATTCCGCTTCCTCGTTCAGATTCTCCGTTTCCTCTATTTTTGCTATTTCTTCGGTGGTGTTTTTGTCGTTATATTCCATAATGTTCTCCTTTCGCTCTTGTTTACACAATATGATATGCGCGAGTCTGGCAAATTATTCCATCAACCACCCCCGATAACGCTGACAGAACTTGTCGGTATTCCAAAAACCGCGGACAGCATCTCGGTCAGCGCAAGTTTGATCGACGGATCGTCGCCGCCTCTGCACACGACCGCGACACCACGAACCCGGGCTCCTCTTTCCCCGATTCTTATCGGAGATTCCGATGAACCCGCAAATTCTTTTCGCGTTTCATGTGAATTTTCAGATATTTTTGTTTGAACATTTTCTGCGTATATATTCTCAGAAACAGTTTCGACAGTAACCATCGCCGAAACATCCGAGACGCCGGAGACTTTTTCACAAATCAAGCGGACCTTTTCTTCAAGCCGCCGCTCGCATTCGGACGTTGTACTGATATTTTCCTCCGAAACTTTCCCGGAAACCGCCGACGCGTCACCGCGTCCACCGATAATCAGTAATATAACGCCTATAATCAGCGCCGCCGGCAGCAGAATGAGTTGTTTTTTCGCCGAGATCAATCCAAGAATTCGCCCGATTTTCCCCTCACTCATTGTAGAACACCTCAGCCTTCAGCCCGAATTTGCGCAAAGTGTAATCCTCGAGATCCGACGCAATAAGTCCGAACCGCTTTTCGACATTTATAACGATATTTCCGTCAACGCATCGCACCGAAAGATCGTCAGAATCCAACGAAAATTTTTCGCAAAGCGCCCGCACGATCGAAAGCGAGATCAACGAGTCGGCGTTTGCGCTGATTCCGGGTGGAAGTGATATTTCATCAGCAAATTCCCACGTGTCCAGCCGATTTTCGCGGATCAGACCGACGACCTTCATGACGGGCGAGAGCAGCGCGAGAGTGATTGCCAGTGATATAACGAAGCTGACGTATTTTTTCATTGCGCCGTCCGGGATAATCATTCCGAATATCGTAGCGGCGGCGGCGGTGCTGATCAATGTAAGAACCATTTCTTTCATATTTTCACCATATTATGTATTTCAGACAGCGATTCCGGACATAGTTTTCGAAATGACCGTAAGCTCATAGATAAGAGTCAGTGATGCAATTGTACATACTGCACAAATAAAGTTGATTATTCCGGAAACTTCATCAATCATTGTCTTCGCCGAGCCAAATTCCAGAAGACCGGATATTGTAGATATAAGAACTATTGCAAGCTTATTTAATAATAATTTTACCAATATAGGCGATATTATTAAAATTATAACAATTATTCCAACCCATCCTACAGCATTTTTTACAAGTGATATGCTGCCTGCGATAGTTCCCGCGGCGTCCGCGGCAATGCTCCCGGCGACCGGAACAGCAGCCGACGCCGCAAATTTCACGGCACGCAGTGACAGACTGTCCACACGCGCCGCGATTATACTCTGAAAGCTCATCACGCCGCTTATCGTCGCGGAAATCAGCGCCAGAATGAAGCACATCGTCTTCCTGACAAATTTAGAAATCTCTTCAATCCTGAATCCAAGCTTTTCCGCCCCAAGTCCCGCGACAGTCGTCAAAGCAAGGCACACCCTGACAACTGGAAAAAGCGCCTGACCAGTCAGAATTCCTATGAAATTCAGCGCGATCAGCATTCCATTCGCCGCCACCGTCGCGCCGGTCACATTTCCGCCCGCGATGCAGATCGCCGAAAATACCGGAACCGCGGCTTCTCCGACGCCGGTGACAAGTTTTATGTAATCGGCGGTTTCGTCAATCAGTGACAGGATATTTTCTGACATTGCCGCAATCAGACACATTTTCGTTACAATTCCGGCAACTTCCCTGATCGATTCGCTGTTCGTAACTCCGCCGACCGCGCCGATCGCCGCGGAAATGACGACAATCCCGAGCATTTTCGCAAAAAATTTCAACGTCGGCTTCAGCATTTTTGCCGCTGAATCAAAAATCACCCGAAGAAAAAACAATGGATCAGCGCTCCCGGCGATTTTTTCCGCGTCGAATTTCTCTGCCCCATCCGGCAATTCCCTCATAATATCATCCGGAACCGCGTCAAAAATGCTTCCGGCGTCAAAATCATTGTATGTCAATATATCGCCGCCAGACTCCACGAATTCGCTTTGTGCATAACAACGAATGCATGTTGTAATCAATATTATTATAGTCATTATGACTAATCTACTCATTCTCCTCATCCGACCAACCTCACGGCAAGCGCAATAAGCTCACGCATCAGTGGCAGCGCGAGGAGAATGATCTCGGCTTTTCCGACCATTTCGAGCTTCGACGCGATCGACGTTTCGCCCGAATCCCGGCAGATATCGGCGCCGAACTGAGCGACAATGGCGATGCCGAGCGTCTTCATCATAACTACCATCCATTTTCCGACGCCGCTGCCGTTCGCCATCTCCGAGACCTCACGCATGACGGGCAATAATTCACTGACCGCCGCCCCGAAAAGCAGAACCGCAGCCGTCGCCGCGACGCCAGTCGAGAATCCGCTCTTCTGCCCGCGAAGCAGAATAACCATGCAGAGTGCGCAGAGCGCCGCGCCGCAATATTTCACTATATTCAAAACCCGAACACGCTCCGCACATTCCCGAACAGCGTCCCGAGTTTGTCGGTCAGCATCAGCATCACGATGATGATCCCCGCGAGCGAGACGAACAGCGCCTGTTCATCCCTTCCATATTTTGTCAGCAGTTGATAGGCGATGCTGACCATCATACCGATTCCGGCTACCTTCAGGATCAGGCTAACGTCCATAATGTTTCCCTTCCGTTTCATTTTGTTCATTTAATATAGCATAATTGTTATCATTATACCTGCCAAAAAGCAAAGCGAGCGGCTGAGCTTCGTTTTTTTTGGTAGTTCCGCGCGACGCGACTCGAGCGCGGCTGACAGTCTGTCCGCGACATAGTCGCAATTCGTTTTTTCCTCACCGGCGCTGCGGGTTCCGAGCTCGCGGAAAAATGTGCCGAGCAGATTCTTTTCGCTGTCAGAAAGGTACTGCTGTTCACGACAATTTTCGAACGCTTTTCCGGCGCCGATCTGTCGTGCCTCTTCAAGAAAACCGGCGAGCTGCTGGTCGTCGAGTTCCGAAAAGATCTTTTCAAGCGGCGTCAGGCAGAACCCAATTCTCGCGCCGATCGACGAAACGACGCGCAGAAAACTCTCGAGCACCGCGACCTGTCGTCTGAAATACGCCGCCGCGACCATCCCGCCGCTCCCGAACGCGCCGATTATCAGCACGCAGCCTAAAATTTTCAGCATATTCTGACAACATCCGCCGGATTTTCAAGACAAGACGCCACTGAAAACGAAAATTTGCCGCTATATCGTCCATTTATCCGTTCACGCGAGATCAGAATGTACTCGTCGAAGACCCGATTTTCCTGAAGGAGGCGGATGTTTGGCCGTGCCGCGAGTTCGGCGAAGCTTCCGGCGTGAGCGCTCGCGATCAGCGGGACCCCGGTGTTCTGCGCTTCGAGCACCGCGCGCGTCTCTTCGACTCCGCCGATCTCGTCGCAGATCAGCACCTCGGGAGACATGGTTCTGGTCGCGAGCTCGATTCCCTTCCCGCGGCTGCCGCCGGTTATCACATCGCATATTGAGTTTTCAAACATTTCTTCTATGTAAATTTCACTTCTTGTGTCAATAATTACCACACGTTTTGTGAAACTTTCACCAAGTTCAGCCGCTATATCGCGAAGAAGTGTCGTTTTACCGACTCCCGGCGGCGAGGCTATCAGGATCGGTCGGACTCGTCCGCCGCGAAAGCAGCGCCTGATGACCGGCGCGGCGACGCCGCGGAGAATGTGCGGCACGCGGATGTTTATTGACGATATATCATATATACTTCTGTCCGAATCCCCGGAAAGATCCCCGCAGACCCCGACTCTGATTCCGTTTTCAGCGCTGATATATCCGTCGCTGATGGTATTCGCGTGCGCGTAGAATGAGCCGCCGCAGAACGCGAGGACGCAGTTCGCGAGTTCTTTCTCGCCGACCGGCTCGCTGAAAACGACATTTCGTCCAGCCGCCGTCACCGAACAGGGTCGTCCGCGCCGCAGGCGGACCTCTTCGATGTCCGAAACGCTGACACCTCCGCTGACGAGCCGTATCAGCGAGTCCGCGACAACCGGCGGAAGCCGCGGACAGAGCGTCGGCAGAATCTCCGAATCCTTCATTTGACCATCCTCCTTCCGGAATGGTACATTATACGGACAAGCGGCAAAAAAAATGCGTGGAAAGCAAGCTCTCCACGCAATAATTTTCGCGTTTATTCACAAATATTTTTCATTCAGCGAGCGTATCCTGCGATTTCAGCAGAAACTCTTCCGGCTTCGCCACCTCAAGCGAGTTTTTCGCGAAATCGATGACATACGCCCGATCCTCGAACGAATCGACAAACAGTGCCTGATTCGCCCTCAGATAATAAATTGTCCGGCTGCCGTCAGTCAAAGATATCGTGTAGACATTGCACGGCTTGTTCAAATTTCGTCGTCCTTCATCCTCGTTTTTTGTATAATATACCTGTCCATGAGCGATCGAGTGTATCCACCCTTCCGCGACAACAGTTTCCCCGCTGCCGTCAAGCGCACTGCGTATTATCTCCCCGCCCCGCCTCAGAAACAGCGAGTCGTCGTAAACGTACATCTCGGGCGAGCCGAAGAGAAATGTCTTCGCGCCGTCGTCCGACACGACGATATTTCCCTTATATTTCAGATAGCTCTGAGCGTTGAGCCCCGCCCCGGTCTCGAATTCAAACCACCGGAACCCGTCACGATCAACGTTAATAATCGGAACGTCCGCCGATGAATTCCAGTCCGCGTCAGCAGCATAAGAAGCCCCACCGCTGTCCTTCGGTATCTCCTGACACCCGCCGGTGCCGTAAAAGTCGGGAACAAAAAGAGTTTTCCCGTCGGTCACGAACGTATCGCCGTACATATCCGAAACTTTCACAAGTATGCCGTCCGAAAAGCGCCAGATTCCCGCCTGCTCACCTGAAACAGGCGGCTCCGCCATATACCACAGACTCCCGCCCGCGACAAACACCTGGTCCGCACTGACATCAATCGGCGTGACCGCCAGAGTCTCCTTGTCGCACGTGTAAAGCCGCGGACCGTTCAGAAAATACACGGTATCCTCAGAATCGTCCGCAAGGCGGCTCGCGAAAGCGACAGACTTATCCCGTCGAGCAGCGCCGCAAGAGCAGAACGAAAGAATAAACACAACGACAAAAATCAGAACAGGCAGCCGAGCCTTCACGAGTCTCACCTCCGAACAGTTTTTCTGAATAGATTATATCACATAAAAGCGCGTTTGTCAAGCCCTTTCCAGAAATTATTTTCGATTTTCCAGAAAATAGAAAGAGCGGCAGGAACCAAGCCTGTCGCTCTGTAAACTTTTATAGCATAATTTGTAAATTTACTGACGTGAATACTTCTCGCTCTGCGCCTTGATGAGCTCCTCGTCCGAGAAATAATCGATCTTCATCGACTTCTTGACGTCGGAGAGAGTCTTCGCCGCGACCTCACGAGCCGCCTCGCTGCCCTTTTTCAGGATGTCGTAGACGCCCGCGATGTCCTTCTGGTACTCCGCGCGGCGCGCTCTGATGGGCGACAGCGTCTCCTCGAGGACGTTCAGGAGGAACTTCTTGACCTTGACGTCGCCGAGCCCGCCGCGCCTGTAATGGTCCTTGAGCTCGTCGAGGTTCGCGTAATCCGGGAGATACTCCGCGAAGTGCTCCGGCTTCGAGAACGCGTCGAGGTAGGTGAACACGGTGTTCCCCTCGATCTTGCCCGGGTCGGAGACCTTGATATGGTCGGGATCGGTGAACATACTCATGACTTTCGTCTTGACTTCCGCCGAATTGTCCGAAATATAAATGCAGTTCCCGAGAGATTTGGACATTTTCGCCCCACCGTCGGTGCCGGGAAGCCTGCGCGCCGCCGCCTCGGTCGGGAGAAGAGCGTCCGGTTCGACAAGCGTCTCGCCGTAGACATCGTTGAATTTACGCACGATCTCGCGGGTCTGCTCGAGCATCGGGAGCTGATCCTCGCCGACCGGCACGGTTGTCGCCTTGAACGCGGTGATGTCCGCCGCCTGACTTATCGGATAGCAGAAGAATCCGACAGGTATCGAGGTCTCGAAATTCCGCATCTGAATCTCCGCCTTGACGGTCGGGTTGCGCTGAAGGCGCGAGACGGTGACGAGGTTCATATAGTAGAACGTGAGCTCGGTAAGCTCAGGAATCTGCGACTGGATGAGAATCGTCGACTTCGCCGGGTCAAGCCCCGCGGAGAGGTAGTCGAGTGCGACCTCGATGATGTTCTGGCGCACCTTTTCGGGGTTGTCGGCGTTGTCGGTGAGCGCCTGCGCGTCGGCGATCATTATGAATATCTTCTCGAACTCTCCGGAATTCTGGAGCTCGACGCGGCGTCTGAGCGAGCCGACGTAGTGACCTATATGAAGGCGTCCGGTCGGGCGGTCGCCGGTGAGGATTATTTTACCCATGAGAAATTGTCCTTTCGAATAAACGCCGCGGCACCGGCGGGAATTTTAAGAAAAAACGCGCGTCCGCGATATGCGGACGCGCATGGTGCGAGAAACGGGACTTGAACCCGTATGGTAAGAACCACACGCCCCTCAAACGTGCGCGTCTGCCAGTTCCGCCACTCTCGCGTGGTTGCCGTCGGGAAGTTCGCTTCCCTTCAACGTATAATATTATACCACATCTGAACGCGTTTGTCAAGGGTTTTTTCGGATTTTTTTGAGTTTGGGACAGTATTACAACTTTATTGCAAATTGCGTTACATCATTGTAAAAAAGCACACCGGATATATTATCTTGTTTTTTGAAAATAGACTTGAAAATCAGTGCGAAATATGATATAATAATAAAAGATATCTGTATTAAAAAGGACGAACGAAAAATGCGGACTTTCCCCGATAAATTCACCCTTACCCGCGAGCAGAGCGTCTTCCTCGCCAAGAAAAAATGGGACGAAAACGTCTACTGCGGCATGAAGATGGAGGCGCGCGCCGTCACCTTCCCGCAGACAAAAACAATACTGAACGGCGTGAACGTCCCCGGCGTCACGCTCGACGACATACAGGCGATTCTGAATATGCGCGACGCGTGGCGTTACCTGATTGCTACAATCGACGAGCCGCTGACACTCGATTATATGTGCGCTCTCAACGGCAATATTGCCAGAAATGAGGCGCTCGTCTGGGGCAAGCTGCGCACCGGGCAGGTCGGAATTTCCGGAACCGATTATATACCGCCCATTCCGGATTATCAGAAAGCCTCGGAAGAGCTCGCCGCGATCCTGAACTCCGACGCGTCGGACACTGAAAAGGCGCTCGACCTCTTCGCATGGGGCGCGAGGAGCCAGCTTTTCTGGGACGGAAACAAGCGCACAAGCCTGACGCTCGCAAACAAGCTGATGCTGATGACCGGTCGCGGAATGATAACTATTACAGACAAGCACATGGAAGAATTCAATACTTGTTTACTGAATTTTTACAATTCCGGCGACGCGCAACCGCTGAAAGAGTTCCTGTGGACGAATTCGATACAGGGAATCACATTCTGACACAAAAATCCGAGCCGTCGAAAAAAGCCCCCGAGGGGGCTTTTTTTCCCTTGACCGATTTCATTTATGAAATCAGTCCTGAGTCCTCATAGTCGGGAACAGCAGCACATCGCGTATAGCCGCCGAATCGGTCAGCAGCATACACATTCTGTCGATGCCGTACCCGATACCGCCTGTGGGCGGCATACCGATCTCGAGGGCGTTGAGGAAGTCCTCGTCGGTGTGGTTGGCTTCTTCGTCTCCGGCGGCGAACTGTTCCTCCTGAGCGGCGAATCTCGCGCGCTGGTCGATCGGGTCGTTAAGCTCGGAGTACGCGTTCGCCATCTCCCAGCCGTTCATGAAGAACTCGAAGCGCTCGACGTAGTCCGGATTTTCCGGCTTTCTCTTGGTGAGCGGCGATATCTCAACCGGATGATCCATGACGAAGGTCGGCTGGATAAGGTGCTCCTCGACGAACTCCTCGAAGAAGAGGCTCAGTATATCGCCCTTCTTGTGGCGCTCCTCGTAGTGGACGCCCTTCTCGTCCGCGATTTTTCTCGCTTCCTCGGTCGAGTGGATTTCGTTGAAGTCAACTCCGGAGTACTTCTTTACCGCGTCGACCATAGTGATCCGCTCGAACGGCTTACCGAGATCCATCTCGACGCCGTTGTAGGTGATTTTGTCGGTCCCGAGGACTTCGTTCGCGACATATCTGTACATATTTTCGGTGAGGTCCATCATTCCGTGGTAATCGGTGTACGCCTGATAGAGCTCCATCAGCGTGAACTCCGGATTGTGGCGGGTGTCAAGCCCCTCGTTTCTGAACACTCTGCCGATCTCGTAGACCTTTTCAAGTCCGCCGACGATCAGGCGCTTCAGGTAGAGCTCAAGCGAGATTCTGAGCTTCAGATCCTCGTCGAGCGCGTTGAAGTGCGTCTCGAACGGTCTTGCCGCCGCGCCGCCCGCGTTCGCGACGAGCATCGGGGTCTCGACCTCGAGGAATCCGAGCGAGCCGAGGTACTTTCTGATCGCCGCGATGATCTTCGAGCGCTTGACGAACACGTCGCGGGACTCGGGATTCATGATGAGGTCGACATAACGCTGACGGTAGCGCATATCGGTGTTGGTCAGTCCGTGGAACTTCTCGGGGAGGATCTGGAGGCTCTTCGAGAGCAGGTCGATATGATCGGCGTGAATCGAGATTTCGCCGGTCTTGGTCTTGAAGACGTGACCCTTGACGCCGACGATATCGCCGATGTCGAGCTTCTTGAACGCCGCGTAGTTCTCCTCGCCCATGGCGTCGCGGGACGCGTAGACCTGAATCTGCCCGTCAAAATCGAGCACGTGCGCGAAGGACGCCTTGCCCATGACGCGCTTCGATATGAGTCTTCCGGCGATGCTGACGTTCTGGTTCTCGAGCTCGTCGAACTTCGCCTTGATCTCGCCGCTGCGGTGGGAGACGTCGTATTTTGTTATCTGGAAGGGGTCCTTTCCGTCCGCCTGAAGCGCGGCGAGCTTTTCGCGGCGGACCTTTCTCAGTTCACCGAGTTCCTTTTCGGTCGGCTCGGCTGCGGGAGCGTTCGTCTTGTTTTCGTTCTCGTTCATTGTAATTTTCCTTTCGGGTCGTTGTCAGTTGTTGTTCTCTCTTCTGTGGACTTCGAGTATCCTCAGCTTTATAATTCCGGAAGGAGCCTCGACCTCCGCCTCGTCGCCGACCTTCTTGCCGATAAGCGCGTTGCCGATCGGGGACTGGTCGGAGATCAGGTTGTTGAACGGGTCGACCTCGTTCGAGCCGACGATCGAGTAGGTGACCTCCTCGTCGAACTGCTCGTCGTAGACCTTGACGTTCATGCCGACGTTGATGATGCCGCTCGAGAGCTCGTCGTCGCTGATGACAACGACGTTCTTGAGGATGTTCTCGAGTTCGCTTATACGGCTCTCAACCTTCGCCTGTTCGTTCTTCGCCTCGTCGTACTCGCTGTTCTCGGAGAGGTCTCCGAAGGAGCGGGCGATCGCGATCTGTTCCTTTACCTCGACACGCTTTGTATTTTTCAGATAATCGAGCTCGTCGGTCATCTTCTTGAGACCTTCGGCGGTCAGTACCATAGGTTTATTTGCCATTGCAGTTATCCTCCATAAAATTTTACAAAATATTAATATAAGACCCGGCTCCGGGAATCCGGAACAGATGATAATTTACCTGTTCCGCCCCGGAGCGGTTTATTTGAAATGAATACCGACGAAATATCAGCTTGCCTTCTGGACGTGGAACTTCTCCGACCCGTTCTGAAGAATCTCAATCGCCTTCTGGAGCTGATTGTCCTCTTCGTCGGTGATCTTGTAGATGTTCTTGTCCTTGAGGCTGTCGTCGAGCTCAACGACATAGTCCGGTGTAACGCCCTTGCCCTCATAGTTTTCCGAGTACGGCGGGTCGTACATACGGTAGGAGATGCCGAGTCCGGTGTTGTCCGGGAGCGAGATTATCGTCTGCATAGTGCCCTTCCCATAGGTCTGGGTACCGACGATCTCCGCCTTTCCGTAGTCCTGAAGCGCGCAGGTAAAGAGCTCGCCCGCGCTCGCGGTGCTGCCGTTGCAGAGGACCATCATCGGGACGTCGAGTTCGTTCGCGTCGGACGATATGACCTCTTCCTTACCCTCCGCGTCGACGATGTGGACGATGGGTCCCTCGGGGAGCAGATAATCGAGCACTTCGGTGATCGCGTCAAGGTCTCCGCCTGGATTGTATCTCAGGTCGAACACGAGCTTTTCGCATCCGCCGGAGAGCAGGTCCTCGCAAGCTGCCTTGAACTGTTCCGGCGTCTTCTTGTCGAACGACAATATCTTGACGACACCGATGGTCTTGTCGGCGTCATAGACGTGATACATCACCGACTGCTCGTTGACATATCCGCGCGCGATAGCGAAATCGAGCGTTTCGCCGTCTCTCTCGACGGTGAACTTCGCGGTTGTCCCCGCCTCGCCCTTAAGCTTGCTGACGGCGGAAGTGTAACCGAGCGACGCGACGGTCTCCCCGTCGACGGCGATTATCTTGTCTCCCGCCTGAATTCCGGCGTCGAGCGCCGGGGAATCGGGCATGACGTTGATGACCTCGATGACGTCGTCCTGATAGATGACGTGGATGCCGATGCCCTGCATTTCGCCGCGGTTGTCCGCCATCATCTCCTTGTACTGCTCCTTGTCGAGGTAGTAGGCGTATTTGTCGCCCGTACCGGCGACGTAGCCGCGGATGATGTAATCGGTGAGCTTTTCGTCGTCGATCGTGCCGATGTAGAGCGAGCGGTAGAGGTCGTCGACCTGCGAGAGCTTCGAGTACATCTCGGACGCGTCGGTGAGATCGTTCAGCTCCGCGCGGTACTTGTTGTTCAGCGCGACAAAGGTCAGCTGAAACGTGACGAGCACGGCGAGTAACATCAGGACTATCGCCGTCCCGATAGAAATTTTCTTTGACATTCTGCCAGACGTCCTTTCGTGTTTACAAACGCTGGATTAAAATCGGGTTTTCGCGAAAAAAGTCTTGGTTTTATGGGCTTTTTTTCGAGAAAACAACCTTATTCCGGTGTTTATTTAAAATACTGCATCGGGTCGATGAACGAGCCGTTGTTTCTGACCGAGAAGTGGCAGTGGTTGCCGGTTGAGTCGCCGGTTGAGCCGACCTTCGCGATGACCTGTCCCTTCTTGACCTTGTCGCCAACCGAGACGAGAAGCTGCGAATTGTGCGCGTAGAGGGTCATTATTCCGCCGCCGTGGTCGATCATGATGTAGTTTCCGTAGCTGTAGTGCCAAGTCGCGATAACGACGGTTCCGGTGTTCGCCGCGTAGACGCTGGTCCCGAGCGGCGCCGGAATGTCGATTCCGTTGTGCAGCTCTTTGCGCCCCGTTATCGGGCTGGTGCGCCAAGCGTAGCCGGACGTTACCTTCGTGTAGTCGAGCGGAACCGGCCACTGGAGCTCTCCTCCGACGTACTTTGAGTTCTTCTTTTTCTGCTCTTCCTCGAGCTCCTTGATTCTCGCCTCGAGCTGAGCCTCAAACTCTTCGCGGAGCTTTTCGTTCTGAGCCTGATAAGCCTGACTTGTCGCAATGTCGCTCTTGAGCTGATCTATTCTCGCCTGAGCTTCCTCGGACTTTTTCTGCATATCCGCTTCGTCGGCGGCGAGCTGAGCCTTGAGGGTTTCCTGCTCCTTCTTCTGAATTTCGAGGGTCGCGCGGATCTCCTCGAGGTCCGCCTTCTCGTCCTTCAGTGTGTTCATAATCTTGTTGTCGTATTCGAGCATCGAGCCGACTCTGTCGACGCGCGAGAGAAAATCGGCGATGTCCTCTGCGCCGAGGAGCATTTCGAGGTAGCTCGCCTGCCCTTCCTCGTGCGTGACGCGGAGGCGGAGCTTGAAGAGCTCGTATTTCTGCTCATAGTCGGACTGTTTGCCGCTTATCTCATTGGTCTTTTCTGCGATTGACGCCTCGAGCTCGGCGATGAGGTCGTTCGTGACGGCGATTTTTTCCATGTAGCTCGCGACGAGCTTGTCGTAGGCTTCCTTGTCCGCCTGCGCGGAGGCGAGATCCTGCTTTGAGGACGCGATCTGGTTCTTGAGCGCGGCGATGTTCGCGTCGGCTTTTTTGATCTGATCCTCGTAGCCCTTGACCTTTGAGTCGCCGCTGAAATTCGACGCGGCGGAGAGCGCCTCACCCGAATTATACGTGACAGCCCCGGCGGTGATAACCACCGAGAGCGCCGCTGCGATACATTTTGCGGCTAAGTGTTTCTTTTTCATTCTTCCACTCCTTCCATATACCGGAAATACCGGTTTAAGGTGTGTGCGGATTGTAACTTTTCGACGATCAATGTTTGATGTGGCAGAAACTGACGGCGGCTGTAGCCGAAACATTGACTATGCCCCCGGCGGCTCGCCGGTTATGCCTTCAGATACCTTCTGGTAGATATCGTACTTCCGATGATACCGGTTATAACGCCGATTCCGAGGAACGCGAGCAGCAGCTGCGTCCTTATCTCATCGAAGCCTATGATGGTCAGGAACCTGAAGTTTTCGGTCATCATCGAGACAACGTACCCGTACATGTACATTTCGACAAGGTACGCGAGCCCGCTCGAGATGAGACCTATGATGATTCCCTCGAATATGAACGGCAGTATTACGAACCATTCGGTCGCGCCGACATACCGCATGATCGTGATCTCGGAGCGTCTCGAGTGGACGGCGAGCTTGATCGTGTTGATGATGACGAAGATACTGACGACGAAGAGGATCGCCATGAACCAGATGAGCACGAGCGAGATGCCGCTCTTGATCTTCTCGATGGTCGTGACGAGGTCGAGTCTGAAATTGACCTTCGCGATGCCGTCGATGTGGTTGACCTGATAGACGGTCGTCGACGCCTTCGAGTTGTCCTCGTAGGTGATGACGAACGAGTCGCGGAGCGGGTTGTCGCCGTCGACAAGCTCGTAGAGCGCGGAGTATTCGCTGTATTTTTCCTTCTCTTCGGCGAGAGCCTCGTCCTTCGAGATGAATTTGACCTCCGAGACGTTGTCGAGCGCGCGGATCTGCTCACCGATGGCGGAGACCTCCTCCTCGGTCTTCGATTCGTCGACAAAGACGACGATCTCGTTCATGAGTCCGATCTTCTCGAGGTTGACGTTGATGTTGAGCGTCAGCAGGGCAAAGCTGCCGATGACGATGAGACAGCTTATCAGCACCGTGATGGACGCGAGCGTCATGACGCCATTCCGCCACAGCCCCTTGAAGGACTGACCCATAAAATAGCTGAGACGATATCTTTTCAATTGAACATACCTCCGACACCGTCGCTGACGACCTTTCCGTCAGAGATCTTGACGACGCGCTGCTTGAAATAGTCGACGAGGTCCTTCTCGTGAGTGACGACGATGACGGTCTTGCCGCGCTTATGTATCTTGATGAGCAGGTTCATGATCTCGAGGCTCATCTTCGGGTCGATGTTGCCGGTCGGCTCGTCGGCGATGATGATCTGCGGATTGTTGGCGAGCGCCCTCGCGAGGGCGACTCTCTGCTGCTCGCCGCCCGAGAGCTGGGTCGGGTAGCTCCTGTATTTATCGGTGAGGTTGACGATGCTGAGCAGTGCCGGGACACGGCGTTTTATGACGCGGCTTGACTCCCCGACGACCTGCATCGCGAAGGCGACATTCTCGAAGACGGTCTTGTTCGGGAAGAGTCTGAAGTCCTGGAAAACGACGCCGAGCTCCCGACGGTAATACGGCACCCTGAAGTTCGAGAGCTTCGAGAGGTTGTAGTCGATAGTCTGAAGCTTGTTCCCGACCTGCTTCTCGCTGCGGACGATGAGGCTGCCGCTGGTGATTTTCTCTTCGCGCAGGAGGAGCTTCATCAGCGTGGTCTTGCCCGCGCCGGACTCACCCACAATAAAAACGAATTCCCCGTCGGCGATCTTCAGGTCGATGCCGTCGAGGGCGACCGTTCCGTTCGGGTAAATTTTCTTTACATCCTTGAATTCTATCATTCTTTTCTTAAATTTCCTCAAAAAATGGCGTATGTTCCTGCCATAGCGTCAGGAATCACGTGATCTTCAACGAAAAAAAGACGCACACAGACCCGCTGCGGCTGAAATGCGTCGAAAACCGCCGTCAAGCTCCGGCTCTGAGACTGACCAACCCGATTGACGAGAGTTTTCGCCGCGTTTCATGGAAGCACTGACTCTCAGCGTTCCCGAAGAAAACGAAAACGCACCGCCGCTCCCGGAGTTTCCCCCGGAAGCGCGCGGAAATGTCATTCTCAGAACTTGACAGGCTTTGAGGTCAGATACTTCTTGACCATGAGCGCGACCTTGAAGGTGATCGCGTGCTCGAACTCCCTGAGGTCGAGACCGGTGAGCTTTCTGATCTTCTCAAGACGATAGACAAGAGTGTTTCTGTGTACGAAGAGCTTTCTCGAGGTCTCGGAGACGTTGAGGTTGTTCTCGAAGAAGCACTGGATGGTCATGAGGGTCTCGCGGTCGAGGCTCTCGAGGCTGCCCTTCTTGAAGACCTCCTGGAGGAACATCTCGCAGAGGGTGGTCGGCAGCTGATAGATAAGTCTGCCGATACCGAGGTTCTCGTAGCTGATGATATTCTTCTCGGTGTCGAAGACCTTGCCGACCTCAATCGCGACCTGAGCCTCCTTGAAGGAGCGCGCGAGGTCCTTGATGCTGTCGACAGCGGTACCGATACCGATCGTGACCTTCGCGTAGAACTCGCTGGAGAGCGTGTCCGCGATGGTCTTCGCGATCTTCTCGATCTCTCTCATGTCGTAGTTCGGCTTGATCTCCTTGACGAGAACGATGTCGTGCTCGCCGACCGAGATGACGTAATCCTTGTTCTTGTCCGGGAACATATTCTGGACCATGTCGAAAGGAATGACGTCGCTCTTGCCGAAGAACTTGATGAGGAACACGATACGCATGACGTCAGCGTTGAAGTGAAGCTCCTTCGACTTGATGTAGATATCGCTCGGGAGGATATTGTCAAGGATGATGTTCTTGATGAACGACCCCTTGTCGTACTTCTCGTCGTAAAGATTCTTTATGTTATTGAGGGAGACCGCGAGGATCATGGAGATCTTCTCTGCCATCTTGTCCTCGCCCTCGACGAAGACGACGTACTCCGGTTTTGCGCTGTTGCCGATCTGGCGGTAGGTATATCCTCCGGTGGCGACGGCGTCAGAAGTATACGCGATCTCGTCGCGGATACCCTGGCAGGTCTCACCGATGCGGACAAGCTCGCTGCACGAGATGATGACCCCGTTCTCATCGATGACTCCGATGATGCGATCCACCGCGTCCTTCATCTGGTGGATAATTCCCTGAAATAATCTGTTTGACATAAGGCGACCCCTTTCAACTGGTTGTTTGGTTATATGTATATGCTATTATACTACCTACTATTTTACTACACGTTTTGTAATTAATCAATAGGTCAATCGGAATTTTAACTAAAAATTCACATCATTTTTAGGACATATGCCACAGCGGCAGCCGCCCAGACCATAAGAAGCGCTCCGGAGGCATATACTACAAGCTGCGAAGCGACAATTCCGAGAATTCCGCCGACGACGGCGATGACCCCGCCGACAAAGAGCGGCCAGACCTGAACGGCTCCCCTGCCGCCGAAATCGACCTTCTTCTTCCCGAACGAGACCTTGCCCTTGCCGGAAATGATGCGGACGGCGAGGATGATTCCGAGCACAGCGATGACCGCCGCGAGGATATACGCCGCCATGCCGAACGCGCGTCCGAGCACGGAGGTGTGCGCGATCGACCCGACCTTGTAAAGCAAGAAAACCGCCCCGTTCACAACCAAGTAAGCGAAGAACGTCTTATCAAACGAATGCCAGGCAAAATAGAGCACGAACATGATGACCATCAGATAAATAGCGATGGTAGCGTCAAACGTCAGCCTGTAAGCCGCGAGGCAGATCGCGAAAGCCACAGCCGCGCCGAGAACATTCCACTTCGTGAAGATCTTCCCCGAGTCGTCGAACCCTTCCTTGTTTCTCCTGACGAAAAACCATATTGCCGCCGCGAGCCCGAGGACCCCGACGACCATCAGCACCGGCAGCCACCACGTCATGAACCTCGCCTCGTTCGCGATGCTCTTCTTGACGACGAGCATTCCGAACACGCCGACGAAAGCCGCGGCAAACGCCACCATAACCCTGCTGAACACGATATCGCTCATGCTCTGCTTCTTCTTAGCGGGTTTCACAACCGCGCCGTTCTTTTTCTCATTACTCACCATAATTCACTCCATGTTGTAAAATTCAATATATTTCACAGCGTTTCCGCCGGTAATATCATATTTCAAACCAGAACGCGAGACAAGCCAGCGCGAAAGCCGACGCCGTCTCACACCTGAGTATCCGTTTCCCGAGCCCGCAGAGCGCGAAGCCCTTCTCACGCGCCATATCGACCTCCCCGGACGAAAACCCGCCCTCGGCGCCGATAACGACCGAAATTTCGCTCCCCTCCGGCAGAACGCCGCGCGTCTCCCCCGGAGCCGAAAACTCACGCGTCAGGTACTCCCTTAGCGAAACCGTCCCGTCCCCCTCATAGAAGAACAATCTGACGGCGCTCCGCGACGCCATATCAAGCATAGCGTCAAACGAGACCGGCTCAGAAACCGACGGAACAATCCCACGCCCGCACTGCTTAGCCGCCTCAAGCGCGATACGATTCCGCCGCTCAAGCCTCTTCCGTGCCCGCTCGGTCCCATTATCCGAAAGCTCCCTCGCGACGCACCGCTCCCCCTCAAAGGGAACAACCGCGAAAGCCCCCGCCTCGACCGACTTCTGCACGATATAATCCATCTTATCCGACTTAGCGAGCGCCTGATAAACAGTTATCCGGTAAGGCGGCTCAGTCTCCGAAGCACTCTCCGAAACAACCCGGGCGTAAACCTCATCCGCCGTAAACCTCTCAAGCACACACCGGTACTCCCGCCTCTGCATATCACAGACAACAATCTCCTCCCCCGGACGCATCCGGAGAGACCGTGAAATATGCGAAGCGTCACTGCCAAAAAGCCGCACCACCCCGTCTTCAATCGACGAAGCCTGCACAAAAAAACGCGGCATTCCACACCTCCTGACAAACTCTCATTTTATTATACTATATTTTCGTGAATTTGTCAAGGAGTACGGGTCGCTTTTTGAAAAAAGCTCCGCAAAAACTTTATACAGGCGTAGATTGGAGTTTCTACTCCTTGCTGAAGTTTCTGCGGAGCCTTTATTTGTGCGCCGGCTTCGGATGAAGTCAGCTGTAAACGTTCATAAAAAAGTTACTTTTTGCGCCAGACCATCGCTACCCAGTCCGACTCCATGCGCTCCTCGACCGGCTCGAAACCGTTCGCGGTCATAGCTCCGCGCACGTCGTCCGCGTAGCGCTCGATGATTCCGGACGTGATGAGAAGTCCGCCGGTCTTCAGGTAAGCCCCGATATCCGGCGCCATCCTGACGATGATGTCCGCCACGATATTCGCGGTCGCGAAGTCGAAAAGCCCGCCCGAGAGATCGACGTTCGCGAGAAGGTCGGACACGTCGCATTCGACGTTCGTCACGTCGTTGTCTTTGACGTTTTCTTTGGCGACTCTGACGGCTACGGGGTCGATGTCGTACGCTTTGCATTTTTCAGCGCCGAGCTTTGAGGCGCAGATGGCGAGGATGCCGCTGCCGGTGCCGACGTCGAGCATATAGTCGCCTTTTTTGAGGTATTTTTCAATTAATCCGCAGACAAGTCTTGTGGTCTCGTGGGTGCCGGTGCCGAACGCCATGCCGGGATCCATGCGGACTATGATTTCTTCGGGTTTTTTGTCGTATTTTTCCCACATGGGGACGATAACGAGTTTTTCGCCGACTTTTACGGGGTGGTAGTATTTTTTCCAGGCGGTGGACCATTCTTCTTCGTCAACTCCGAGGAGTTCGATTTTGGCGTCGATTTTTTCGGCGGCGAAGCGGTCTTTTAAGAAGGCGATGTAGTCGTTGTAGTTTTTGTCGTCGGGGACGTAGATTGAGACGGCGCCGTGGGAGCGGTCGGCGTTCAGGATGTTTTCGTCGATGAGGTCGCCGTAGCAGGTTTTGAGATCCGTTTCGATGTCGGAGTAGTCTTCGATCTGGATTCCGTTGTCGAGCATACTCATGATTGCGGCGACGCGGTCGATGTCTTCGGTCTTGACGGAGACGCGGAGCTGTGTCCAGTTCATAAAAAAGTTACCTTTCTGCGTCTTCAGACGCTATGTGTTCAAACGGCGGAGCTTGCCGCACAGTATCATTTTCGCTGTCTTCGGGTAGTGGCAGAGCCTCTTGCCTTTATTGTTTGAAAAGGTTTGAGGGGTAGGTGGGGAGGTGTCGGAGGGGCGGGGGGGGCCCGCGGAGTAAAAAAGGGGGGCGCGCCCCCCCGACAAAATTATTTAATTAAAA
>URCP01000056.1 GCA_900546315.1 uncultured Eubacteriales bacterium
GTTCAAACCTGTGGGGGGGTGGTAATCTAATTTTTTTTAAAAAACCCCTTGGGTTTTTTGGGGGGGGTGATAAAAACCTTTTAAAACGGTTTTTCCCCCCCCCCCGCCCCCCCTCTCTTTCTCAAACTTTATACATTTTTATTAAGTCACTTCGCCGACCAACGCGAACTCGAACCGCACGGCAGAACCGCGCCCGTCGAAGAAACAGGAAGCCCTATTTCATCCGAATCCACACGACCATTATAACGCGCCATCGCCAGATGAAGCAGATATCCCATACAACTCGGCGACAAACCTGTAGTATACGAATTCACCAGGAAAAACAACGGCTCCTCACTCAGAACCCCGGTAGTCAGCCGTATCAGCGGGTCAATCGACTCCTCGAGCTTCCAAACCTCGCCCGAAGGTCCTCGCCCGTACGACGGCGGATCCATTATCACCGCGTCATACTTATTCCCGCGACGTATCTCCCGCTCCACAAACTTCTTACAGTCGTCGACGATATACCGTATCGGAGCCTCGGCAAGCCCGGAAAGCGCCGCGTTCTCCTTAGCCTGCGCCACCATCCCCTTTGCCGCGTCAACGTGGCAGACACTCGCCCCCGCCTTCGCCGCCGCAACAGTAGCGCCGCCTGTATAACCGAACAGATTCAGCACCTTTATCGGTCTACCAGCCTTCTTAATAAGCTCGGAAAACCACTCCCAGTTCACTGCCTGCTCCGGGAACAGCCCAGTATGCTTGAACCCCATCGGCTTTATGACAAACCGCAGTCCCAAAGGCTCATACCCAATATTCCACTCCGCCGGAAGCCGATTCTCGCTCCACGCGCCGCCGCCCTTAGACGAGCGCTTATACGACGCGTCCGCGCGCGCCCACATCTTCGACGATTTAGCGTCGCGCCAGATCACCTGCGGATCCGGACGCACAAGCGTATATTTTCCCCATCTCTCTAGCCTCTCGCCGTCCGACGTGTCGATAAGCTCATAATCCTGCCAGTTACCGGCTGTCCACATAAATAACCCTGTCCTTCCATGTTCTCAGCCGTCCGGCTGTTTATCGCTCTTAATCCTGATCCTTTATATCCTTTTTCGATTCCGGGTCGAGCGACTGCGAAAAAATATCGAGCTGACCCGAAACCCTCTTATCCTGCTGCTTCGGCGCCTCATACGGCAGATTCAGATGCTCATACGCGAGCCTCGTCACGCACCGTCCCCTCGGCGTCCTCGAAAGAAACCCTATCTGCATCAGATACGGCTCATAGACGTCCTCGAGCGTCACCGACTCCTCGCCGATAGTCGCCGCCAGCGTCTCAAGCCCGACCGGTCCCCCGCCATAAAACGAAATAATCGTCTCAAGCATCCGCCTGTCGATATTATCAAGCCCCAGCTCATCTATCTCCATCATCGCGAGCGCCGCGGCGGCTGTCTTCTGATCTATCCGCCCGTTCCCGCGCACCTGAGCGAAATCCCGGACGCGCTTCAGCAGCCTGTTGGCGATACGCGGAGTCCCTCGCGAGCACGACGCTATCTCAAGCGACCCGTCAAGGTCAATATCTATCTTAAGTATCTCAGCCGACCGTCTGACGATAATCCCGAGCTCCTCGACCGTATAAAGCTCCAGTCTCATCGGTATCCCGAACCTGTCGCGGAGCGGCGTCGAAAGCTGTCCCGCGCGCGTAGTCGCCCCGACGAGCGTAAACTTCTTAAGCGGCAGATGCACGCTCTGCGCGCTCGGCCCCTTGCCGATGATTATATCGACCGCGAAATCCTCCATCGCCGGGTAAAGTATCTCCTCGACCGTCCGCGGCAGACGGTGTATCTCGTCGATGAACAGCACGTCGTTCTTCTCGAGATTCGTGAGCAGCGCCACAAGATCCCCCGCCTTCTCAATCGCCGGTCCGCTCGTCATCCGGATATTCACCCCGAGCTCATGCGCGATGATATTAGAAAGCGTAGTCTTACCAAGTCCCGGAGGACCGTAAAGCAAAACATGATCAAGCGACTCCTCGCGCATTTTCGCCGCGTCAATCGCGATCTTCAGCGTCTCCTTAGCCTTCTCCTGACCGATATACTCAGACAGCCTCTGAGGTCTCAGCGACCCCTCGTCCGCGTCGTCCCCCGGCTCATACTCCGGCGACGATATCCTGTCCTCATAATCATAATCAAACTCCTCGTCCCGCAAAACTCACACCTCCCGTCACTTCATAAGCTTCTTGAGCGCCGCCGTAATAAGCTCCTCAAGCGTCATAGCCGAAGCGTCAAGCCCGGCAAGCGCCTCGACCGCCTCGCTCTTAGTATACCCAAGCACAAGCAGCGCGTTCACCGCGTCCGCCATCCGTCCGCCCGCCGGAGCCACAACCTTAGCCGCCCCGACCGGCGCCACGCCGCCATACTCCTTAGATATCTTCTCGCGCAGCTCAAGTATTATCCGCTCCGCCCCCTTAGCGCCCAGCCCCTTAGACCGCGCCAAAGTCTTCCCGTCCCCGGAAATCACCGCCGCCGCGAACTGCTCCGGCGTAAGCGTCGAAAGTATCGAAACCGCCACCTTAGGTCCGACCCCGGAAACCGATATAAGCTGACAAAACGCCGTATGCTCCCTCTCAGTCTCAAAGCCGAACAACTCCATAGCGTCCTCTCTCACCGAAAGATAAGTATAAAGCTTCACCGTCTCCCCGACATGAGCCCCGATACGCCCCGCGGTATTCCCGCTCACAGTCAGCTTATATCCGACCCCGCCGCAGTCAATGACCGCCATATTGCCGGTGACAAATGATAATATTCCGTTAAGATAATAATACATATAAACCTCCAGTAAGGGGAACGGTCGCTTTTTTGAAAAAAAGCTCCGCAAAAAACTTTATAAACGTTGGTTATAGAACCCTTGCACGCGGGAACCCGAACAATTCGCGTGGCAGATAGCTATAGCCAGTGCGTCGCACGTATCGTCAAGCTTCGGAGTGCTCTCGAGCTTCAGAAGGAGTGACACCATGTGCATCACCTGCTTCTTAACGGCGCGCCCGTAGCCCACCACCGACTGCTTCACCTGCAAAGGCGTATACTCCGCCACCCGCAGCCCATTCTGCTTAGCGCACAAAAGTATCACCCCACGCGCCTCCGCCACCGGAACCATCGTCGTATGGTTAGTATTAAAAAACAACTCCTCAATCGCCATCTCAGTCGGATGATACATCTTTATTATCGAGTCAAGCTCATCATAAATCATCTCGAGCCGCGCCTCAACGTCCGTATGCGCCGGCGTCTGTATCGACCCGTGTGCCAGAGTCACAAACCGCGAATTCCTATACTCAACCACCCCGTACCCGACAATAGCTATCCCCGGGTCAATCCCGAGAATTATCACTCTGCCTCACCCGGCGCGACAGCCACCATCTTCCGCGCGATGACCTCAGCCATCCTCTCGTGCCCCTTCTTCCCCGGGTGCAGCCTGTCGCGGACAGTATTCGCGAACATATCCGCGCTCTCGTCAAAGCACGGGAACAGCCCGGAAACGCTGTGCAGATCAATAAGCTCCGCCGCCCAGATTCCCGCCGCCTCCTTAACGACCGAAACATAATCGTCGATATAAAGCCCGAGATGATTCGGGTAATCCTCCGGGAACTGAATATTATCAGGTCCGAACTCCGCGAACCCGCGATGTATCGGCGTCATAAGCACGATAGCCGCCCGCGGATAAGAATGCCTCAGCTCGCTCATCACGATATTTATACACCCGCGGAAAGTCGAGCGGTCAAACGAAAAGCTTCTGCGCGGGCGAGTCTCGGAGGAAACGACATTTCCCTCGGCGTCCTTTCGCGTGATGACCTCCGCGTCCGAGATATCGTACCAGTTCCCGAGCGGTCTCGAGCCGTTGTAGTCGTTCGTTCCGGCGAAGACGAAAATCGCGTGCGGCTTCACGTTATCCTTCTTCATCCGGTTTATCTGATCGATAAGATTTATGAACTGCGCGCCGTTGACGCCGTATCCGACCGACTTTATGCCGATCATGCCGTCCATCAGGTCGAAATACCTCTCGCCCGCTCCGACCCCGACGCCGTCGGTTATAGAGTCCCCGAGGAAGCACACAGTCTTCCCTTCCCACTGATTCACGTTATAATAATCATTCATCGCAAAACACCTCAGCCCCGGCGCGACGCGGCGCCGGAATTTTCCGGAAAAATCCGATATACATCTATTATACCACACCCTGAACACTTTTTCAAGCTGATATCGAAAGAAAAACACTCCTTCTGAAAAATGTTTACATAGTTTTCGGAAAGGTAAACTATTGCTTTTTTCTTCCGGATGTGATATAATCATATATATTAACGCAGGAAAGCAGGTGGATTATAAAATGATCCGATACGAGTCCGGCTTCGACCTCTGGGTCCCGGACATCGCCTTCTTCGGTGAGGTCGGAAAAGGCGACCTAGGCTACGCGCCGTGCGACGACCATATGCACAGGCACATCGAGTTCCACCATATTCTGTCCGGCTCAGAGACCTTCATTGTCGACGGGGACGAGTTTACCGTCACCGACAGTCCCGGCGGTTTCGTGATGATCTTCCCGTATCAGGTGCACAACAACTCGGTGAACACGACCTGTCGGCACATTTCCGGGACGATCTCGCCTGAGGTACTGAGGAGCCCGGACACGGTCTCAAAATACCGTCCGGCGTCCGCCTATGTCCCGGAGAGCGCGCTGCCGCCGTTCTTTTTCGACCTGCTCATGTGGGCGGGCGATCTGCACCTCACGATGACAGACAAGAACCGCGCCTCAAAAAAGCCGCTCATCCTCGACGCGGCGAGACTGATCGTCGACACGGCGCTGAACGCGATGACCCTCGTTCCGAGAAACAGCGAGACCGGCAGAAACCGCATCCCCGCCATCGGCAGAGTGATAAACTACTGTGTCACGCACATGGGAGATGATCTCTCGCTCGACGCCGTGGCGGACGCGCTCTTTCTCGACAAATACTACATCTCGAAGCTCTTCCCCGCGAAGCTCGGGGTCGGGTACGTGGAGTTTGTCAGGTCGCAGAGGATTTCGAAAGCCTGCGAAATGCTGAAAAGCGGTGATATGTCAATCACCGATATCTCATATGAATGCGGGTTCAGAAACCAGTCGACCTTCAACAGAGTCTTCCGGGAAATGACCGGTATGTCGCCGAGAGAATACAGAACGAAAGACTGACCTATCGCAAAAAACGCGCCAAACGGCGCGTCTTTCGTTTACATATTCTCGTTCACCTTTGCGATCTCTTTTTCGACGGACGACGTTTTCGACGCGACCGTGGAGGTGATATTGGTGTCGCCCTTCATGAGCTTCTCACCGATGCCGTCGATAACGCCGGTGCCGACATTGTAGATCGTCGAGATACCCGGCATACCGGAGTTCAGGATTATGTCGAGCATTTCTATCGACTCCTCGTTCCTGAGGTTCTTCTGCTCGAGCACGAGTCCGCGGTAGACCGGCCATACCATCTCCTTCGAGAGGTAATTCAGCGCGTCTGCGAGCGCGCCGGACATCTCCGCGTCCGGTGCCGTTACAGGTATCGACACGCCGCAGGACGGCCACGATTTGCGCGAATAATATCTCGACTGCGACTCATCATATTTCGGGTTCGGAAGGACGCCGAACGAGAAATCGACACTGCGCAGCGTCTGCGTATTCGCGATCTCACCGTATGAGAACATCGCCTGATCCACCGTGAATCTCTTGGCGACACCGGAGGGCTCCTTATAGTACATGGCGTTCTTGTTGTCGCTCATGATCTTCGCGAGCTTGTCGCAGACATTGTAGAAGCGCTCGCTCCCGGCGGTCCACGCGAGCTTTCCGTCGATGATCCCGATCATCGACTCGCCGGAGGACACGAGCATTCCGGAGAGAGCCGCGCCGTTTCCGGGCTGGTCGAGATTCCATCTGTTCTGCTCATCCGGCGTATCAGTTCCGAGATTTATCGACGCGCCCGCCTTCATGTACTCCGCGAATACGTCGAGCGTCCACTTTCCCTCGCTCACAGTCTGATAAGGCATATCGAGCATCAGCTCGGACGCTATATCCTCGTTGAACAGGAGGATATTCGTTGAATCAACGACCATCAGCTGTGCGTAACCCTCAGCACTCCAGAGCTTGCCGTTCAGGACGCAGAGATCATTGTTCTCGTGCAGCCACCAGTCAGCGTCGAGCGATATTTTTCCGTTATCGTTCAGGTTAGTCAGCAATCCCTCGGACGCGAGCGGGTACATATCGTTCATATTGACATAGATGACGTCGTACGCGTCCTCGCCGGCGCTGAGCATCGTGCGCACGTCGGCGCCGTAGCCGTCATAGCTCCGGTTCGTCTCCTCGACGGTCACTCCGGTCTTCTCCTCAAGGGTCAATACGCACTTGTACTGTGTGTCGTTGAGGATGTCGCCGTCCTCGCTCTCCGGCGAGATCTTCGCGTGCATCGAGAAGACGTCCTCATAATTGAGTATCCGGAACGTCTTTCCGTCATAGTCCTTTGTGAACTCATATCCCGGCTCAGCCGCGGTCGTCGTTCCATCATCAGAGCTTTCGGTACCTGAAGTATCAGTATCCTTTTCTCCGGACGCATCGGCGCCGCAGGACGCGAGCATTCCCGCGAGGATGAGCAAAGCAAGTATTGCAGATAAACCTTTCTTCATCGCTATACACCTTTCATATAGAAATCTTTGAAAAACTATTTGTATTATACCACATTTTATGCTATAATAATTTACATAAACGGAAAATAACAAATGATTAATTGGTGTTATTATCCTTCTGACGAAAGGGGCGGAATACCTGATGGGATACAAGGACGTTTTCATAAATAATTATAAAGCCAATTTTGAAATAAGCAGCAGATCACTTTTCTTTTCCGATATGAAGCTCGGGTTTGCGGATGTTAAGTCACATATACACCGGCATATCGAGGTACAGTATATATATGACAGATCAGCGCGCTTCGCGGTGGACGGCAAGAGCATCGAGCTAAGGCGCGGTCTGCTGTTCATTTTCCCGTACCGCATCCACTCATCTGAACTTAATGCCGACTGTCAGCACATCTCGTTCAATTTCCACCCGAACGAGTTTCCGGAATACGAGCGGATACTGACCCGCAATATTCCTCTGTCTCCGTTCGTCCCATCGGATCAGCTCCCGCCGACCTTCGACGCGATGATACGTTACGCGGAAAAGCTGTATTTTGACGACGATTTCCCGCTCCGCGATAAGCTCCTTCACAGTGTCGTCTCGGTCGTTATCGGTGAGGCGCTGTCCTCCATGACACTGATCTCCCGCGAAAACGAGAAGGATACCGGAACGATACCCGCCATCGGAAGGGTCGTCCAGTATTGTATGAACCATCTATCGGATGATCTCTCGCTCGACGCCGTGGCGGACGCGCTCTTTCTCGACAAATACTACATCTCGAAGCTCTTCCCCGCGAAGCTCGGGGTCGGGTACGTGGAGTTTGTCAGGTCGCAGAGGATTTCGAAAGCCTGCGAAATGCTGAAAAGCGGTGATATGTCAATCACCGATATCTCATATGAATGCGGGTTCAGGAATCAGTCGACGTTCAACCGGGTGTTCAGGGAGATTATCGGGATGTCGCCGAGGGAGTACATGGGAACGAAATAAAAAAGGCGCGCCGCGCGGCGCGCCCTTCCTGTCTCCGATTATTCAAGATAACTCTTCATAGACTTGTCAATAAGTGTCTTGACCGACTGCTCATTCTTATTATAGAGTGTCGTGAAGGTGAGCTTCGTGTTGTGAACGAGGTCATATCCCGGGTTCGCGAGGTTGCCTCCGAACTGCGTGTTGTTGTAGTATCCGAGGTCGAAGATCGCGCCTTCCCTGATATAGTCGAGCATATCGACCGAGCGCTCGTCGCGGAGATACTTGTTCTGGAGCGTCACGTCGTAGTACGCCGGAATGATCATCTTCTGTCCGTAATACGCCATTGTCTCGAGGACGGCTCCGGTGCGCGCTGTGTCCTGATTCGTCACCGGGATGGTCCACATCGTCTGACCGGCGTCGACAAATGAGTAGTATTTGTCAACCGACTCATCCGACTTCGGCCACGGAACAAGACCGAACTCTATGGTCGCGTCGCGGAAGTAGTCGCGCGAGAGATGTGCGAGACCGAGGTCTACCATAGCGACCCTTCCCTCACAGAACGCCTCCTGATGATCCGTTCCCGCGAGCTGGTTCCAGCCGCACTCGGAGAGGATGAGGGACATATACTTGTCGTACATATCGACGACCTTCTCACTGTAGAGCGTGAGTTCCGGGTATTCTTCGTCATTTGTAGTTATTATGCGGTTTCCGGTGCAATAAAGCGCCTCGATCGGACCAAGCCAGTGGTTCGAGCCGTAGCCGAACAGGTCGTCCTTGATGTTCATCTCGCCGTCGCCGTTGAGGTCCTGAGAAAACTTTCTCGCGTAGCTGTCGAAAACGTCGAAGGTCCACTCGCCGGAGTCGACGAGCTCATACGGATACTTCAGCTGATAGTCGTCGAAAAGCTGCTTATTGAAGACCATACCGACCGACGACGAGAGCGTCGCGTGCGATATGTCGCCGACCATCGAGTAGAGCTTGCCGTTTATCGAGAGGCTCTCCGCGGCGCTTTGGCTCCACCAGCTCTTGTTAAGGTCGATATTTTCAATGTCGTACCAGTTGAGTACTGCGCCTTTGGACGCGTAGTCGAACGACGCGCGGGCAAAACACGCGACCGCGTCATATGCGTCCTCACCGGCGAGAATCGGATTCAGCGCGTCGGTCTCCGCGTCGCCGCTGCTCTGGGTCACCTGAAACACGATTCCGAGCTTGTCCTCGACAGTCATGTTGCGTCTGTAGACGGCGTCGTTGAGATTCTCTCCGTTCTCCTCCTCGGCGTACACCTCCTCGATACGCGGGGACGGTCTCGAAAGAATGCGGAACACGTACCCGCCGTAGTTCAGGTCGTCCGGAAGATCGAGCTTTTCCGCCTCCTCGGTCTCCTCGGGCGAGGAAGTGGTATCGCCGGAGGTCTGCGGCGCGGTCGTGTCGTCGGCTGACGAGCCGTTCCCGCAGGCGCAGGAGGAAATAAGGATGGCGCAGAAAAGAATTGTCGAGAGTATTTTTTTCATGGGTTTGTCTCCTTTTTGTTTTTTCTAATTATACCATCCGGAAAGACCAGAAATCCACCGAAATCTTACTAACAAAGCGGAGGATTTCAGAAAATTTACGATATCCGGTATATTTTCCGGTTAAATTCATGGTATAATTATTAAAAAAAGGAGATGTGACAAATGGCGGATTTTATCGACATGATTCCGGAGGTTCCGGGCGTGAATGTCTTTCAGGGAAGCCTTGGCGATTTTTACTTTGACATACAGCAGTTCAGGCACGGAACGTCCATGCCGTTCTTCCATTACCACGACTCATACGAATTTTATTACATGAAGCGGGGGCGGAAGACATATATAATCGACGACGAGAAATACGACCTGACCACCGGCGACCTGATGATCGTCCATCCCGGAGAGAAGCACCGCGCGGTCTCGCCGGACAACAGGCCTCAGCAGAGGGTGATATTCTATTTTAATGAAAGCTCCTTCACGCGCTTCGCGGATGTAATCGGCGATTATATGTTGCCGGGCGTCGCGACCTGTCACAAGCTGACCTTTCCGACCGACAAGCTGATCGCCATGTCGAATCTGTTTGACAGGATATCGACCTTCAGCAACGACGACCTCGGCGACCGCATGAAGCTCGCGCGGATAGAGAGCACGATGTTCGAGCTCGTCTGTCAGATACACGATATCGCCCTGAGAAACGACGGCAGACAAGACGGGAGCGACGCGATAAAGAAAGCGATGGAGCACATCACGCGGAACCACGGCTCCGAAATCACCCTGAAAAGCGTCAGCGAATCGGTCTTCATGTCCCCGAATTATTTTTCGACCCTGTTCCACAAATACGCGGGGATGACCTTTGGCAAATACCTGACAGACGTGCGCATACGCCACGCGATGCGGCTTCTCAGCGACACGAGCGAATCGGTCTCGAAGATAGCGCTCGAATGCGGCTTTTCGAGCCCGAACTATATGAGCGACACTTTCAGAAAGATCATCGGCAAATCCCCGAGCGAGTACCGGAGGATTAAGAAGGAGAGCGACAGTATACAGCTTGACAACCTGGAATAGCGGCAAGAAATGAGCCGCCGCCACGAAAGGAGCGAACGGCTCATTTTCATATTTTCATATTCTTATCTTCCGCGACAGTATCTCCGCCCTGACTCCTTCGATATCGGTCTCCGGCACGACATCGTACATCCAGCTCGTCCGCGCCCCGTCGATCGTTATCTCGTCGTCATCAATCGTGATAACCGCGCAGAGCGGCTTGTCGAAAAACCACGTGTTCTTCGCCTGAGAAAGCGAGCAGAGGTCGCGCGGGCTCTTCCCGGTCAGCGTCCCGTTCCGGTCGTAATCCTCATAAACGAAGGTCTGCCCGGGGACATAGTGCTGTTCCTCCATCGGCATCCAGAAGCCGTTCTTCACGGTGTTGCAGTCGAAATAGCCGATTCCGTCTTCCGTGAAGAGGTTGTCGGTGTGGTAATGCCCGTTTATCGCGAGAATGACGGTCTTTCTCTTCTCGTTGACCCGCCGGAAGATCTCCCGTACCTCGTCCGCGTCCGGGCTCGGAGAATTCTTCCCGGAAAACTCCGCGTGACTGACGACGACACAGCGCAGACCTCTGTCCGCGGCGTCGGTCAGAACCCTGTCAAGCCAGGAAAGCTGCGCCGGACCGAGCGAATTCTCATACTCCGCCCCCTTCGGCGCTCCCCAGCTCGCCGGGCGGTTATGCGCCCATTCCCCGTCAAGCAGCGAATAATTCGTGTCGGCGAACACAAACCTGTACCCGTCGATATCGACGTGATAATACCCAACATCAGGCGAGAACTTACCGTCCGGCGTTCCGAAGACAACAGGCCGATTCATCAGCCGCGGCGTCACGACCTCCATTGTATTTCCCGCGCCCTCAAGCTCATGGTTGCCGTAAGCCCCGAAGACCGGAATGCCATACCGGTTCCGCAGAAGCGCGTCAAAAAGCTCCGGCGAGCCGAGATAATCATTGCAGAGATCCCCCGCGTGAATTATCATATCCGCCCCCGCCGAGCGCGCCCGCTCAATTATCGGCATAAGATCCCGCCCGACAGTCGGCGCGTACATTCCCTTTTTATAGTGAAAATCCGCGAAAACAACAAACCTCATCATCTTTTCCTCATAGCCGCGAGACGGCAGGCGCGTATATACACCTCGGTCACGTACTGCTCAATGTCCATTTTGTCATACTTATCGTTCTCATGCCGTCCGGGCTTGCTCTTTGTGTTCAGCTCAAACGTCATCGTCCCGTCAAATCCCGCGCGGTCGAGTCTCTCCGCGATGCCCTTCCAGTCGGCGATGCCGTCGAACGGAAGCAGATGCAGATCGTCAATCCAGGTGATCTTTCCCTCAAAGTCCCGTATCCCGAGATTATCGTTCAGATGCGTAGCGAACAGCTTCCCGTCCTGTCCGAACCTTCCGACCACGTCCTCCGACCAGTTATAGCACATCTCATGCCCGGTGTCCCAGCAGAACCCGACGCACTCCCGGTCGGAAAACGCCTCAAAAAGCCTCGAAAGATACTCAATCCCCTCAGTATTCTCAAGCGCCAATTTAACCCCGAGTCGCTCCGCCTCATCGACGACCCGCCCGAAATTCCGCACGCCAATCTCATTCGGCGAATGCTCCTCAAACCCGATAAACGCGTGCGCTACCATTATCGGCACGTTATACTCCGCGCAGTCCCGCAGGCACTCACAAAGCTCCGCCACCGTATCCTCAGTGTCCGGAGCCTCCTTCCACATCCTGTCCATACGTCCGAAAGGCGCGTGAATCGACTGAAACTCCATCCCGCACCGATCCCCGGCAGCCCGCAGCGCACCAATATCGCACCCGCGCGACCAACCAGAAAAGAACGCGTCAAACCCAACGCGCGAAAACAACTCTATCTGCGACACCTCATCGATGCCAAACTGGGAACTCAGTCCCAGGCATAATTTATGATTCCACATAATCGTCAGCTAAGCGGGGAGAACTTTTTCGGAGAAAAAGTTCCCCCCGCACCCCCTTCAAAAAGCTTTATACACTATTAACTATTTATTACGTCAGCGTATGCGTTATTGACCTTCTCGAGATCCGCTGTCGCCTTCTTCTCCGCCTTCGAATACATCGACGCGAAGTCCTTCTTATTGAATCTGAACATATCCATCAGCTTCTCGTTATAGCCGCCGATCTGATAGGTCGCGCCTATGTCGTACAGCCTCGTCGACAAAATGATATCCAGCATATCCGAGGACTCCTCGTCACGTATCATCTTGCCCTCAAGCTGAACGTCATAATACGCCGGAGTCACCGTATACATCGACTCACAAGCCATATCCTGAAGGATAATGCCGGTCATCTCAACATCTTCAACCACGGACGGAACGCAAACGAACGAGTTACCGTAAGCGTGAACCGTAGTATAATACTCCTCCTGAGCCGAATCATAGAGCGGGAACGGCAGAATTCCGAAGTCAGTATTCATATTCCTGTACTTCTTGACGACATTAAGATACCTGTTATAGAACAGCACCTGATCATTCGCGAACATATTCTCGATATGGTCGCCCGAATGATATAACGAGAACGCCACCGACCTGTCAGTGATAAGATCCATGAACTTCGAAAGCATATCGATATTCCGCTCATTATTCAACGTCAGCTCAATCTGTCCCGCGTCATCAATACGGCATATAGCCCCGCCGCACGCGTTTATCGACGCCAGCACGCCGTCCTGCCAGACACACATTCCGTAGAGGTCATTCTCGGTCATCTTAGTGTCACCGTCAAGGTCAACCGAAACCTTTCTCGCCATAGAGACAAAATTGTCCATCGTCCAGGTCTTGTTCTTGACCATCTCATACGGGTCTTCCATATTGTAGTCGTCAATCAGCTTCTTATTGAACAGAATGCAGTATGTACAGTCATTGTCAAGCGTTGAGATATCGCCGGTCGTGAAGTACATCTTCCCCTTCATCGAAAGGTCCTCGTTAGCCTTCTGGTCCCACCACTCTTTAGTCAGATCGAGCCCCGGAACCTGAGAGTTCAGGTCGAGCAGATAACCCTGACACGCGAGGTTGCTCACGTCATACGTGCCGATCATCGCCGCGTCATACGTAGTGTCGCCCGACATGACGCCCTTCGATATCGTCTGCGCGCCCTGACCATTGCCGCCGCTCGCCTCTCCGCGGATGTTTATCTCGTTGATCTTGACGTTGTACCTGTCCTCAATGATGGAGTTCCTGCGGTAGACAGCGTCGTTCACGACGTCGCCGGTCTCGCCCTCAGAGAAGAAATCGTAGGATTCCGTCCACTCGTTGTCCCAGTTGCCTGAGACGAAGATGTCGAACGACTTTCCGCCGTAATCCTTCCCGGCGACCGCCGCGGACGCCCTCGTCGACTCCTCGACCGTCGTGTCCGACGTGTCACCGCCACCCGATGTGGTCTCCCCTCCGGACGGCGCCGCGCTGCCGCAGGAAACGCTACCGATCGTCAGCGCCGCGAGCAGCAGCGCCAGTACTCTTTTTTTCTCTGACATAGTTCTTTCCTCCGAAATTTTTTTGTTTCTGATACAAGTAACTTGTACTTATGTATCAATTATAAACCATTTCTGTAAATTTGTCAATACCTTTTTTGAAAAATGCGAATAAAATGCCATGTGAAACCAATATTTTATAACATTTCCACACGCGTGTGGAAATCAAATACCATCAGTGCCTCAATTATTGGAACCCGGTTCCGGAATTCTGCGCGACTTCTGCGTAATCGTGCAGAATCGCTCCTGTTTCTGCGTGCTTTGAGCGTTCTGACCGCTCAAAAGTATGTACATCCCCGATAGACGCGCCTCGCCGTCCCCCGTCACTTCGCACAAAAACCGCCAGCCGTACCTCCCGCAGAAGCCGTTACGATCTGTCAGAAGATACAGCGTCCCGATTCCGCGGATATGTCAATACTCTGACAGATTTTGACGAATAAAGAACAAAACGTCCGCGCTGTGAATTTCCATGTCGTATTTTTTGCCGCGCTCCGCTATATTTCATTGATTTTTGTTACCGTGAACAAAATAGATGCGAATTGCTATTGACAAACCTGTCAATATATGTTATACTGATATCAGTAAGGATCGGAGCGGTCCGCGCCGGTCGCAGCGGCGGGGCACGATGATTCCCGCCTGATAATATGTTTTTCGAGAAAGGAACTTCACCAGATGAAAAAGCATCGCCTGTTTTCCCTTATCCTGTCCGCGCTTATCCTGACCTCCTGCGGCGGCGCCGCTTCCGACCCGACCGTGACCTCCGACACGCCCGACACAACGACGGAACCGATCGAGACCGACCCCGAATACATATATCCCGACAAGGATTACGGCGGACACGAGTTCGTCTTCCTGAACCTTGAAACCTGCGGCTGGGCGAACCGCCTCTGCGTCCCGGAGGAGACGAACGGAGAACTCATTAACGACGCGATGTACGAGCGCAACGCCCGCGTCGGCGACCGGTTCAACGTCACCTTCTCCGAGATCTGCGGCACAAAGGAGGAGCTGTCAAAGCTCATCCGAACGGCGGTCACCGCGGGCGACGACGTCTATGACGCCGCGTTCTGCCCGGTCGACAACATAAGCGCGCTGATGTCGGACGGGATACTGACCGACCTTCTGAAAGTGAGCTCGCTGAACCTCTCCGAGGCGTGGTGGGACAACGACGTCATCGAGGCGGGGACGATAAATGACAAGTGCTACCTCGCGTCGAGCGACATCACGTTTTTCCCGTTCGAGGCGACGTGGATACTCTATTTCAACGAGGACAGGTTCGACGCGCTGAATACCGCATATCCTTACGACGACGTGCGAAGCGGGAAATGGACGCTCGACAAATTCTATGAGCTCTGCCAGTCCGGCGCGTCGCTGAACGGTCAGGACAGCTACAAGTACGACGAGAACTCGGTGACAGCGAACTATGGTATCGTCACGCACAATCAGTGCGTTCAGTCGATGATGTTCGGCACGGGAGAGACGCTCATCTCGACGAAGGACGGGAAGCCGGTCTTTTCCGGCGAGAGCGACCGTGTGTACGGCGTTTTCGAGAAGATCGCGAAGATTTTCGGCACTGACGGCGTCTGCCTTGACCGCGACAAGATCGGCGCGTCCGATACCGACGCGAAGCCTTTCGCGCGCACGGCGTTCAGAACCGGGCACTTCATGTTCATGTCCGAGACGCTGGGGCACATCGCGGGGCTGCGCGACTTTGACGGCAACTTCGGCGTGCTTCCGCTCCCGAAATATGACGAGAATCAGGAGAGCTACCACTCGATGATGGCGACATGGGGCACGCTCATGACGACGATTCCGGCGAGCGCGTCGGATCCGGAGCGTTCGGGAGTCATCCTCGACGCCCTCGCGTTTGACAGCTACAAGAACCTGATGGAGCCGTACTATGAGACCTATCTGAACCAGAAAGGTGCGAGAAACAAGGATTCCGCCGAAATGCTGAAGATAATCCGCGAGACGAGAGTCATCAACGTCGGTCATATGTTCGGCTGGACCGGAAGCGTGACAAGCTCGATAACGAGCCTCGTCGAGAAAGGCGACGCGTCCGTCGCGTCCGCGATTGCAAAGGCAAAGCCCTCTATCGAGAAGAGCATCGATAAGACGCTGACGGCTATGGCGGAATGACACATAACCTCATAAGATAAACCACAAAAGGACCGGCGGAGCCGGTCCTTTCATTATTTATTATAAGCGCTTACCCGAGAAACTCCTCGGCCTTAACCCTCGCGAGCCTGATATGCTTTCTCGCGACGGTATACGACATATAGAGATATTCCCCGTAAATTCTCGTGTACGGATAGAACAGGCTGTCCTTCATGTCCGCAACGAGCACGGGCTTGCTGTCTGCCTGATTTTCCTGATTTATCCGGATTATCCCGAAGCCGTCGCGGTTCAGCGGGGCGTGTACGAGATACAGCTCGTCTTTCCACATGAAGAAGTCCGAGCGGGACTGCGCGTCGCGTATAAGCGTCGGCGCCGACCACTTCCCGGTCACGAGGTCATAGCAGGTGAGAAATCCCTGCATACACTCCTCCTGCCTGACAAAATACCAGCACTTGTCGCCGATGACGTACACGGCGTTTTCCCAGAGCGACAGATTGATAAAATCCGGCGTCGAGACGTACTCCCACGTGACAAGGTCGCGGCTCTTGATTATCGCGTTCCAGTAGCCGGAGTACGCGCCGGTGTAATACCATGTCTCGCCGTTCTCCTCGCGCGTCGTTATCTTTTGCATGATGCCGATGTCGCTGAACATCACCTTGTGCCCGATGCCGTTCTCCGAAAGAGCCGAGACAATGCCTGTCGTCGAGAAATCGTTCGTCACGCCGCCGACCTTGAATCGGTTCGGTCTTATCTCGCCCATCTCGCCGGTCGATATGCGATATGTAGTGTAGAACCGGTAGTAGAGCCCGTCCGCCGACGCCGTCCACATCAGCATAAGCTCATCCTCATTCTTCTCCATCAGAATCGTGTCGTAAACCCGGTCGATGCGCCGTCCGTCAAGCGTGTCGCCGACCTTCTGCACGCGGATGATCGTCATGTCCGACGTGTCGTTTTCCGGGCAGAACGCGAAGCGCGCCTCCTGATACGCCGGGTCCTCCGCCTCTGTGCCGGTGTTCGCGTAATAGGTCATGTAGATGACACCGCGGATAATCGCGAAGGTCGACACGTGAACCATCAGGTCGACGTGCTCGCCGGGATGCTTCGCCATGTATGCCTCGTTTTTCTCGAAGTCGGCGATGAAGCCTTTTTTCAGCGCCTCCGCGCACTTGTCGCCGATCGCCCTCGCCTCTCTGTCGCGGTCGGGACGTATACAGCCGTCGTAGTCCTTTATCGGCGAATCCGGTATGATGATCTCCGGTCTGTCGGTAACATAATTTTCTGCAAACATAAAATCCTCCAAGTAATCGACCCTACAGGACTCCCGCACATGCGGAAGATCTGAAACAGGTATTTCATGGATACATTATATCACACCGGAGCGCCGTTGTCAATAGGTATGGCAAAATTTGAAATGCATATTTCAAAAATATTTTTCAAAAAAAGGTTGACATCCACCGGTCGTTTCATGTATAATTATTGTAGAAAACATCGAAAGGAGACCGCGATACGCGGTCACGGTGAAAAAGAGGATGATAACAAAGAAAGTCGGCTCGCTCGACCTGCCGATGCTCGGCTTCGGCACCTTCCAGATGCGCGGGGACGTGTGCGTGAGCGCCGTCATGTGCGCGCTTTCAGAGGGCTTCCGTCTTATCGACACCGCCGCGGCTTACGGAAATGAGGAGGCGGTCGGCGCCGCGGTCAGGAAGTCCGCGGTTCCACGCGGGGATATCTTCATCACGACGAAGGTGAATTTTTCGTCCTATGAGAACGCGCGCGCGTCGGTCGAGAACTCGCTGAGGCTCCTCGGCACCGACTACCTCGATCTCGTCCTTCTGCACTGGCCGTTCGGGAACTATTACGCCGCGTGGCGGACGCTCGGGGATATGAAGAAGGAGGGAAAGATCCGTGAGATAGGTGTCTCGAACTTCGACCCTGACCGTCTGATCGATCTCTCGCATTTCAACTCGGAGACGCCTGTAATCAATCAGACAGAGACGCATCTCTACTGCCAGAGGATAAAGGAGCACACATACGAGTCGGCGCTTGGCGTCGCGCATGAGGCATATGCTCCTCTCGGTCAGTCGAGGGCGAACGAGATGTTCGACGAGCCGGCGGTGAGGGCGATAGCGGAGCGCACCAGAAAGACTCCCGCGCAGGTGCTGCTGCGTTTCCTGATCGATTCGGGCGTGATTGCGATACCGAAGTCGGCGCATCCGGAGAGGATCAGGGAGAATATCGGTATATCTGATATCTCACTGACAGAGCAGGAGCTCGCCGCGCTGAGGTCGCTCGACAGGGCGTCGCCGATGATAGGCAGAGCGGAGGATCCGGAGTTCGCCAAGATAGCTGTGACGTGGTAAAAGCAGGAGGAACTTTTTCAGAGAAAAAGTTCCCCCTGCACCCCCTCAAAAAGCTTTATAAAAAGTCCCTATTTACATTTGTGTGTCTGATGTATCAACAGTATAATGATACATTTCACGAATTGCGTATGCAATTAGAAAATCAAGTAGTCCAAATTCCATAAAATGAAATTTTAGGGCAAATTACAGACATTGGCTTGGCTGTAGTATTTTTAAACAACGTGTGTTAGACTACTGTTATACAAATCGAAATTTATAAAGGAGAATATTGATGAAATTATTTTTATGTTCGCACTTTTCAAGTGTAGGAAGTCTGATAAAGGAAGAAATTGAAAATAAGAAAGTCGCATTTATTCCAACAGCTTCGCTGCGTGAAGGCTACACCGGTTATGTCGGCTCGGCTCGAAAATTATTCAA
>URCP01000057.1 GCA_900546315.1 uncultured Eubacteriales bacterium
TCGAGCCCCCTCGATGCTCGGTCAGTACGGGGTCGACATAACGATGTCCGGCGGAGAGACGGCTGACGTCGGCGACTTGGTTCAGACTGTTATCGCTGACTCTACATTCTTTGTGCGTATAAAGAAGTCTGACGTCATTGACTGTGACAACATAAAGCCGGGCGACGTGATTGTGGGGCTGGCGTCCTTCGGTCAGGCGGTTTACGAGAAGAGATATAACGCCGGGATGGGCTCGAACGGGCTTACTGCCGCTCGTCATCTGCTTCTTTCGCATGAGTACGCTGAGAAATATCCGGAGACTTATTCGGACACTATCGACATATCGAAGGTTTACTGCGGGAAGTATAAGGTCGGCGATATCCTTCCGGGTACTGACGTGCCGGTGGTTGACGCGATTCTCTCGCCGACGAGAACTTACGCGCCGGTGCTGTCGAGGATACTCTCTGAGAAGAGAAGCGCCGTTCACGGTATGATTCACTGCACGGGCGGCGGACAGGCTAAGTGCAAGAATTTCGGCAGACAGATACATTATATCAAGGACGACCTGTTCCCGATGCCTCCGCTGTTCGCGGCTATCCGCGAGAATTCTGACATATCCGACCGCGAGATGTATCAGGACTTCAACATGGGGCACCGGATGGAGATATACTGCTCGCCGGAGGACGCGGCGTACATGATCTCGACCGCGAAGTCGTTCGGAGTGGACGCGAAGGTTGTCGGTCATTGCGAGAAGTCAGTTGACGACTATAATCACGTAACTATAAAAGCACTCGGTCAAACATTTGAATACTGATTGGAGGACAAGCAAATGAAGAAGAGAATACTGGTCGTCAGCAGTGCGAATATGGACTTTGTGATGCGCATGGCGAAGCTTCCGGAAGCCGGGCAGACTATCGTTGAGAGCCGGAGCTATGATTACGTTCCGGGCGGGAAGGGCGCTAATGCGGCGCTTGCATTGGCTCGTCTTGGGGCTGACAGTGTGTTCTGCGCGAGACTGGGAACTGACGAGAACGCGAGGAGACTCAAGGAGCTGTATGTCGACAACGGGATTGACACGCGGTTTATGAAGTTTGACCGCGGGGTTCCTACTGGTCTTGCGGCTATAGTTGTCGAGGAGGACGGGAATAATCGCATTGTGGTTTATCCGGGCGCTAACTCGAGCCTTTCGGAGGACGACGTTGAGGACGCTATGACTTGTTTGCCGGACGCTGTGTTTGTTCAGCTTGAGATACCGGACGAGGCTGTTATCGCGGCGACTAAGTTCGCGGCGAGACGTGGGATTCCGGTGTTCCTTGACGCGGGACCGGCGAGGGAGGATTACCCGCTTGATAAGCTTGGCGCGCTTGAGGTGATATCGCCGAACGAGAACGAGACGCTCGCGCTGACCGGTATACTGCCGAACAACTCGGAGAATTGCCTGAAGGCGGCGACTGAGCTTATGCGCAGGGTGAATACTAAATATGTCGTTATAAAGCTCGGCGGGCGCGGGGCGTACATTCATGACGGGAAGTTCTCACAGCTTGTGCCGACCTATGAGGGTCCTGTCGTTGACACAACGGCGGCGGGCGACTCTTTCACGGCGGCTCTGACGCTTGAGTATATGAACAGCGGGGACATCGTCAAGGCGGTCAGGTACGCGAACGCCGTCGGTACTATTGTTGTTTCGAAGGCTGGAGCTTCTACCTCTCTTCCTACGGCGGATGAGGTCGAGGAGTTCATGCGCGAGAGAGGAATCAGGCTTTGAAGCCGCGGATACTCGGGGTTGACTTCGGGGACGCGCGGACGGGGCTGGCGGTCAGCGATACGCTCGGGATGCTGGCGAACGGCATCGGGTATGTGAACTCGACGTATATCGTGAAGACCGCCGACCTCGTGGCTGAGAAGGCGAAGGAATACAAGGTTGAGAAGATAATAGTGGGTCTGCCGGTGAACATGAACGGCACCGAGGGACCGAGAGCGGAGCACGCGAGGGAGTTCGTCTCCCTCCTTTCCGAGCGGGTCGGGGAGATACCGATAGAGATGGTCGACGAGAGGTGCAGCACGATGGCGGCTCATCAGATACTCAACATGACCGACACGAGAGGGAAGAAGAGAAAGGCGGCGGTTGATACGCTGTCGGCTGAGATTATATTGCAGAATTATCTGGATTCACACAGGTAAGGCTTGAGAAGGTGGATGTGGGCGGCTTTTACTTTTGACTGCACACGAAAACACGTAAAACACGACTTTTTGAAAAATACCGCCCCCCCATAAAAAAATAAAATCTGTTCACTCTTCACTCTTCACCAGAAATCTTGCGAATAGAATATAATCTTTCGGTATAGAATATAATCTTTCGGTTGAGACGGAATCTTACGAACTTCGCGCCAACGTCCGATAACGCATAATCTTCGGTCAACGTACCATCTTCGGTCGACGCATAATCTATGGTCAACGAACAATCTTTGCAGGGGCGTCCAATGGACGCCCGTTCCGGACATATCGCTCAGACATAGGAATGAAGGCAGATATAACCATAAGCTTGATAAGAGAAAACCACTTGCGCGATCAGCATGACTTACACGCTTGTTTCACCCCCCCCTGAAAGAGTGAAAAAGTACAGAGAATGGAATTTATTTTTTATGGGGGGGTGGTATTTTGGAAAAAGCCGTGATCATCGTGCTCTCGTGTGCAGGCGAAAGAAAAACCGCCCACAAGACAATGTCTCATAAGCGGTCAAGGAAACCCCAAGGGGTTTCCCTTGGAGACTTCAGTCTCCTTGGACCTTGCGGTTCTCCGAGGCGGGTTCATTCACCGGTTTCAATATTCTTATATTTCGAGACGTCAACCCGATGCGTCTGGTAGTAGTTCAGAAGCACCCGATACGACGCGGCGTTCAGGTGTATTCCGTCCGAGGCGTCCGCCGGGTCAAGCGTTCCGTCCTCAAGCTCGAAGAGAGAGCACGGGTCGAGCAGGAAAAGCTTCAGGTCCTCCGCCATCTTCGTCAGCTTCTGGTTGAATATGATCTGGTCGTCGTTCGTCACGCCGAACTCTGACGCCTCGTAGGCGGCGTCCGTCATCGGCAGTATCAGTTGCAGGTATATCGGCACGTCGACGATCTCTCTTATCTGACCTATCACCTTCGTGTAGGTCTTGATATACATATTCGGGTCCCAGCCGAGCTCGTTGAGCCCGAGCGCCATGTAGACGCAGTCAATGTCGTCCTTGTCCCTCTCAAGCACTTCGAGCAGGGTCATGTTCGTGAAGCTGTCGTCATCGTTTCTCACGCGGATATATTTCTTCGTCGTGAGCACGCCGATGTTCAGACCTACCGACGAGTAGTCGTGCGTCTGGAGCTTCGTGTACTTGATGAGCCCGACGGTTCTCGAGTCCCCGATGAACGCCGCTTTCGCGAAGACCTCTAAAGGTTCTTCCTCACTCTCCGGAACGACAGACGAGAAGTCGTACTCATCCGATGGGAGCGGCGGCTCTGTCTCGGCTGTTGTCTCGACGGTCGTCTCGGGAATATCGCTGACTGACAGGCTCTCGATTGTCGCTGTGTCCTCGCACGCCGTGGTGCTTGTGATGGGCTTCACCGTCTCGCCGTAGCCCGCCTTGTAGTTCATGCAGACGAGCGACACGAAGAGAACCGCGAAGGCGACCGCTATCAGGCAGACTATCAGCTGTATCACCGGGAATTTCTTCTTCGGCTTCGGCGGCGTCATGCGGTACGGGTTCTGTCTCACTCCGCCTGTTTCGCGCGAGACGGGGCGGTATCCCGACTGCGGCTGACGATAATTCTGTTGTCTGTTGTTCCGGGGATATTGACGTCCCGGGCGGTTTCCTCCATTGCTGTTCACTGCTATTGCCGGATCCTTTCACAAAACTTTGATAATAATATTATAACACAAAAAATGCCGGACTTCAATACTGTTTTGAAAATAAATAAAAGAAATTATCAGACAGAGACCGATCGGATTCTGTCTGCTCTGACGGGCGGCGAGCGACTGCTGCTTCACGCCTGCTGCGCGCCCTGCTCGAGCTATGTTCTCGAGTATCTGACATCATATTTTGACATTGACGCCTACTACTACAACCCGAACATAACGAGCGGGGAGGAGTACGGAAAGCGCCTCGGCGAGATGTATCGCCTGACAGCCATGATGCCGCACGAAAGGGAAATCACAGTCATAGACCCGGAGCGCGAGACAGAGCGCTTTCAGAGCCTTTCCGAGGGGCGTGAGAGCCTTCCCGAGGGCGGAGCGAGATGCTTTGACTGTTACCGCCTGCGCCTCGAGAAGACCGCGAGATACATGGCTGAGCACCCGGGAAGGTACGACTATTTCGCGACGACCCTGACCGTCAGCCCGCACAAGAACGCGGAGAAGCTCAACGAAATCGGCTTCGAACTGGCGGAGAAGTACGGCGTCAGATATCTCCCGTCCGACTTCAAGAAAAGGAACGGGTATAAGCGCTCGATTGAGCTGTCGCGTGAATATTCGCTCTACAGGCAGGACTTCTGCGGCTGTGAGTTCTCAAGGAGGCTTAAGCATCCGGATGCTGACTGAAATGACAGAGATATCCGGCAGGGAGTGCCGCGTCATACGCTCGGGGAGGAGAAAGACTGTCTGCATACGTGTAGCGGAGGACGGCGTGCCGGAGCTGCTTGTTCCAACCTTCATAACTGACATGGAGCTGAGACATATAGCCGGAAGGTACGCGGGATGGATAGATGAGCACGCGAAGAGCTTTGAGGAGCTGATGGAGAGCCGCGGGGACTTTGAGCTGAAAATCGGCGGCACGGTGAGGTGTCTCGGAGAGGGAAGAATTATACGCACGCACCCGGAGATGACAGTTTCGTACGACAATGAGGCGTTCTATGTTCCGGAAGGATTCGAGGAAGAGAACCTGCGCCGGGCGGTGATTCAGGCATACAAGCTGTTCGCGAGGAACTACCTGACCGCGAGGACATACGAAATCGCGCGGATGATGGGGCTGAAACCGTCGGCTGTGAAGGTGAACTCGGCGAAGACAAGATGGGGCTCCTGCTCGTCGAGGGGAAGCGTAAACTACACGTGGTACGCGGTGATGGCGGACAGGGAAGCCGTGGATTACATCATCATCCACGAGCTGTGCCACATGAGGCATATGAACCACTCGGCGGCGTTCTGGGCGGAGGTCAGGAAGTGGTGTCCGGAATATGAGCGGATGAAGGACGAGCTGAAAGAGGTCTGGAGAGAGATTCAAGGGGAGAGATGGGATTGAACTTTGACTAATAGAAGAAATATAGCTTACCGTTTTGGCGAAACTGCACATATTTGCAAGCCGCAATTGTAGAGGATGACGAATTATAATTTTCTGATTAATTTGTATTGACAAACCAAAAATAGTATGATATAATGTAGACAGAAAGACGTAGAGCAACTTTGAAAGGGGCAACGTCAGAGTCCGTAGGATCAGTCGGATCATGAATGGAGGTGCAGGATATGGCTATGTTTCCGAAATGTGGAGCGCACACCGCTTCGACCAGCATTCCGGACAATGACCTGATCCGGAAGATAGAATATCCCATGAAACGTATTCAACGCCGCGCGCAGGCATGACCGTTTAAGCCTGTGCGCCAAACAAGGACGAATACAAAAAAACAATTCATGGAGGAAAGAATCATGAACGCAAAAAGACTCGTGACCCTTATCCTTGCGGTGATTATCATCGTTACCTGCGGAATCCTTTCCGCGTCGGCGATTGAAGAGACCGCGGCTTACACGCCTTGCTGCCCGAGGTTTGCCGGGAGAGCTGAGAGAATTCTCGACTACTTCAAGTCAGGTGAGGATTGCACGTCTACAGTTCAGACTTACTGCCCGAAGTGCGGTAAGATATTTGATACTTGGACGGGTATCTATTGTCCGTGCCCGCATAACCACTGATAGACCGAACTGATAGTATGCCTTGCGGATTTTTCTGCAAGGCATACTACGTAAATAAAACTATGAAAAGATTCATATGCTTCTCTTTACTTTTAGTTCTGTTCGCGCTGACTAATTCTTGTGGTCAATCTGAAAATGAATTGAACGAAGATGACATCCGTGACTCTCTGAAAATCAGCACATGGCTCCTCTCCGAATCCCTCGAGAGAAACGGTCGCTTCACCTACAGCCCCGACCCGCCCGACTACGGTTTCTGGCTGACTGACGATGGAAAAGAGATTGCCGCGGACGAAGCCTTCACGCTCTGTCGTCTGGAGCTTAACAAGCCGCGGATTCTCGCGCCGATGGGATTTCAGTTCCGCGAGCACATAAATATACGCTTTGACTGCGACGGGATAGTCGAGATAGAGGTGAGCGATGAGGGCGACGAGAATGTCCGTCTGCGGCACAGCCTTGAAGAGCCGGAGGAACCGTGGCTCGGTGAAAAGCTCGATGAGAACGCCTTCCGCGCGACGGCACCCGTGACGGTCATAGTGAACCCGATAGGCGAGTACCTGAGCCCCGCCATAGAGGTGGGACACCGCGACACGCTGACCGACCGCGAATATGTCATAAACGTCCGCACATACGACGGCAACGGCACGCAGATAATCTCGGCGAAGCTGAAGCTCACGGTCATTCCTGACGAGGGCTACCCGTGGAACGAGATATATTCCCCGCCGTACAGTCAGAATCAGGAGCGGTCGAGGTTTTTGTCGATTGAGCTTGTCGAGTACGATTACAGCGACGTTTATAAGCTTGACGAGTACTACGAAAAAGAGGTGTCATGATGAAACGACTGATAGCCGCCGCCGTGCTTGCTCTGGCAATGTGCCTTGCTGCCTGCTCAAACGAGCGCGAAGACCTGACCACAAAAATGACAGATTCCCTGAAAATAACCGCCTACGTCCTGAATTCCGACTATGAAGGCAAAGGCTACTGGAAGTACGACGGCACACACGAGCACAAAAATAAAGGCTACTGGGTCTCCGACGACGGAACCGAATACGATGGCACCGATGTTTTCGTAAAGGAGCGTCTGGAACTCGGCAAGCCGCGAATCCTCGCGCCGTTCGGCTACGACTATCAGGAGAACCTGAACATCTGGCTTGACAGCGACGGCGTGATTGAGGTTGACACAGACCCGCTGAACGACGACCGGATACACCTCGCCTACAGCCTCGACAATCCCGACAACCCGACGCTGGGACACAGAACCGAGGCGAACGCCTTCCGCGCGCTCGCGCCGACCGCGATAAACGTCTGCCCGCTCGGAAGATTCTTCGAGGGACCGGGTCTTGTGACCTCCGATACTCTTGTCGGCGAGACCTACTACATAAACGTCCGCACATACGATTCAGATGGCACGCAGATCATCACCGCGAAGCTGAAGCTGACGGCGATTGAAGACCCGGACGAGGAGTACGGACGCATGGAGAAAGTTATGTTCTACGGCGACGGGGAGGATGTTTCGCGGTTTATGACGATCGAGCTCATCGAATACGACTACAGCGACGTCTACAAACTCGACGAGTACTACGAATCCAGATAAAAACAGGCTTCCCGCGAAGGAAGCCTTTTATCGTTGATAATCATCCATCAGAGCAGTTCACCATACCTTTTGACATAAATCGTCTTTACAACCGTAGCAAGCAGCATATACCCGGCGACAATAACCGCGAGCCACCCGAAATACACTCCGGGCAGATCGGTGAGCCCCAGCGCGGGCGCGAACGGCAGGAACGGAAGCGCCGTCACAAGTCCTATCCCGCAGAAGGTCAGGAGCGTCACCGGCGTCGACGCGCGGCTCTGGATGAACGGAATCTTCGGCGTGCGTATCATGTGAATGACGAGCGTCTGCGTCCACATCGACTCGACGAACCATCCGGTCTGGAACACCGCGGTGTAAAAGTCCCGCGCCGCCTCTCCGGTCAGATGAGAGTAGGTGATTCCGCCGGTGAATATCGGGCAGACGACAAAATACATCACGAGATAGGTTATTATATCGAACAGCGAGCTTGTCGGTCCTATCCAGAGCATGAACCGGCTGATTCCCGACGCGTCCCACTTTCTCGGGACCTTCAGGTACTCCGGGTCGACGTTGTCGAACGGCACGGCTGTGCAGCAGATGTCATAGATCAGGTTGAGAAGTATCAGCTGTATCGACGCCATAGGCAGAAACGGCAGGAACGCCGACGCTATCATGACCGAGAACATATTTCCGAAGTTTGAGGACGCCGTCATCTTGATGTACTTTATCATGTTGGCGTAGGTCTTTCTCCCCTCGATGACGCCCGCCTCGAGGACTGTCAGGTCCTTTTCGAGCAGCACGACCGCGGCGGATTCCTTCGCGATATCGACGGCAGTGTCGACCGAGATGCCGACGTCCGAGGCTTTCATCGCCGCCGCGTCGTTGATTCCGTCGCCCATGTAGCCGACGCTGTGCCCGCGCTCACGCAGAACGCGGATGACACGCTCCTTCCCGGCGGGGGAGAGCTTCGCGAATATCGTCGTTTTCTCAGCCTCGTCCCCGAGAGCCTTGTCGCTCATATTGTCGACGTCCGAACCGAGCAGGATGTGTCTTGTGTCAAGCCCGACCTCGCGGCAGATTGCCGTCGTGACCTTCTCGTTGTCTCCGGTCAGAACCTTGACGCTGACGCCGTAATCCCTGAGCGCCTTTATGGCGTCCTTCGAGCTTTTCTTCGGCGGGTCGAGGAACGCGAGGAAACCTATCAGAACCATGTCCTTCTCGTCCGCGGCGGAGAACTGTCCTTCCGGCGACGGGTCGGTCTTTTGGGCAACGGCAATAACGCGCATTCCCTTGTCGTTGAGCTCATCCGAGCGGCGGAGCACGTAGTCCCTCGTCTCGTTCTCAAGCGGGTGTATGCCGCCCTTGCAGTCGACAAAGCTGCAACAGTCAAGCATCTCCTCGACCGCGCCCTTGGTCACCATCTGCGTCTTTCCGGTCTTGTCCTTCACGACAACCGTCATGCGGCGGCGCTCGAAGTCGAAGGGGATTTCGTCAACCTTTGTATAGCGGTCAATTATATCTTCCGGGCCCTTTTCGTTCTGCTTATCGATGACCGCGATATCGATGAGATTCCGGAGCCCGGTCTGAAAAAAACTGTTGAGGAACGCGTGGCGGAGCACTCTGTCGTCCTCCTCGCCGTCGACGTTCAGGTGGTATTCGAGCACGACCTTGTCCTCGGTCAGCGTGCCGGTTTTGTCGGTGCAGAGTATGTCGATAGAGCCGAGGTTCTGGATGGCGTTCAGGTCCTTGACGATGACCTTTTTCTTACCCATAGCGAGCGCGCCGCCCGCGAGCGACGTCGTCACGATCATCGGGAGCATCTCCGGCGTCATTCCGACCGCTACAGATATAGCGAACAGCAGAGCCTGAGTCCAGTCGCCCTTGGTGAACCCGTTCACGAACAGCACGACCGGCACCATCACGAGCATGAAGCGGATGAGTATCCACGAGACAGCCCCGACGCCCTTTTCGAATGTGGTCTTCGGAGGTTTCGCCCCGACGCTCTTCGCGACGGCGCCGAGCATGGTGTCGTTTCCTGTTGCGATGACTATTGCCTTCGCACTACCGATGATGACGTTTGAGCCCATGAACGCGAGGTTTTCCGCGCCCGTCAGGCTGTCCGGAGCCGTGAAGGGGACGGCGTAACGCTCGACCGGCTCGCTCTCACCGGTGAGCGCCGACTGGTTGATGAACAGGTCTTTGGCAGAGATAATTCTCACGTCAGCCGGTATCATGTCGCCAGCGCTGAGCCAGATAATGTCGCCGACAACGCGCTCTTCGAGCGGAATCTCACGGCGCACACCATTTCTCTCTACAGTTGCGGTTGTGTGAATCATTTTGGTCAGGCTTGCCGCCGCGTTGCCGCTTCTCGTCTCCTGAATGAAGCGCAGGATGCCCGAGATCGTCACCATCGAGAAAATGATGACGACCGCCGCGTAGCTTCTGTCCTCCGGCGCGGCGAGCACGATGTCGGTGAATATGGATATCACCGCGAGGACGAAGAGCACGATGTTGAACGGGTTTATGAACGCCGAGGCGAGCCGCTTGACGACCGGGTTCTTCTTTCCGTAGGTGAGGACGTTTTCGCCGTACTCGTCACGGGACTTTTCAACCATCTCGTCGGTGAGCCCATCCGGCGCGCCGTATTTCCCGATGACGTCAGACGCTTCCGAGGTTGTCGCGAAAAGGAGTCTCTTTGCGGCGTCATCCGTGCGTACGAGCGATTCTGCCGCGGTTTTTGGTCTTCTCTTGATGTTCTTCATTTTGTGTACCTCTCTTTCTTTATTGGCTTTTCTGAAGCCTGACAATAGATGTTATTCCAGGCGTGTTACCGCCGCCGGCTCTCACCGGTATTGTGGAAAGGGTACAGCACTGTTTCTGTCACCGTGCGATAGTCACACGTGGGCAAAATGAAGACATACCATTATTCAGTTGTTGAGGAACAGACCCGGAGGGGGTACGTCCTCGCTGTGAAAGACGGTACAACTTCGCCCGACAGAGCCGGTACCGCCACTACTTCCCGCGTCCATTCCTCTCACCTCGCTTTGTTCTAAAAATATAGGATAAAAGGGCGCAAAAAAACCATCGTCATGACCTTTGTCAGTCAGAACGACGGCATGAAAATATAAGTCACCCCGCGTCAGCTGTGCGACTTTTCACAGGCGCGCGAAAAATGACCGCATGTCCACCGTTCCGACATCCGTATGTGTATATCGCTTCGTTGTCCGTAGTCCATCACGAGCCGCCTGCCTTTCATCCTTAGTTTCGAGATTTTTATCTCACGATAATATTATAGCACAACGGGATTCCGGTGTCAAGGCATAATTTGTGTCCATAACAATTTTCGACGTTTTGACAACACACACGGCGAATCTCAGCCGTCCGGTCGGGCATAATTTCAAGCCGTGCTTTTTCGCGTCTTTCTGAACTCCGGCGAAACTATTGTGTAATATTGTCCCGAAACCGCAAATAATGCTGAATCGTCAGAAAATATTCGTTAATTCGCCAAAAATTGCGGAAAGCACTTGACAATGTGAAGAAAATGTGATATAGTATTTAGTGTAATAAAGCGATACCCCGATGAAGTTCTCAGGATCGGTCGGATGGTTCCATGGCGGAGCCGCCGGACAGGGAGTGGGCGTACAATACTGTGCGTCCCTGTTTTCGAAACTGAGCGCGGAGGGAACTCTGGAGAATCCCACAACGGAGTGGGTGCCGAAGGTGCAAAGCGGTGTTTTTCCCCGCCAATCTCTCAGGCAAAAGTACGGAGACGAGATTCGCCCGATTTCTGTCGGACGCGGATTTTTTAGTATTTTATTTTTCAGGGCGCTGTCGGGTGACGGCGCTTTTTTAAGTCCAATTTTTAAGGAGAGAAAAGAATGCAGAACTTCTTCGACAAGCTGACAGAGATCAACGACGCCATAAACGGCTTCATCTGGGTGAAGATCGGTCTCGTGCTGTTAATCGGCACCGGCATCATCATGACCTGTGTCACCAAATTTTTCCAGATATCACACCTGAAGACGTGGTGGAAAGCCACGATCGGCGGCATCTTCACGAAGGAAGGCGGCGCGAAAAAGAAGACCAACCGCCAGACGATATCGCAGTTCCAGGCGTTATGTACGGCGCTCGCGGCGACTATCGGAACCGGTAATATCGCGGGTGTTTCGGCGGCGATATGTGTCGGCGGACCCGGCGCGGTGTTCTGGATGTGGCTCGCGGCGTTCTTCGGAATGATGACGAACTTCTCCGAGAATGTGCTCGGTATCTATTTCAGACGCAGAAACTCCGCCGGCGAGTGGTCCGGCGGCGCTATGTACTACCTGAAGGACGGTCTCGGCGCGAAGAAGCACTGCAAGCAGCTCGGCGCGGTGCTCGCGGTCGTGTTCTGTATAGTGTGTATCTTCGCGTCCTTCGGTATCGGCAACATGGGTCAGATCAACAAAATCACGCTGAACATCCACTCGGCGTTCTTCCAGGGAGTTGACGCGCCCGAAATCGGCGGCATATCGATCATAAACATCATCATCGGCGTAGCGCTCATGATCATCGCGGCTATCATCATAATAGGCGGTCTCCAGAGAGTCGCGGCTGTCGCTGAGAGACTCGTCCCGGTCATGGCTGCTCTGTACGTCATAGGCGCGCTGATAGTCTTCTTCGCGCACATCACAGAGGTCGGCGCGGTGTTCGCGTCAATCTTCCGCTTCGCGTTCGGCGTGAAGGCCGTAGGCGGCGCCGTCACGGGTATCGCCATCAAGACAGTCATAACTCAGGGCGGCAAGCGCGGCGTCTTCTCGAACGAAGCCGGACTCGGCTCCTCAGTAATGGTTCACTCCGCGTCTAACGTCAACGAGCCTGTAAAGCAGGGCATGTGGGGCATTTTCGAAGTATTCTTCGACACCTTCGTAGTCTGCACCATGACAGCTGTAGTAGTTCTCTCGTCCGGCTTCATAGATCTCGAAACAGGTCTCGCGGTTGAGGGCGTAAACGACGCCACACTCGTCGCGCAGGCATTCGGCAATCTGTTCGGCCGTCCGGGCGAAATGTTCGTCGCGGTAGCGCTCCTGCTGTTCGCGTTCACGACCGTCCTCGGCTGGTCGCAGTACGGTTCGAAGGCTGTAGAGTATCTTTTCGGTGAGAAGGCAGTCAAAGTCTATCACGTGATCTTCGTCCTCCTGATCATCTCCGGCGCGGTCATGACCTCCTCCCTCGCGTGGGACATCTCGGACACCTTCAACGGCTGCATGATGATCCCGAACCTGATAGGCGTCCTCACCCTCGCCCCGCTGGTCGGAAAGATCACGAAGAACTTCGTGGCACGCAAAATCAAAGGACAGGATATCGAGCCGATGTATTCCTACGATCCCGAACTCCAGAAAGAAGCAGAGGAGAACGTGCGCAAAGGTATGGACTAACCAGGGGCCAGCCCCTGGACCCGATAGTCAATGTTTCGGCTACAGTCGGATGAAGACTCTGCCACATCAAACATCCATCTTCGACAAGTAACTTATATGTGCGGGAGAAAGGTTTACCGGTCTCCCGCTTTTTCTTCGAAATTTTTACAGATAGAGGTTGACTTTTGCCACATGATTGGTGTATAATATAGACAGAATCATTATTTATGGAGGGCACAGAATGTCACTTCAGGAAAAACCAAACGATAACGGCAGAACCGCGCAGAAAACGCTCGACCCCGCGCTCCGCGAGATCATCTCCGCTCAGCGGGAGTTCTTCGCCACCGGCAAGACGCGCGACGTCACCTTCCGACGCGGGCTTCTCAAAAACCTGCGCTTCATGATACGCGACAACGAAGGACTGATACTCGAAGCCCTCCGGGCTGACCTCGGCAAGTCGTTCAGCGAAGGCTACCTCACCGAAATAGGCATGGTCGAACAGGAAATCAACCATACGCTCCGATACCTCAAAACGTGGACCTAGCCGAAAACCACCGCGACCCCGTACTTCCTCTGGCCGGCGTCGAGCCGCAAGCTCAGCCATCCGCGCGGGCTCGTAATGATCTTTTCGCCGTGGAACTACCCGTTCCTGCTGACGATGCAGCCGCTGATCTCGTCGATCGCCGCGGGAAACTGCACGATACTTCAACTCTCGGTGCACTCGCCGCACACGACGAAGCTGCTCTGCTACCTGATCGACAAGTATTTCGACCGTGAATATATCGCGGCTTACACGGATTCCTTCGAGGCGGTGAAGGCGATAAGATACGAACCGTTCGGCATGGTCTTCTACACCGGCGGACCGACAGTGGCGCGCATAATCTCAAAAGCGGCGGCGACCCAGCTGACCCCGGTCGTGATGGAACTCGGCGGAAAGAGCCCGTGCATCATCGACAAGACCGCGAACCTGAAACTCGCCGCGAAGCGCATTGTCGCCGGAAAGCTGATAAACTCCGGACAGACCTGCGTCGCGCCGGACTATCTGTATATCGACTCGGGCGTCAAGGAGGAGTTTCTCGGTTACGTCAAGGACTATCACGATAAGTTCTGCTCGCTCTCGCCGTGTGAGAACAAGTTCTACCCGAAGATAATAAACCGTATGCACTTCGAGCGTCTGAGAAAGTACCTTGACGACGGCGAGATAATCTTCGGAGGCGACGTCAGCGCGGAGAACTGCCGGATAGGGCTGACTCTGATGCAGAACATCAAGAAGGACAGCAAGCTGATGACCGAGGAGATTTTCGGTCCGATACTTCCGGTCTTCGAGTTCAACGATATCAATATCGTGATAAACACGCTGAGAAAGCGCCCGAAGCCGCTGGCGCTGTATCTCTTCACGAAGAGCCGTGAGACGCGGGACATGGTGCTTGAGAACCTCGATTTCGGCTGCGGGTGCATAAACGACACTGTTATGCAGCTCGCGAACCCGCACCTTCCGTTCGGCGGCGTCGGCGAGAGCGGATTCGGCAGATACCACGGAAAGGCGGGCTTCGACACGTTCAGCAATGAGTCGTCGGTTCTGATGTCCTCGCCGAGGATAGACCTGAACCCGCTGAGATACCCGCCGTATGACGACAATTACGGACTGGCGAAAATAATGCTCAGATATTTTATTTAACCGCAAAGGATATTTTAAGATGATACTTCAGGAAGAAATCTTCGAAAAAGCGCACTACGACATAATCGTCGCCGGCGGCGGCGTCGGCGGCGTCGCTGCCGCTGTTCAGGCGGCGAGGGAGGGGAAGCGCGTCCTCCTCGTCGAGAAGTCACAGAAGCTCGGAGGCCTCGCGACCCTCGGACTTGTCAACTTCTTTGTCCCGATGTGCAACGGACGGGGAAAGCAGATAATCTTCGGCATGGCTGAGGAGCTGCTCCGCCTCTCGATAAAATACGGCTACGGCGGCGTAGACCCGGCGTTCGAGAACGGCAGGATACCGGAAGAAAAGCTCGCGGAGTACAAGGCGAAGGGACACCAGCCCCCGCGCTATATGACGAAATTCTCGGCGGAGATATTCGCGCTGACTCTGACCGAGCTCTGCCACGATATCGGCGTCGACATCATGTTTGACAGCATCGTTTCCCGTTCTGTCACGACGAGCGAGGGCGGAAAGACAAAGATACTCGGCGTCGTCCTCGAGAACAAGTCGGGAAGGGAATACTTCACGGCGGATATGTTCGTCGACGCGACCGGAGACGGCGACCTCATGTACCGCGCCGGGATACCGACGGTCGAGAGGGGCAACTATCACTCGTACTTCGCGTTCGCGATAACTCTCGACAGCTGTCGCAAGGCGGCTGAGACCGGGAAGATAGCCAACGCGATAAGCGGCGCGTCGGGCGGATACGCGAGCCTTTACGGCGAAAACCACCCGAAGGATATCCCGCTCTATCACGGAACGTCGTCCGACGAGGTGAACCGGTATCTGATCTCGAACCAGCTCGAGATGCTCGAAAAGCTGAAGAAGGACGACAGGAACTCGCGCGACGTCGTGACCCTGCCGGGAATGTGCCAGTTCAGGACGGTCAGACATATAGCGGGCGCGTATACTCTGCTTGAGAGCGATACATACAGGCATTTCGAGGATTCGGTCGGCGCGATGAACGACTTTGACCGCCGGGATTATCTCTTTGAGATCCCGTACGGGACGCTGATTTCCCCGAAGGCTTCGAACCTTATAACCTGCGGTCGCTCCGCGGCGGGCGAGGGGTACGCGTGGGATGTTCTGCGCGTGATTCCTCCGGCTATCATTTCGGGGCAGGCTGCCGGCTTCGCTGTTTCGCAGGCGCTCGACAGAAAGTGCGATATCCTGAGCGTCAGTGTTCCGGAGCTTCAGAAGAGCCTCGAGGGCGCGAACGTGACGATTCACTTCGACGATGCCGATGTTCCGGCTGTGAGCGACGCAACAATTGAGCATAATGACTGAATGTAAACTAATTTCAAAAACAGGTTGACAAATACGATCCGGTGTGGTATAATATTATTGTCGGGTGACTGACAGTACCGCGCCGGTTCTTTTTTATGTTAAGGCGGGCGGCTCGGCGCGGTGTGAGCCGCCCATTTATTTATGAGAGGAACAGAGAGATGGATAATACAAAACAGTCGAACATAACAAAACACCGCGAGGGCATCCGGGGAACGGTGCTGTGCGGGCTTTTCGCGGCTATCATAGCGGTTCTGACGCTTGTGACGATACCGATGCCGTCGGGCGTGCCGATAACGCTTCAGACGTTTGCGGTGGCGCTCTGCGGGTATTCGCTCGGGTGCGCTAAGGGAACCGCCGCTACGTTCGTTTATGTGGCTCTGGGCGCGGTGGGACTGCCGGTGTTCTCGGGGATGAAGGGCGGATTTTCGGTGCTTGTCGGTCCGACCGGCGGGTATATTTATGGGTTTGTCGGGATGGCGGCGCTGTGCGGGCTCGGCGCGTATCTGTTCCTGAGACTTACAAAGCGGAAGGGCGCGGTCATGAAGGCGCTCGGTACTGCCGCGGCGGTCGTCTGCGGGCTCGCGGGATTGGCGGTCTGTCATGTCTGCGGGACGATACAGTTCGCGGGTCTGACCGGGAGGACGTTCGGTGAGGCGGCGATGCTTGCGTCGGTGCCGTATCTCGCGAAGGATATTATTTCGGTCGTCGGCGCGTTCGCTATCGGGAGCGTCATTTCGACGAGAGTCGTGAATAAGTGAAGTTCGCGGTGAGCGTCAGGAGCGGGCGACCAATGGTCGCCCCTACAGGGGTAGAGCGAAAGGGTTTATGAGAGCTTGGTTCCGTCGCGGATCGTGAATAAGTATGGCTGTCGTGAGAATTATCACGGCGGCTTTTTTTAAAGAAAAAGCCCCCGGATTGCCGGGGGTGAGGGTTATTTGAATTCCGCGCGGATGATTATTACGCAGTCGTAGTTGTTTTCGTCGATGTTGTCGAGGTTTATTGACCTGACGCCGTTTCCGGTGTCGAGGGCGAGGGCGGCGAGGACTTTGGTTTCGCCGGCGGTTATTTTGAGCTTCTCGTTTTGCTTTTGCGTGGAGAAGGACCAGCCCGCGGCTTCGGGGAGGTCGGTGAACATGGCGTTCCGCGTGAGGTCGCCGGAGGAGGCGGTAAGGTTTACGCGGTTGTATTTGTCGCTGTCCTGTTTGTCGGGGGTTATGGTTATCGCGAGGTCTTTGGCGGAGTTGTCGAGTGAGATGAGCGGTTGGGTGTTGCTTTCCCCGTTCTGCCGAAGTTCGGTGGTGATTTCGGCGCCGCTGATGCCGCTGATATTGAGTTCAAAAACGGCTTTGGCGTCCCGTGCCGGAGATTCGGTCGAGGTGAGCGTGATGAAGCTCTGGTTCCCGCACCCAACGAACATGAGGACGAGAGCGAAGAGTATAGCACAGACTAAGGTACGTTGCGCAATCTTATAATCCATAATTGTATAAAGCTTTTTTGAAGGGGGGCGAGGATGCCGCAAGCGGCATCCCCTCAAATACGCCAAGGCGTATTTGAGGGGGGAGCTTTTTTCTCCGAAAAAAAGTTCCCCCCGCAAAACTAACGTTTACTTGTTTTCTTCAGCCAGTTTGTCGAGCTTGGTATTTCTGAAATACAGAGCGACGTCTATAGAGATTTCGATGAAGTTGAGGACGTAGAAGAAGAAGCTGAGGTAGAAGATGAAGCCGGAGGAGCCCATCGCGGAGACCTGGATTATTTTGCGGGCGATACCGAAGGCGTAGCCTATGAGGAGGAAGATTTCGAAGAAGAGGCTTTTGCCTTTGGCGGTGCGGGAGATCCAGGATTTGCGGATGGAGATCGGCCAGGAGAGACCGAAGCAGAATATTGTGAGGGCTTCGAAGAGATCGGTGATGAGTTCCATTTTTTGGTGTCCTTTGCTTTAGTTAAGTAAAATGTATAAGCAGGGATTTCCCGCGTGTTTTTCACGCGGGAAATTTGTTTTTTTAGTTACTGGCTGAGATCAGACAGTGGGTGTCAGTTGGTTTCGGATTCTTTTCTGACGTAGTTCGGGAGGAGCTTCGGGGAGACGAGGTCGGTTACGACGCCTGCTTCTTCGCGCTCTTTGTCGAACTTTGCGATGTGGTCGAGGGTGAGTTTGCCGACTGTGGTTTCCTTGGACTTTTCAGCGGCGTGCTGACCGGCGCTTCTGCCAAAGACTATGATGTCGAGGAGGGAGTTGCCCATGAGGCGGTTTCTGCCGTGGATGCCGCCTACTGCCTCGCCGGCTACGTAGAGGTTTTCTACATTAGTGGTGCTTCCGTCGACGTTGATGTCGAGACCGCCGTTCTGGTAGTGGAGGGTCGGGTAGACGAGGATCGGCTCTTTTCTGATGTCGATGCCGTAGCTCATGAACATGCGCAGCATCGCGGGGATGCGCTTTTCGATGGTGCCTTCGCCGCCGATGATTTCGATCATCGGGGTGTCGAGCCAGACGGCTTTGCCTTCACCGGTTTCAACGCCTTCGTTTCTGTCGCCGCATTCGCGGATTATCGACGCGGCGGAGACGTCGCGGGTTTCGAGCGGGTGCATGAAGACTTTGCCGTCGCGGTTGACGAGCTTTGCGCCGAGCGAACGGACCTTTTCGGTGACGAGCGCGCCGAAGATCTGGGACGGGTAGGCGGCTCC
>URCP01000058.1 GCA_900546315.1 uncultured Eubacteriales bacterium
CCCCCCCCGCCCCCCTCCTTTTCTCAAACTTTATACATATCAGCCTATCAGAAGATCAGCGTCCGGATAAGATATACAGCTGTCGCGGCGCGCCTGACTCAACATTATCGAATAAGTCACGGTCAGGATGCCCACGCGTCCGAAGAACATCAGCAGCATATCCACCACCATAGAAAACGCCGACAGATACGGAGACAGCGAAAGCGACAGACCAACCGTCGATATCGCCGAGATTGTCTCATACATGCTTGTCATCAGCGGCACGCCCTCTCTTGCCGAGATGAGAAGCCCGCCGAACAATCCAGCCGACAGGTTTATTGTCAGCACAGTTATCGCTCTGACTACCATATCCGACGGAATTCTCCGCTTCGAGAACCGTATCTCGGATCTTCCCGCCGCCGAGCACATCACAGCCATCACAATGACCCCGAGCGTACCGACCTTCACGCCGCCCGCGGTGGAGCCGGAAGCGCCGCCGATCAGCATCAGGAACATACAGATGAGTTTCGACGAGTCCGTAAGCGCCGTATTGCCGATCAGGTCAATTCCCGCCGTACGTGTCGTCACCGACTGGAACAGGCTCTGGAATATCTTTTCGCCCGTGTTCATTCCGCCGATGGTATCCGCGTTGTTCCATTCGAAGAACGCGATGAGCGCCGTTCCGGAAAGGATCAGCACAGCCGTCACACGCAGAACAAGCTTCGTGTATACAGACAGGCTCTTGTGTCTGAGAACAAGATTCACAATATCGTCCCATACGATGAATCCTATCCCGCCAAGCACGATAAGAGCAATAAGCGTGCCTCCGACAAGATGATCATGCCTGAATCCGTCGAACCCGTCAAGCAGGTCGAACCCCGCGTTGCAGAAAGCGGACACCGAATGGAACACACCGTACCATATTCCCTTGGCCGGCCCGAAAACAGGCACGAATCTCACTGACAATATAACGGCTCCGACGCCTTCTATCAGCGCTGTCCCCCGCAGTATCCGTTTTACGAGCCGGACCATCCCGCACGCGGCGTTCATCCCGAGCGCCTGAGACGCGACAAGTCTCTCTCTCGGGGTAATCTGCCGTTTAATTAAGACGGACAGCATGACGGCGAGCGTCATGAACCCGAGCCCGCCGATCTGTATCAGCACGATTATCACAATCTGCCCAAAAAGGCTCCAGTAAGCCCCGGTCGGCAGAACGGTCAGACCGGTGACGCATGTCGCGCTGACAGACGTGAAAAACGCCTTGACAGGCGAAGTGAACACCCTCTCCCGGGAAGCCGCCGGAAGCATCAGAAGCAGTGCGCCGACGACAATCAGAAGCGCGAAGCCGATAATTATTATCTCAGCTCCGGAAAGCCTCCGTCCGGAGGTCGTGCGGAGCTTCTTTTTGATATTCACACGCTTTGACGCGAGCATGGAAGCGACCTTCTCCTCGTCGGGAAGCGTCCGTTTTTTCATTGTTCGGAATCCTTTCGATCATCCGCGGCGTCGGGAAAATACCCGCACTGCGGAATGCCATATATCATTATACGCGGCGCCGCGCAATTCGTTCGTTTCAGTCGGGTTAGTCAAGCGCGAGCCGCACCGAGAGCGGATAGTGATCGGACGGATACTCGCCGTCATACGACGTCCGCACGATCTTCGCCGAGATCAGCGAGAACTCCGGCGTCGCGAAGATATAATCTATCCTTCTCGAGCCCATCCCGCCCTTGTAGAAGTGGAATGTTCCACCTGCCTCGCCCTCGGCTATTCCGGTGAGCTTGACATTGTCAAAGCCGTACCCGTCCGCCAGAAGTCTGAGACTTTTCGCCCCGGGCTTCGTGTTGAAGTCTCCCATAAGAAGCGTCGGGAGCGGTTCCTTCTTCTGTCTCTCGGATATCTGACGGCAGATGAGCCGCAGTTGCGCGCACCGCGCCGCCTCGCTCGAGACATCGAGGTGAGTGTTGAACACCCTGACGCGCCGCTCGCCGACCTTCACCTCGGCGACCGTGCATATTCGCGGGAATATCCACGCGAGCGGTGACATCAGTGAAAACAGCCGATGATTCTTCTTTGCCAGCCAGAACGTGCCGTCGTATGAAACCTTGAGCCCGTTCTTCACCGCGATGTCCGAGTGCTCGTCAAGAAAACCGCCGCCCCTTCCGAGTCCGACGAGATTATATTCATGAAGCTCGTTCTCAAAGTCCCTGCGCATCAGCGGAGTCAGCTCCTGCACGCCGATGATGTCCGAGCCGAGCTCCCGCATCATCCGAAGAACGAGCGCGCGGCGTCTCTTCCATTTGTGTATGCCCATGCCGAACAGTGAGCTCTTCAGGTTGAACGTCGCGATATCTATTATGGTTCCCACTTTTTGTACATCTTGCTTTCCGAAATGTTCTTTTTCTATTATACCACAAGGGTGATAATTGTTATATATTTATATGTAAAATTACTGTGATATTTTGAACATGAAAGAAATTCAGCGCGCTAAAAGACAATATGCTCGCAAAACACCGCGTCGGAGCACAGAATTTCAGCGTGTTATATTCGCGATTCGTCTTGAAATACGACGGAATTTGTGGTATAATTATTTTATCGGGCATTAACCGAACTAAAACATAAGGAACGATTGTTATGATAAATATCGCAATATTCGGTTTCGGCGTGGTCGGCGGCGGCACAGCCGAGGTTCTCACCGAGAACGCCTCCCTCATCGCGTCGCGCGTCGGGGAACCGATCAACATCAAATATATCCTCGATCTCAGAGACTTCCCGGACAGCCCCTTCCGCGACTGCGTCGTTCACGACATAGACATCATTCTGAACGACCCGGAAGTGAAGATCTGCGCCGAGCTCATGGGCGGCTCGCATCCGGCATATGAGTTCTCGGTCCGCGCCATGAAGGCGGGCAAGAGTGTCGTCACCTCCAACAAGGAAGTCGTCGCGAACTTCGGACCGGAGCTCCTTAAGACTGCGGACGAGTGCGGCGTGCGTTACCTCTTTGAGGCGAGCGTCGGCGGCGGCATACCCGTCATCCACCCGATAGGAAGCTGTCTCACCGCGAACGATATCTCCGAGGTCGACGGCATCCTCAACGGCACCACGAACTATATCCTCACCGAGATGTTCTCGAAGGGGAAGGATTTTGACTCGGCTCTGAAGGAAGCTCAGGAAAAGGGCTACGCTGAAAGAAACCCCTCCGCCGACGTCGACGGCATCGACGCCTGCCGCAAGATCTCAATCCTCTCCGCGATAGCGTTCGGAAGTCTCGTCCAGCCGGAGGAGATCAGCACCGAGGGCATACGCAATGTGACCGCCGCGGACGTCGCGAACGCGAAGAAAATCGGCGCCGCGATAAAGCTCATCGGCAGAGCCGTAAAGGTCGGAGACAAAATCTCCGCCTGTGTCGCGCCCATGTTCGTCCGTGAGACGAACCCGCTCGCCGGTATCATCGGGGTCTACAACGGAATACTCGTCAACGGCAACGCAATAGGCGACGTGATGTTCTACGGTCGCGGCGCCGGAAAGCTTCCGACCGCGAGCGCCGTTGTCTCGGATATAATCGAGATCGCGATGTATCTCAACCACCCTGTCCGCCCGTATCACGTCTGGAACCGCCTCCCGAAAGAGAGCATACTTTCCGCCGACGAGATCCCCTCGAAGTTCTGCCTGCGTTTTGACACGAAGCCGGGGACCCTGCCGGAAAGCGTCACCGTCATCACTGACGAGCCGTCGGACTTCGCTATAGTGACAAGCGAAATGACACCCGCCGAGTTGAAAAAGAAGTTTGACGGAAACTACACCCAGTACAGAATACTCTGATATATTTTCCGGGAAATAAACCGGCATATCAGACCGACCGCCATGCCCTCATTGGCACGGCGGTCGGTTTTTCATTAAATCGCAAAGGCTCTCCGCACGTGTGCGGAGAGCCTTTCCATGACAATTACCTTATTGCGGGAAATCAGCCGAGCTTAGCGTAGTTGATCTTGATGCCAGGGCCCATAGTGGACGCGATGACACAGCTCTTTATATACTGACCCTTGGTAGCAGCCGGCTTAGCCTTGATGATAGCGCCGAGGAGAGTGTTGAAGTTCTCCGCGAGCTTCTCAGGACCGAAGGACGCCTTGCCGATCGGGCAGTGGATGATGTTGGTCTTGTCGAGACGATACTCGATCTTACCAGCCTTAGCTTCCTTGACAGCCTTAGCAACGTCCATAGTGACGGTGCCTGCCTTCGGGTTCGGCATGAGTCCCTTAGGACCGAGGATCTTACCGAGACGGCCAATAACGCCCATCATATCCGGGGTAGCGATGATGATGTCGAAGTCGAACCAGTTTTCCTGCTGGATCTTCGCGACATAATCCTCAGCGCCGACAAAATCAGCGCCTGCCTCTTCAGCGGCCTTAGCTCTGTCGCCCTTCGCGAAGACGAGGGTGCGGACAGTCTTACCGGTACCGTTCGGGAGAACGACCGCGCCGCGGACCTGCTGGTCTGCGTGACGGGAGTCGACGCCGAGACGGACGTGAACTTCGATGGTCTCATCGAACTTTGCCTTTGCGGTCTGGCAGACAAGGTTCAGAGCGTCAGCGGAGTCATAGAGCTTTGCTTTTTCGATCAGCTTCGCGCTGTCTGTATATTTCTTTCCGTTAGACATTGTATAACTCCTCCTTATTCCTCAACAGTAATGCCCATGCTGCGCGCGGTTCCGGCGATCATGCTCATCGCGGTCTCAAGCGAGCCTGCGTTGAGGTCGGGCATCTTGGTTTCGGCGATCTGCTTCACCTGTTCCTTGGTCAGCTTTGCGACCTTGGTCTTGTTCGGCGTAGGAGAAGCGGACTCGATTCCGCACGCCTTCTTGATGAGGACAGGAGCCGGCGGAGTCTTTGTAATGAAGGAGAAGGAACGGTCAGCGTAAACGGTGATGACGACCGGGATGATGAGACCGATATCCTTTTTGGTTCTCTCGTTGAATTCCTTGGTGAATACCGGAATTGCGAGACCGTAAGCACCCAGCGCAGGACCTACAGGCGGCGCGGGAGTAGCCTTGCCAGCCGGCAGCTGCAGTTTGATGTAGCCAGTAATTTTCTTTGCCATGATAAATGCACCTCCGTATTGTGGTAGAAGCGTCGCCGTCGGATATGACCGCTCTCCGGTACGACAGACATTCAGACACAAGCCATCTGGTCATGTGCTGAAAGCCCCGTGATCCGGCGCTCGTTATACCCGCACCATGCGGCGCGGCGCGTCTTTTTCGACGCAAGATTTTAATAGCGGGAGAATTTTGATTGTGGAAAGCCGCTCCTGCGGCCGATTCTCCCTCCCACGTCATGAGGGGAAAGCACAGGCGGGATATCCCCGACTCTGACTTTTTATAACTTCCTCATTCTTCGGCAAGCTTGATATCCTTCGCGTCGAGCTCGAACGGAGTATCTCTGCCAAACATATTCGCGATGACCGTGACCTTCTTGAGGTCCTCCGAGATCTCTCTCAGCGTGCCCTTTGTTCCCTTGAGCGCGCCGTCCTTGATCTCCACGGTATCTCCGACCTTGAAGCTTACGACTTCCTTCGTCTCGGGGGTCTCAATGCCCATTGCGGCGACCTCCGCATCAGAAAGAGCCGTCGGCTTCGAGCCGGGCCCGACAAAGCCTGTAACGCCGCTGATATTCCTGACGACATGCCAAGTCTCGTCAGTCATGACCATCTTTACAAGCACATAGCTCGGGAAAATTTTCTCTTCGACGACAAGATCCTTGCCGTCCTTTCCGGCGCCGACCTCGACGTGCGTCTCAACGGGTATGCGGATGTCGACTATCTTGTCGTGCAGTCCGCGGTTCTCGATGATCTTCTCAAGGTTGGTCTTCACCTTGTTCTCGTAGCCGGAATAGGTGTGCGCGACGTACCAGCGCTTTTCGCCGGTGACGTCGATAAGATCGTTCATTCCCAAGGCGATCGTTACCCCTTATATGAGTTTTCCGAGAGCTGTAAGCCCAGCGGAGAACGCAAAATCGAGTATTCCGACGCCGAGGCTCACCACAATCACCGACACCGCGACGAGTATCGTGTTATTGAGGGTCTGCTTCGGAGTGGACCAGACGACCTTCTTGAGTTCGCTCTTGTACTCGCGGAAGAACTTCGCGGTACGCTTGCCGAACGAATCCTTTTTCTTTGCGGGAACGGACTTGTCCGCCTTTGCCGGCTTATCAGCCCTTGCCTCGGCGACCTCAGTCTTCTTCTCAGTGTCTGCCATTTAAGTTCCCTCCGTAATTACTTCGTTTCCTTGTGGAGCGTATGCTTGCGGCAGAATTTGCAGTACTTGTTCATTTCAAGTCTGTCGGGGTCATTCTTCTTGTTCTTGGTCGTGTCGTAGTTTCTCTGCTTGCATTCGCTGCACGCCAGTGTGATCTTGACTCTCATTATTTCGGCACCTCCCGATTAGTTTGCGGCGCCAAGCGCCGTGTATTTGCTTCCGCGGGACAGGCATGACGCCCCGCAAAGCACGTACCTCCCTCGACCGGATACGCGAGATCTGTAAAACAAACGTCGCATGAGCTCAGCATCCGCCGGTTCCGCGGCAGGAACGGCGCAAAAAAAGAACCCTCCGACAGAGGTATACATATTATATCACACTTTCTCCGTTTTGTCAAGTATCTGCGCAAATTTTTAAGCCATTCCGGAGAAAATTCCTTCCCGTCCGGAAACAAAAGCGCTGCCGCTGACCAAAGCCGACGGCAGACGCTTTTACATTTTCTTTTACAAAATCAAAACTCCGCGTTCCCGACCGTTCTCGGATAAGGAATGACGTCGCGGATATTGGAAACACCAGTCAGATACATGATGATCCGCTCGAAGCCGAGACCGTATCCGGCGTGCTTCGTGCCGCCGTACTTTCTCAGGTTGAGGTACCACCAGTAATCCTTCTCGGAGAGGTTCAGCTCCTTCATGCGCTCGGTGAGTACGTCAAGGCGCTCCTCACGCTGGCTTCCGCCGATTATCTCGCCGACGCCGGGGACAAGGAGGTCCATAGCGGCGACGGTTTTCCCGTCGTCGTTCAGACGCATATAGAACGCCTTGATCTCCTTTGGATAGTTGATCAGGAACACCGGCTTCTTGTAGACCTTCTCGGTCAGATATCTCTCGTGCTCGGTCTGAAGGTCGACGCCCCAGTAAACAGGATACTGGAACTGCTCCCCGGACTTCAGGAGGATGTCTATAGCGTCAGTATAATCTACCTTGACATAATCGGCGTCGCGCAGAGCCGTCAGACGCTCCTTAAGGGTCTTGTCGACGAACTTGTTGAAGAACTCGATCTCCTGCGTGCAGTTCTCAAGAACGTGATTTATGATATACTTTATCATATCCCACGCGAGCTGCATATCGTCGTTCAGATCAGCGAACGCGATCTCCGGCTCGATCATCCAGAACTCAGCCGCGTGGCGCGCGGTGTTCGAGTTCTCGGCGCGGAAGGTCGGTCCGAACGTGTAAATATTTCCGAAAGCCTGAGCGAAGGTCTCGCCCTCGAGCTGTCCGGAGACCGTGAGGTTCGCCGCCTTGCCGAAGAAATCCTTCGAGTAGTCGACCTTTCCGTCCTCGGTCCTCGGCGGGTTGTTTATATCGAGCGTCGTTACGCGGAACATCTCGCCCGCGCCCTCACAGTCGGAGCAGGTGATAAGCGGCGTATGGACATACACGAACCCTCTCTGGTAGAAGAAGCTGTGAATCGCGAACGCCACCTCGGAGCGCACGCGGAACACCGCGGAAAAAAGATTCGTCCTCGGGCGCAGATAAGCCTGCTCGCGGAGGAATTCCGCGCTGTGGCGCTTCGGCTGGAGCGGGTAATCCGGAGTGGACGTGCCCTCGACCGCGATCTCGGTCGCCTTGAGCTCGAACGGCTGCTTTGCGCCGGGGGTCAGCGTGAGCACGCCGGTGACGACGAGCGACGCGCCGACGTTCTGGGACGCGATCTCATCGTAATTCGCGAGCTTCTCGCGCTCGAACACGACCTGAAGGCTTGAGAAGCAGGAGCCGTCGTTGAGGTCGATGAACCCGAACGCCTTGGAGTCACGCAGATTGCGCACCCAGCCTCCCAGCGTGACAGTTTTTCCGCCGAACGCGGCGCTGTCGTCGTAGATGTGTTTTATAAGTTCTCTTTCCATTTGGTTATCTCCGTTTAACGTTGATTATGGCAATTTTCTGATGAATATAGTATAGCACATAACCAGCGCATTGTCAAGTGAACATCTCCAAATTCACCGTCGGATTTTCCGGGCTCACTTATCCATAGCCGCCATTATTTTGTCGATATTTGCCTCAACGGTCTTCACCTTTGTCGCCATCGTCGACGCTATTTCCTTGTTGCTCGACAGACTCCTGTACACGACCTCGTCAGCCAGCGGAAGGAAGATATTATATACCGAGCCAACGTCAAACCGACGCGAAGAGCGCACTATCCCGAGCATTTCTATCGAGTCGTCGCCGCGGAGCAGCTTCTGCGAAACGCGCTCCGCGTAGAAGCTCGGCATGATGTCCTTATATGTGATATACGAAAGTGTATCCATGATCGATCCGGTCTCGTGCGGTCTGTTGTTAGTGACCGGTACAACCATGAGGTATGTGAATGTACGCAGGCAGTGGTAATCCTTCTGTATCTCATCATACTTGGGTATCGGCAGAATGCCGTAAGCGTCCGCCATGTCGCGGTAATTGTTCGCCGCCTTGAGCTGCGCGAGAGTCATCAGCGCGCGCCCGGACTTGAAAAGATTCTCATAATGTCCGTAATCGTTGACAGTGCCGGTGTTCGCGTGAATATAATCGCCGGCGACCGAGAACGCCGCCTTTATCTTCTCGAAATATGTGTAGAACTTCTCGCCGGTATACCCGATCTGCGGCCGTCCGCTGTCGTCTATGTACGCCGAATCTATACCGGCGCCGGAGATCAGTGCCGCGCTGCCGCGCTCATAGGACGCCGCGCCGTAGCGCGCGTTTCCGTCCTGCTTGAGTGTGAATGACTCATCGCCGTTGAGGCTGGCGCCCGCGTGCATGAACTCACATAACTTGTCAAACGTCCACTTTCCGCTCCGGACGAGCTCATACGGGTTCTCAAGCCCGAGGTCGGTCATGATATTCTCGTTTATGAACGTTACCATGGTTTCCTCGAAGTCGCAGAGCGAGACGTCTGTCATCGCGAAGAGCGCCTTACGGCTCTTTCCTATCCTCGACTCCTCGGTAACCTCGCCGTCCCACCACTCCTTGTCGAGCCGGAACTCCGGAATGGTGTCAAGGTTCATAAGATACCCCTCGGTCAGCTCTGTGTTCAGATAATAGTCGCGCAGGAACGCGGCGTCATAGGAAGCGTCACCCGCGAGAACCGCCTGTCCGAATTTCGTGTTTGCTTCCTTAAGTTCGTGCTCCACTATCTCGAGATTGAAGTTGTACAGGTCCTCCGCCTTGCGGTTGCGGTTGAAGATCGCGTCGTTCAGCGTCTCTCCTGTTGCCTCATCGAAATCAAGATAGGAGTAGAAGTTGTAGGTCTGGCTCGTGTTGAGAATAGTGAATGTCCCGCCTCCAAGGTCGATGTCCGCGTACTCGTACTCCGGTTCCGGAGCCGTAGTCTCAGCGGAAGTGCTGTCAGTCGTGGTGTCCTTTCCATCAGTCACCGCCGCCTGACCGCAGGACGATAACAGCAATGCGAGGACAAGTGCCGGGATAAATATTTTACGGGAATTCATTTGTATGCGCGCCTCCATTTGTTATATTTACATACATTATAACACATTGATCATCAGTTGTCAATATACAAGCGCATTTTTTTATTGTCCCGTAAAAAAATCGCGTCAGTTCTGCCATAGCGTGACTGACGCGATCCATTATTTACCTTATTCCCATTTTCACGAGATTGTCATAAGACACCTTTACCGCCTCGAACGGGTCTCCCTCGCACATATCCTGCTCGATCACGAAGCGCTCTATGCCGATCTCGTCCGCGGTTCTGAGAATCCCCGGCCAGTTGAGATTTCCGGTGCCGACCGACGCGAAGTGATACGGGACATCCTCGATCTTTCCCTCGAGCTTCTTTATCGCGTAGTCCTTGACGTGCATCCAGAACGCGCGTCCCTCAAAGAGCTTCAGTGAGGTCGACGGCTCGGTTCCGGCGTTCGTGAGCCAGAAGACGTCCGGCTGGAACATGACGGCGTCCGGGTCGGTCTCGTTTCTCAGAATATCGATACCGCGCTCGTCACCGAAGGATATCCACTCGAAGGCGTGGAAGTGATATATGTACCTGAGCCCCGCGGCTTTGCACGCTCTGCCCTCCGCGTTCATTATTTCCGCGTAGCGTCTGTAGCCGTCCGCGTCGTTTCTCATGCTCTCCGGTATCGAGTCGGTGCGCAGGACGTCGACGCCGAGTATTTCAGCGTCGCGCTTCGCGTCCTCTATCCTCTCGACGACGTGTGTCGTCGGGCGGAAGACCGAGTCGGCGGACACGCCGTTGTCCTTAAGTATCTTCGCGACCTCCTCGACGCTGAAATAACCGGGAGGGGTTATCTGAACGTGCTTTATGCCGATCTCCGCGACCTTTCTGATAGTCTCCTTGAAATCCTCCGGAGTCTTCATATAATCGCGGAGGGTGTACATCTGTAATCCGATTCTGCTCATCTTTTTATTTTCCCGCTCACGGCGGGGATTCCTTTCGTGCTTTGAATTATTATTCAGATATCCATAACCATTTCGGGATACTCCGTGTATCCCGCTTTGAACGGTTCGGGGCGGGTGCAGGTTGACTTCATCCTGTATATCTCGCCGGTCTCGCCGCTGATCATTATGCCGTGCGCGATCTCGAACATATGATATGCCCTCTCGGCGGAACATCTCGGCTCCCTGCCGTTCCGTATCGCGTAGGCGAGGTCACACGGACCAAGACCGCGGCTGTTGTCGGTGAACGCGTGAGTCAGCGGCATCGTGACGCCGGAAGAAGCCTTCGTCGAGACAACCGGGGCGTCGCCGTAATTGTTCGGGTCGCCAAGATTCATCTGCCCGTCTGTGCAGAAGAGCATATAATTGTTGAAGCCGATCGACTCCGAGGAGTTGAGTATATTGCATATGACTCCGCACTCGAACTCGAGGGTTCCCGCGATGTTGTTTGTCGTCTCGATCGGCATGATTCTGCCGTATTCCGGGTTCTTCGGGTTCATGTATCTTCTGTCGTCGGCGCCGCGTATCTGCGAGAAGCCGCAGACCCGTCTCACAGGACCGAGGATGTTTATCAGCCCCATCAGATAGTAGCACCCCATGTCGAAGATGATTCCGCCGCCCGGGCAGAACGCGAACCGTCTCTCCGGGTCGGTGCGCCACCTCTCGTGGTGGTATCCGCGCACGAGCGTTATGTTCGCCGCCACGGCGGTTCCGAGCATACCGCTGTCATATATCTGTCTCGCTGTCTGGAGTCCGGCGCCGAGATAGGTGTCGGGGCCGCCGCAGTAGTACACTCCGCACTCCTTCGCGGTCTTCACGAGATCCTCGCCCTCCCACAGCTCGACCGCCATCATCTTTTCGGAGTAGACGTGCTTTCCGGCGAGCATCGACTTTTTCGAGACCTCATAGTGCGAGGTGTGGTAGGTGAGGTTCACGACGAGCTCGATTTCCGGATCGTTCCAGATCTCCTCGTTCGTCATCTGACGGATTCCGTATTTCTCCGCCTTTTCAGCGGAGCGCTCCGGTTTTATGTCGGAGCAGCCGACCACCTCGAGCGCGTTGTAGCGCTTCGTCATGTTTGTGAGATAGATATCCGAGATCATTCCGCAGCCGATGACCGCGGTCTTTACCGGTCTGAATGGGTTCATTTCTGGTTTGCCTTTCCTGTAATATTATACCTGTTTATTCGCCCGCTTTTTCGTAAGCGGCGTTGATTTTTTCGAGACCTGCGTTGACCTTCTTTTCCTTGCTTGCCCAGTAGGACGACAGATCCTTGTCTTCACTTATCACATCCTGTAGGATCCATCCGATATTGTCCATCGCCGGTGAATGCACCCATCCGAAGTCGAAGGTCAGACCGTCGCGGATTTGATCCATCATCTCAGCCGACTGGTCGTCGCGAGTGCCCTTTGTCTTGAGAACAAGGTCGTAGTAATCCGGGATGACGTTCCGGTAGGACTCGGCACAGAGCGCCTCAGTGATTATACCGCTCATCTCGTTGTCCCTGAGAGTCACCGGGAAGCACATCATCGAGACCGAGTTATGGCTCGTCGTGCGGTATCCGTCCTGATTCTCGTCATACATCGGATAGGGAATTATACCAAAATCGGTGTCCATATTGCGAAGCAGCTTCGCGTTTCCGAGGTATCCGGTCATGAAGAGCGCGCGGTCGGACGTGAATATAACCGGTTCGTCGGTGCTGTACGGCTCACTGAGCACCTCGTTCTTGGAGTACGAGCTCTGCTGCTTGTGGAGGGCTTTCAGTCTGTCGACCATATTGATGGTACGCTCGGTCATGAAGCATGCCTCGACCTCGCCGTTGTCGTTCAGCTTTGTGAGCGGCGTCTCGCCCGCGACCATCCACGCGCGCATATGATTCGTCGGAGAGGTGACGAACCCATAAAGATCGTTCTCATCATATACCGAGTTTCCGTCAACGTCGCTTGACACATTCTTCGACAGCTCAGTCAGCTTGTCTATCGTCCACTCGTGGTTGTCGACTATCTCGTACATATCCGGTATCGCGTACTGCTCGGCGAGCTTCTTGTTGAAGAACATGACATACATGTTGTCCCAGAGCGTGACCGCGATGTCTCCCGTTGTCATGAAGAGCTTATCGTGAACAGTCAGCGCTGAGTTCGATTTTTCGGACCACCACGGCGCCTCAGTGTTTATATACGGCATATCATAGACATTCATGAAATATCCCTGCATCGCGTGGTTTACCATATCCGCCTGGTATCCGGTGATGAGGTCGTATTCGCTGTCGCCCGCGACGACCGAGTTCGTGATCGCGTTTTTGTAATCGGAGCTGTTCCATGTTCCGGGGAGCCCGACGAACTCAAAATTTACGTTGAATCTGTTCTCGACCGCGCGGTTGCGCCTGTATACAGCGTCGTTGAGGATGTCTCCGTTCTCCTCGTCCGCTATGAACTCGTATGCCCACTCGTTTCTGTAGAGGATCGTGAATTTGTCCCCGCCGTAATCCTTCTCGGGCAGGTTGTCCTTCACCTGACTGCGGTCGGTCTCCGCCGGTGTGGTGTCATCCGCGTCGGCGGATGTCGTTTTGTCTGTTGTCGTATCGTCAGCCGCCGTCCCCTGCGTGCCGCCGCAGGCGGATAATGCGAGTGTCAGCGCTGCAAGAAGCGCCGCGAGGAATCTGATGTTTTTCATCGCGTTTTCTCCTGTATTCATTGAATAAAGTCTGTGGCATATATGCTCTTTCCCTTGGGTAACTATATGATACCACATGAAGCCGGATTTGACAATGCACATAACGCGCATTTTTTGGTACTTTACGATACAATAGTTAATAATTTAACTATAGCGTTCCGCTTGAAAAATGGAGAAAGATGTGATATAATAGAGCAAACCTCTCAAAGATATCATTCACGAAAGGAGCAAAGCGTGTGAAAACGATACAATTTCAGGACCTCGTCTCGACCGAGTTCGACATTCACGATATAATCATAATCAATCACGCCTGGCGCCCCGGCGAGTCCTACGCGATACCGTCCGACGGACGCCCGGACAACGGTCTCATGTTTCTCAGCGACATCGACATCGACTACGTGACGCCGGACGGGCGCGTCTTTGACCGTGCGAAACGGAACAACATCGTGTACTGCCCGATCGGCTCGAAATACATCTGCCGCTTCAACGTGCCAAAAAGCATCCCGAACGGCGGCACGACCGACTACCTGATCAATTTCAGGCTCTTTGACGCGAACGGAGAGGAGTTCCGGCTGTCGGACGACAGGCTGAGCATCCTCCCGGACAACCCCAAGTACTACCTCGAGAGCTTCTCGAGAATAGACTCGATCGGCAGAAAGGGTCTCCTTTCTCCGCCGAGGATAAAGGGAATGATGTACAACCTCCTGTGCGACATTGCGCTCGGTATGCAGAAGCGGGACATCATGACCCGCCGCTTCGCCTCGATCTATCCGGCGATAAAGTACATACGGTCGACCGACATCGCCGAGATAGATGTCGAGGGACTGGCGGCGCAGTGCCACCTGAGCAAGTCCGGTTTCCGCCGCCTCTTCCGCGAATACACCGGCATGGCGCCGCTCGAGTACGTGAACCACATGAAGGCGGCACAGGCGAAAGCGAGACTGAAAAGCGGCGTCATGACGGTCGCGGAGGTCGCGGAATCGCTCGGATTTTCAGACCCGTCCTACTTCTCGCGCTTCTACCGCCGTGCGACCGGGAGAAGACCGAGCGAAGACCTGCGGTAAACAAAAAAGCGCCAGCGAAAATGTTTCGTTCACAAGCGCTTGACATCCGGGAATATTCGTGGTAGAATTACATCAGACAGGAACGCAAGCAACCGGATAAGCTCCGGAACTACACGTCACGAAAGGAATAGTGATAGCCATGAACATCAGCTTCAATTTCACGGAAAAGCACGGCAGGATAAAGCCGATGCACGCGGTGGGACAGCCGCCGAGACTCGGCATATCCGACGAGTTTATGCACTACCTTACCGAGGCGCATATACCATACTCCAGACTCCACGATATGGGCGGACTGTACGGAGGGTATCTGTACGTCGATATACCGAATATTTTCCGCGACTTCTCGGCGGACGAGAACGACCCGGCGTCGTATGACTTCCCGTTCACCGATCTGCTTATAAAGCAGATGATGGCGGCGGGCGCCGAGCCGATATACCGCCTCGGCGTCACGATCGAGAATTATCAGAAAATACGCGCGTACAGGATCGACCCGCCGTCCGACTACGGCAAGTGGGCAAGGATTTGCGAGCATATCATAAGGCACTACAATGAGGGCTGGGCAGACGGCTTCGAATACGGGATAAAATATTGGGAAATCTGGAACGAGCCGGACGGGAACGAACCGTCGACTGGCGAAAACGAGATGTGGACCGGCACGGCGGAGCAGTATTACGAGCTCTACGACGTCGCCGCGAAGCACCTGAAGAAATGCTTCGGAAATAAGATAAAGGTCGGCGGCTACGCGTCCTGCGGCTTCTACGGAATCTTCGAGAACCCGTCCGCCTACGGTCTCGGTGAGGGAAGCGGCACCGTCTCGCCGAGGAGCAAGTATTTCCTTGATTTCTTCGAGGGCTTCCTCGAGCACATACATAAGAGCGGCGCGCCGATCGACTTCTTCTCGTGGCACAGCTACGACAGCGTCGTGAAGACCTGCGCTTACGCCGACTATGTCGACAGGATGCTGACGAAATACGGTCTCGGGGATATCGAGACGCAGCTCAACGAGTGGAACAACGCCTCTCCGAACGAACTGCGCGGAAAATCGGTGGCATCGGCGCGCGCGGCGGCGATGATGATCGCGATGCAGCACAAGAAGACAGATATCCTCTGCTACTACGACGCGAGAATCGGAACGTCCTGCTACGGCGGGCTCTTCAACCCGATGACGTATCTGCCGCTCTGCACTTACTTCTCGTTCAAGGCGTTCGGAGAGCTGTACGCTCTTGGCGAGGAGACCGGGTGCGAATACGAAGGGAACAACGAGATCTACGCGCTCGCCGCTGCCGGTGAAAACGGCGGACGCGCCGCGCTGATAACAAACGTCGGCGATGCCTGTGAGATCACGACCAACCTTTCCGGAATGAAAGCGTTCCTGATCGACGAAGAGCATCTCATGACCGAAACGGATATCGACCCGGCGAAGTTCACGCTCGGGCGGTATCAGACGGTTCTCTTTCTCGGCTGAATAATTGTTGAATGGATTGCCGCAAAAGCGCGGCAATCCATTTTAATATTTACAATAAATTAACAATCCAGAGCGCAACATCTTTCATATTGTCTCCGTCTTATCAAAAAAAGGAGGGAATTATCATGTCAGAAAAAATCAGGTTCATCGGATCTTTTCTCATTCTCTCATTGATACTCTGCCTTGCGGGGTGCTTCAAGGAGGGATCCGATCAGGAGATCGACCGGCTTTCGGAGATTCTTTCGACGACGTACGCAGATCTCCCGGAAGCGTTCGGAGAGGTTCGGTACGAGCACAGCGAGAAAGGCGGCTCTCCGGTCTGCTCGCTCGGGAAAACTCCCGGCGTACTTGTTGTCTACAGCGGTTCGGAGTTTCCGCCGGACGACGAGCGCCTGCCGGATGAGCTCATCCTGACCGCTGACTACAGCGGAAAGATATCCGGCGTTTCAGTCGGGGACGACCTGTCAGGGCTTCGCGATATGACGTTTGACGACACGTGGTTCAGTCTTGACACCGGCACAGCGGGGCTTTCACGTGAGCTTGGCGACCTCACGCTCACCCTGTCGGTCGCCTGCGAACCCGGAACGACCCCGACAGAGGAGAACTCTTCCGCCGAATGGGACGAGTGGAGGAAAAACTATCTTGCCGCGCCGACAGGGCGGGTCGATACCATGCGGCTCAGAAAGACAGACCGGATACTCCCGACTCTCGCGGTATCCATCGATGGGCTCAGCGGAATGATGGAGCGAATCGAGAAGAACGAGAACTATCCGTCGGAAAATTACGATATCCATATCACCGGGATGTCAACACCGGTAACCCTGACGATGCAAATGGATCTTGTGCAATCCATCGCGGCATACGGTCAGGAGGTCAGACTGAAATCGCCTGTCGACATATACGGCAACTGCAATTTCGGGCTGTTCGAGGCGGACGGCGCCGTCATTATCGAGGGCGGCGGGAGCTACTCCGTTTATAATGACATATACGTCATCTCTCCGGGAAAGCACACCATGATCGAGCCGGGCGACACTGAATCGTATTACCTTATACGCGGCGACGACGGGAAACTGCGGTATCAGCTGACCACGAATCACTACACCGACATCATTCAGACTGGCGCGCTCAGCGTCGCGACAGGTTACGATTATTTTCTGTACGCGGTCGGCGACGCCGCGATAGTGAACGGCGAGGTCGTCTTCTCCGGTCCGGACGAAAGTTATACGGTGTCGGACAAATATGACCTTGAGCGCGAGTTCGAGGAAAAGTGGACAGACTGCTATGACAGTCTCGATGAGCTTTTCACCGCGCACCGCGTCGGATCCGAACCGGCGCCAAAAAGCGTGAAGAGGGAGATCGATAGACTGCCAAAAGCGCGGGATGAGGCGCTCATATCGGCGTCCCCGGTCGGAATGAACCCGTCATATTTTCTGTTTGAGCCCGGCATGACGTTCTTCCAGTACGACAAATACCGCGACAGTTATCATGAATGCACGCTGAACCTCCCGGAAGGCTTCACGGGCGGAAGTATAATCAGTATGACAAGCGGGGGCGGGAGCGGAGAGATGTTCATGATAGTGAAGGCGGAGCACGGGGATGATACCGCGTATCTCGATTATTATTTTTACTCCGGCGACGAATCGGGCGGGCTCGACCCGCTTTGGGTGGATTATCTCGATAAAGTGGAACTGACCAGACTGAATGAGCTGATAACTCTGACGTCAGCGGTTGAAAACCGCGCGTCCAGCGTATATCCGCACGGGCGTCAGGATTATTCCTCGATGTTTGACCTTCTCTCGTACTCGACCTGGTATCACTATTTTATCGACGGCAATGAAAAAATGCTTTGTACGCTCGAATTTGACGCGTCAGGCAATGAAATGTCATGGAATATCGGGTGGTTTGAGAGCGAATGGAAAAACACGTTTTCCGGAGCACTCAGCATTGACGAAAGCGGCGTTTTCCATGGCGAACTGTATGACGGGCTCCGCGATGAGAAGATAGGTATCGACTTCGCCATCAATATTATAAAGAGCGACGCCGGCAGCGGTGAGCTTGACATGACCTTTACCGCTCTGAGCCTTGACAAGTACAAATCTCTTGCGGGCAGTACGGTGCGTTTTTCGCAGGACGCGGCACCACGGTTTGCAGACTGAACAAGCAGCTATAAATTTTCATCGTGCATTTTTTCAATTTCAAGTGGCACTTCATGAACTGAACGGATATCGGTCCAGAGAAGTTCACGCTTGGGCAGTATCAGACAGTTCTGCTTCTCAGATGAGCTAATCGAGTAGGAAGCTATCCAAACTCGAGAGCCGACATCTCACACCACCGTGTGTACCGACCGGCACACGGCAGTTCAACCGCATAAGTGCAAGGACTCGTAGCAGCTCCGGATACTAAAGTATCCAGTGAATCGTTAAATTTAAGGCAACACCGCACAATCAAAAGAAAGCAAATCAGTGATACGAAATGATAGCAAAAGTATAGATTCTGCCCGTTCCAGTCCGCATAGGG
>URCP01000059.1 GCA_900546315.1 uncultured Eubacteriales bacterium
TTTCGTAAACGAACTTTATCTCAGTTGCCTTGTTCTCTTTAAGTCTGTGCTCTGCTCCAGTGTCTGCATTGTATGCACTGAGATACCTTGCGTTAATGAGATTTATCACATACTGATATTCACCATTAACCTCGGTCACTCCACCATTCAGAACGGTATAATCTCCAGTGTTGACTTCATATGCCTTTTCTTCGTGTCCGGCTTTCTCATTGACGCACTTTACCGTCACAATTGCCATGATTTCCGGAGGTTCAGGAGTGATTATTTCGGAGGTCCAAATACCAACAAATGTCAGTCCGCCTTTTTCCATCTGAATCTGCGTGTTGGACGGTACTTCTGCATCCTTGAACTGCCAAGCCTTGAATGTCCAACGATAACCCTCAACCTCAACTACATCAGGATTCGGTCTTGCAGTGGTAACATTTTCACCAACTTTATATTTGTACGGATTGGTGGGCAATGTTTCCTTAACATCGGATGGAACATTTTCGTCATATTTGTAGGTTACAGAATACTCTTCATCCTGCAAACTGGTTCGAATCCAAATACCAACAAACTCCAGTCCACCTTCAACCATCGGTACCTTCGAATTCGGAGTGATATCTGTTTCGCCAAGTTTCCAACCCTGGAACTTCCATGTATACTCACCGAAAACTACATTGTTCGGCTTAGCTGCAACGGTAACTTCCTGACCAATGCTATAGGTAGAGTTGTTGACCGGAAGCTGTTCATTAACGTTCCACGGTAAAACCGCGCCTTCTGTGCCGCTCTCGAACTTGTAGGTTACATGATACTCTTCATCCAGAGAGCTGGTTCGAGTCCATATACCGACAATTTTAAGTCCGCCTTCAACCATTTTCTGTGTGGATCCAGCTGCAACTTCTTCGCCGTTTATTTCCCATCTCAGGAATTTCCAGGTATAGTTGAAAAATGTTACATCGTCAGGCTTTGCGGCGATTACAACATCATCATCCTTTGCATACTTTGTATCGTCGTGCGGAAGCTGTGCAATCGCATCTGCCGGTAATTCCGCACCTTCTGTGCCACTCTTGTATTCGTAGGTTACAGTGTAGGTCTTTTCTTCGTGATCAGTAAGAGTGATAGTCGGGCTTGACTGATAAACATACTTTGTTTCAGGTTCTTCAGTTTTGCCTGAAGTGTAACTAAGTATGCAAGACTTGTCTGTTGTTATAGTCTCGTCATTTACAGCAACGTTAGTGTAATAAGTGCCGTTCTTAAGCTCATCTTTCGGTCTCACAGAGAAAGTAAGAACAGCTTCTTTTCCGTTTTCCGGAATGTCACCGATATTCCAAGTGATCTTACCATTATTATCGTAGTTGATTCCCTGTACATCGAAGTCGTTGATATTGATATAGTCAGTAACTACAGCGTCCTTACAAGCCGGAACAGAGTTGATATGTTCAGCCCACTCAACAAGGACTTTTTCCATCTCGCTGTCATAGTTCTTAGTCTGCACATTGACATAATGCTTAATATCGGTAGCGATCTTTGACATATAATTGTCTGCTTCTCCGTCGAGCTTTATGCCGATAGTGTATATTTTGACGCCAGCAGCCTTAAGTGCAGCTATCTGCTCAGAACCATCCCATTTAGGTTGTCCAATTGAATTACCTTGAAGTCCAGGAGCACCATCAGAGATAAAGATGATATACGCAGGTCTTGTCTTGTCTGTTCTTGCGTCAAGAATTTCCTGTGCCTTTGTGAAAGCAGCAGTATAATCTGTTCCGCCATCAGCTTTCATATTATCAATTGCGTTAGTAATTACACTCTTCTGGGTTTTATCAACAAGATCGGTCGAAACGCGAATAGCAGGGTCATCTTTGTCGAATAAGTTTTCCTGATAATGAGCAAAACCAATAACAGCCAGCTTGTTGCCCGCATCCAGAACATCCTCAGCAAAAATTTTGCTCACTTCTTTTGCAGCATCAATTCTCGTAATAGTTCCACGGCATTTTTGGGGTGGTTTGTGGTCATAATATTCTCTGCCACAGCTATCACATACGTAACGAGTCTTAGGGTTCAGTTCAAAAATGTCCCAACTATCATAGTATGTTTCTTTTGTAAAACTGGTGCTGTCGCACGCATGTCCGGTCTCTTCAGCCATCGAACCAGAGTTGTCAACGATCAGCACGACATCTGCTGCCGTTTTCTCAGTCACGGTATACGGCACACCCGAAACGGATATATCCACCGTATACCATCCCTTCTCGTCAACCACAGGCTGACGGTTCGCGTCACGTCTCAGATCCTTCGTGAACGTGACCTTACCTTGTTGGACGTCGGTCGGAGGCGTCACATCACCCGCCGCTACGACCGGCATCAGCCCGATGACCATCAGTACGGCCATAACGAGCGCCAGCACTCTTCTCATTTTCATAGAAAAAACACCTCATTTTTCTAAAATTTTCGGTGAAACAGGCAAACCGATTCCAGTGACACTCCGTCTGTTCGTTCCTGAGTCCATTATACCATATTTTCTCACGATTGTCAATAACAAAATTCCTTTTTTCCGCGATTTTACAAAGTTTTTTTCGTTGGCTTGTGTCCGCAGGATGAACTGCAGGTTGACTAACTGTTTTTTGGGATTTTTTTTCGGTCCGGGGTTGCAAAATCCGTCCGGATGTGGTATAATATTCTTTGTGGCGCCGCGCATCTTTCTCCGTCCCACGCGCAGACTATTTTTAAATACGGAAAGGAGAAAGATCATGAAAAAACACAAAATACCCGAAATTTCCATCCTCCGCGCCTCGAACGGCGCTTTCGACGGCATCCTCATCGACCCCGACGCCTCCTCGCTCGCCGCCTCCGCCCTCGACTCCGCCCCCGCCGCCAGCGCCAATGACTGCACCGGCATCTCGGTCACCGTCCCACAGACCCACGACGAGGCAGAAGCCCTGACAAAAGTCGAGCCCGTCCCGCAGACCAGCGTCGACAGCGCAAAAAACAACTTCCGCCCCGACATCCGCGGAAAATAACCTTCAATATTATATATAGGCGCGGCACGTCCGCGCCTGTCTTTCGGAGACCAAAATGAAAAAGAACTTCAAGATGACCCTCATCGCCTGCTACATCTGCTTCATTATCCAGGCGATCGTCAACAACTTATCGCCGCTTCTGTTCGTCACCTACTCGGACACCTTCGGCGTCTCTCTCGATCAGATCGCGTTCCTCGTCAGCTTCAACTTCATCGTGCAGATGATGGTCGACATGCTCGGCGCCAGATTCGCGGACAAAATCGGCTACCGGCGCGGAATCATCATCGCGCACGCCTTTTCTGTCGTCGGAATCGCCGGGCTCGGCGTCTTCCCGTACATAATGCCGCCCTACGCCGGGCTCCTCACCGCGACCGTCTTCTGCGCGCTCGGAAGCGGCTTCATCGAGGTCCTCGCGAGCCCGATCGTCGAGGCGCTGCCGACCGAGGAAAAGAGCTCCGCGATGAGCCTTCTCCACTCGTTCTACTGCTGGGGACACATCGCGATCGTCCTGCTTTCGACCGGCTTCTTCGCGCTCTTCGGGACCGGGAACTGGCGCTTGCTCACCTGTCTGTGGGCGATAATTCCGCTCGTCAACTGCGTTTTCTTCTTCTTCGTGCCGATAAACAGCTACTCGGAGGGACGCGAGACCGAGTCGGTCGGCGGACTGTTCAGAATCTTCGACTTCCGCCTCTTTCTGCTCCTCATGATCTGCGCGGGAGCGTGCGAGCAGGCAATCGCGCAGTGGGCGTCGCTCTTCGCCGAGAAGGGGCTCGGGGTGTCGAAGACGGTCGGCGACCTGATGGGTCCCTGCCTGTTCGGGCTCATGATGGCGATAACGAGGACGCTTTACGGCACGTTTGGCGCGAGACTTGACCTGTCTAAGGTCATGCGGATCGGCGCGGTCGGGATGATCGGCGGGTTTCTGCTGACTGTCTTCTCGCCGATTCCGGTGCTGAACCTTGTCGGGTGCGGGATCGTCGGGCTGTGCGTCGGCGTTTACTGGCCGGGAACGCTGAGCCTCGCGACGCGCGCTCTGCCGCAGGGCGGGACGTCGATGTTCGCGGTGCTGGCGCTCGCCGGGGATATCGGGTGCGCGAGCGGTCCCGGGCTGATCGGGTTCGTCTCGGGCAGGATAAGCGGCGGTTTCGCGCTGAACGGCGGCATTCTGTCGGCGGTGATCTTCCCCGCCGCGGCGTTCGTGCTGCTGACGATCATCCGCGGGAGGTCCGCGAATAAAGTCACGGATGTCCATACCGCGAAATAAAAGACCGGGAGCGGAATGCTCCCGGAAATGTCAGTATATAGGCTTGTTTACCACTTTGCGGTGTAGTTGTGAACGTCCTTGCCGATGAAGCCGACCTGCGCGAAATCCTCCATGTTGTGGCGGATGATGTAGTCGATGTAGCTCATGGTCATCTTCGCGGTGAGGATGTATCCAGCGGGGTTCATGTGCCCGCCGAGGTAGAATTTCTTCTTGAATTCGTCGTCGTAGACCGGCGCGTATTCCGTGAAGTCGAGTACATAGGTGTAGTCGAAGAACTTCTCGAGGTCGTGAAGGAGATTACGGTGCGCGAGTATCTGCTCGTCGCCCTCTTTTCTGCCGCGCGGCATGGTCATGAGGAAGAATTTCGCCTTGGGCTGCATGGTCTTGAGGCGCTGGATGATTTTTGCGTACCAGCCGCAGAAGGTGTCGGCGTTCTTTTCGGGGTCTTCGGCGTTTATGTCTTCAATAGAGCCGACCGGCATTTTTCTGCCGTAGAGGTCGTTTACGCCGAGGGCGATTATGTACGCCTGGCAGAGTTTGTCGGGGTTCCAGAAGTCGTTCGCGTCGGCGAAGGACTGCATGTATTCGATGGCTGTCATGCCGCCGCGGGAGAAGTTGATGACTTTGCAGCCGGCGGCGCGGGCGATGTATTGACCCCATGAGTATTCGAAGTAGTCGTGGTAGCCTTTTTCGGTGCCTTCGGGGTTGGTGGACTCGAACTCGCCGGAGGAGAGGGAGTCGCCTATGCAGCCGATGGTGCGGAAGATGGAGGTGAAGCCGCCGTCGTCGACGATGCGCTCGAGCGGTTTTTCCGCCGGGTCGGCTAAGTATTTGTTGAGATTCATATGTGAGTCTCCTTTCATATTTTTGTACTTTTGATATTATAACACAGTCTGTCTTATTTTTCAATACTTTTCACGAATTTTGTTTGTATGAAGCTTGAGAAAGGAGAGGGTGTCGGGAGGGGGAAACCTTTCTCGAAAGGTTTCCCCCTCCCGACAAGCGAAGGAGTTAGTAGTCATGATCGATAAAGAAATATCCGAAATCCGCCGCCGTATCTCGCCGGAAAAGAATAACATAGACATAATCCGCGGCAGATACATAAACGCGAACCGCGAGACGATATGCGAGTTTAAGTCGTTGTTCGGTCTTCTGACTGAGGACGTTATCGAGAAGTACCTTGGCGTGCTGCGCCGTGTGCTTTCGGGGACAAACGGGCGGAATCTTGTGGACATCGGTTTTTCGATGGGGCAGGTTGAGCACGGGGAGGAGCACGCGGATCTTCAGCTGCTGCGCAAGACCGGGCTTCAGGACGACGAGGCGGCGAAGAGGTTCTTTGACCGCGCGGCGGGGTCGGTGCAGTCGGAGGGGAATACGCTTATTCTGCTCGCGGCTGAGACATATGACGTGCCGGTGAAGAGGCGTGACGAGGGCGGCGACGGGAGCTCGGATTCGATGTTCAGTTATATATTGTCCGCCGTCTGCCCGGTCAAGGAGGCAAAGTCTACGCTGACATATGACCCGGCGGAGAAGGATTTCAGGGTGCGGTCGTGCGATTGGAACGTGGGGGCGCCGGAGCGCGGTTTTTTGTTCCCGGCGTTTGACAACCGTCAGACGAATATTTATAACGCGCTTTATTATACGAAGGATCCGGGAGATTCGGGAGAGGGGTTCCTCGGCGCGGTGTTCGGCGTTGAGCCGCCGGTTCCGGCTGACGAGCAGAAGGAGAAGTTCGAGACGATGCTTGCCGAGACGCTTGAGAATGAGTGCTCTATAGAGGTCGTGCACGCTTTGCATGATGAGTTCGCCGAGAGGATTGACGAGCATAAGAAGACGCGCGACCCGGAGCCGCTTGTGGTGACTAAGCGCGACGTCGTGAATGTGCTTGAGAGCTGCGGCGTGTCGGAGGAGAAGCTCGAGGCGTTCGGAAAGTCGTTTGACGAGGAGTACGGCGCGGGGGCTGATCTCGCGCCGATAAATCTGATTGAGCCGAAGAAGTTCGAGATAAAGACGCCCGACACGACGGTCAAGGTGAACCCGGACAGGGGCGACCTTGTCGAGACGAGGGTGATCGACGGCGTGAAGTATCTGCTGATACGCGCGGATGAGGACGTCACGGTCAACGGGGTCGCTATCAGTATAAAGTAAGGTTCAGAGATCCTTGCGTATTCGCTCGAGAGCGCCTTTCTCGATTCTTGAGACCTGCGCCTGAGAAATGCCGATTTCCCCGGCAATCTCGGTCTGGGTTCTGCCGCGGAAGAAGCGGAGTTCGATTATCCGCTTTTCGCGCGGGGAGAGGCGTTTCATCGCCTCCTTGAGAGCGAGATCTTCGGTCCAGCTCTCGTCGGTGTTTTCAGTGTCGCTTATCTGGTCCATTACATATATAGAGTCTCCGTTGTCCGACCATACCGGCTCGTAGAGACTTACCGGGTCGACTATGGCGTCGAGGGCTGCAACGACTTCAGCGCGCGGTTCGCCGAGCTTATTCGCGATGTCGTCGGCGGTCGGTTCGCGGTCGAGGGTGTGTGAGAGTTCTTCGCGCGCGGTGAGGGCGCGGTAGGCGAGGTCGCGGGTGGAGCGGGATACGCGGACAAGTGAGTTGTCACGCAAAAAGCGGCGTATCTCTCCGATGATCATTGGTACGGCATATGTCGAGAATTTGACATCCTGTGTGAGATCGAAGTTGTCGATTGACTTGATAAGACCTACGCAGCCGACCTGAAAGAGGTCGTCGGGGTCTTCCCCTCTCGACGAGAATCTCTGGACAATCGAGAGGACGAGCCGGAGGTTTCCGGAGATCAGCTCGTCGCGGGCTGCCTTGTCGCCGTCATGCGAGCGTTCGAGGAGGTCTCGTTTTTCCTTGTCGGTCAGGGTTCTGAGCTTCGAGGTGTTGACCCCGCAGATTTCGACTTTATTCAGACGCATTATTATTTCCGTCCTTTGGGAAATGACTTCTGAATAAAGTATTGCCGGAAAAGGTGGAGACTTATGCAGTCTCCCCATTGTGATTATATGGAAGTTCCCTTTTTGAAGTTTTTGAAAAGGGGTGTGGGGGAAAACTTTTTTCCAAAAAGTTTTCCCCCACATTACTTTAGTGTTTGAAGTGTCTCTCCCCGGTGAATACCATAGCGATGCCGTACTTATCGCAGGCGTCGATGGATTCCTGATCCCTGATTGATCCGCCGGGCTGGATTATCGCGGTGATACCGGACTTCGCCGCGCACTCAACGCAGTCGGAGAACGGGAAGAACGCGTCGGACGCCATGACTGAGCCCTTCGCGCGGTCGGGGTCAGCGCCTTCTGTGGTGTTCGCGTATTTGACGGCGAGCTCGAGAGCGGTGATTCGGTTGGTCTGACCGGGTCCGACGCCGGTGGTGGCGCCGTCCTTGGCGAGGACTATGCCGTTCGATTTGGTGTGCTTGACAACCGTCATCGCGAATCTGAGGTCTTCCATTTCCTTCGCGGTCGGGGCTTTTTTGGTTACGACCTTCAGGTTTGCTTCGTCATATACTCCGACGTCACGCTCCTGGATGAGGAGACCGCCCGCGACCTTCTTCATGTCGAGCATATCCTTTGTGTTCGGCTTCGTGATGTCGGGGAGTCTGAGGACGCGGATGTTCTTCTTTCTCTCGAGGATTTCGAGAGCGTCGGCGTCGTAGTCGGGAGCTATCACGATCTCGACGAAGATCTTCGAGATTTCCTCTGCTGTCGCGGCGTCGATCTTCTTGTTCGCGGCGATGATTCCGCCGAAGATCGAGACGGGGTCAGCCTTGTACGCCTTCATGTAGGCTTCGTGGATGGTTTCTCCGACGCCTACTCCGCAGGGGTTCGCGTGCTTGACGGCGACGACGCACGGGGTCTTGTCGCCGAATTCCTTGAGGCAGTCGAGCGCGCCGTTCGCGTCGTTTATATTATTGTAGGAAAGTTCCTTGCCGTGGAGCTGTTCCGCCGCCGCGAGGGTGCCGGTGAACTGGTTGCCGATCTCGCGGTAGAAGGCGCCGCGCTGGTGCGGGTTCTCGCCGTAGCGCATATCCTGCGCCTTTTCGTAGGTGAGGGTGAGCTTTTCCGGGAAGATGTCGCTGCCGGTCTCTTCCCTGAGGTAGGACTGGATGAGCGCGTCGTACGCTGCGGTGTGGTTGAAGACCTTGTAGGCGAGCTTCAGGTTCGTGTCGACCGAGACTTTTCCGTTCTCGCGGAGCTCGGAGAGGACGGTGCCGTAGTCGGCGGGGTCGACTATGACCGAGACGTCCTGATAGTTCTTCGCCGCCGCGCGGAGCATCGTCGGACCGCCGATGTCGATGTTCTCGATTGCTTCGGCTCTTGTGACGCCGGGCTTCAGGATGGTCTGCTTGAACGGGTAGAGGTTTATCGCGACAATGTCGATCGGGGTGACGCCGAGCTTCTCGAGCTGCGCCATGTGCTCCGGGTTCGAGCGGATGGCGAGGATTCCGGCGTGAATCATCGGGTGAAGGGTCTTGACACGACCGTCAAGACACTCCGGGAAGCCGGTGACGTCCGAAACCTGTGTGACCGGGATGCCCGCCGCGTGGATGACCTTGAAGGTTCCGCCGGTAGAGAGAATCTCGTAGCCGAGGTCAGCGAGCCCGCGTGCGAATTCCTCGACGCCGGTCTTGTCGGTGAGACTGATTATTGCGCGTTTTTTCATTTTGATTACCTCTTTTATAAGTAATAACGTTACTTATATTATACCACATATTTCCGGGGAAATCAAGCGTTTCTTTCGATATCCGAAAATTTTACTCTTTGACGGAACTTGACGCCCAAACGGTAAAGTAAATCAGCGTTTTTTTGGTATCGCTGTTCTGTCGTTATATACAATAATGAATCGCGTTTTTGTGCATCACGCTGAAATTTCGTTTTTGCTGTAGTAAACGCTTGACTTCCGTCGTTTATATATAGTAGAATGGTTATTGATGATAACCGGGAAAAGGAGAAATATACAATGAGCACATACTACATAGACCCATATGACGGTTCCGCGGAAAACGACGGGCTCTCGCCGGAGTCGGCGGTGACCTCCCCGCGGCAGATATCGCCGGAGCCGGGCGACAGGATACTCCTGCGCCGCGGAACTGTCCTACGCGAGCCGCTGTTCTCGCCGGACGGCACGCCGGACGCGCCTATCATCTGGGGCGCTTACGGCGACCTTGACGACTGCCTCGACGAAGAGGAGATCGACGACGAGGAGGATATCGACGACATCGGGATGTTCATGGAAAACCGGAAGCCGGTCGTCCTCGGCTCGCTCGATTACACCGCCCCGGAGAAATGGAAATATATCGGCGACAGTCTCTGGGAAGCGAAGGATCTCCCGCGCGACGAGGTCGGGAACATCATGATCGACGGCGGCAGAAGGTACGGAACCCTGCGCTGGTCGGAAGACGACCTGTGCGAGTACGGCGACTTCTGGTTCTCGCACTACGGCGTCATGAGCGGCGGGAAGGGCATTCCGGACGGCGAGGAGCCGAGACTCATCGTCTGCGCCGCCGACAATCCCGGGGCGATATATGACAGTATCGAGCTCTGCGTGTGGGGCAGAAGACAGCTGGCACACGCGACGCATGACGTTATCTTCACGGACATCCGCTTCATGGGCTGCGGCGTTCACGGCTTCGCGGCAGCCGACTCGGAGAGGATTTCGCTGATCCGCTGCTCGTTCGAGGGCATCGGCGGCTGCGTCTGGTCGGCGGACAGGAAGATCCGCTTCGGGAACGCGGTCGAGTTCTGGCGCGGCGCGCGGGATATCCGGGTCGAGGACTGCTTTTTCAGGCAGATATACGACTCCTGCGTGACGACGCAGGGCGCCGGGGAGTATCCGCCTCCGGAGAGGATATCGGTTCGCGGGAATCTGTTCATGAAATACGGCATGGCGGCATACGAGCTGCGCGACGTCGTCCCGCGCGAGGCGGTCTTCGCGGACAACGAATGCAAGTTCGCCGGCTGTGGCTTCGCTATGCGCGGCGACCTGACGCCGAGACGCTCGGAGATCTGGCCGCGCCCGATGGGACACCACATCTTCGCGTGGAGAATAGAAAAGCCGACGGAAAACGGCGCGTTCCGGATAAGGCACAACTATTTCGGCGGCGCTCCGGTCGGCTGCGCGGAGTATTCGCTGATCTCACCGGAAGCCGAGCGGCAGCTGCTGTTCCTCGGCAACGACTACTCCACCGGAAGCGGAGAGCGCCGTATCTGCCGTAACGACGTTTATGTGACCCCGACCGACGATTTCGACGAGCAAAACGGGTACTGAAACTACTCGGTTCTGTCAGATTGCACAGAAATATCGTAAATATTTCGTCGTTCCGCTGAAATTTCCATTTACAGGTTGACATTTCGTTCAGTGTCTGCTATAATGATTTTACAGTAGTAACATAGGGAGGCAGACAAGATGAACAACATAATTTCCGGGATAATCCTGATCTCGCTTTTAGCGCCGATAGCCCTGCCGGTCGCGCCCGCGGTACGCGATTCGGTCGCGGAACCGTACAGCGTCGGGGACGCGGCAACCCTTGACGACGTAATCGCGGCGTCGGACGCGGTACTTCTCTGCACGGTGACAAAGGGCGGCAGCCGTGTCGAGGGCGAGGAGCGGATGCTTAACACGATAAAGTTCCTGAGAGAGCACGAAAAATCCGCCGTCACCGACTACTCGGCGTACATAATCGAGGAATGGACGTCCGGCGATAAGGCGGACGACCGGAATTTCGGCTTCACGCTCCCCGGCGGGGTCTTCGGGTACTTTTCGCTCGACTTCGGCGTGACGCCGATTGAGGGCTCGGACGAGTATTACGACCTGTACGTCCTGCCGGTCAGGCGCGACGGGGACAAGGTCGTCCCGCTGACCGACGCGGGCGCCGCGGTATCCTATTTCCGCGACATGAACGGCAACGGCGTCATAGACCGCGAGGACGAGGGCACACTCACCCCGCTCGGCGGGAACGGCTTCTATGACGGTGTAGACGATCTCTCGGCACTGATGGAAATACTCGACGGAAAATTCGCCGGCGAGGACTGAGAATATGAGGCAAAAAATCCCGCTTCTGCTGACAGCGCTCGCGGTGAGCCTGACGTTCTCCTGCGCCTCTGACGTGCCGGACGAGACGCCGGATGTCATGACCTCTATCGATATCACCGACGAATCCCATGACCATAGAGACAGCGATCCCGATATCCTCCACTGGTCGGGAGCGTTCGGCGACGTGAATACTCTCGACGAGGAGTACGCCGTCTCAGACTACGTGATATTATGCGAAGTGACAGGCGTCGGAAACAGCTTTATGGCGGGAAAGAAAGGCGAAGACCCCGATGAGGACTACATCAGAGAACACTGGGAAGGCATACGCACTCCATACACGGTGAGAGTGATAAAATGCTTCAAAGGCGATCCCGAAGAGGGCGGCGAGCTGACAGTCTGCGGTCTCTGGGGCGAGATGAAGGGTCTGACCCTCGTCACGGACGATCTGCCGACGCCTGAGGTCGGGAAAGTATACATGATGCCTGTGCGCGTATCAGACCCGGACGAGATACTGCCGTACTTCCCCGCCCTCGCGGAGATCCCGGACTACGACACGTCGAAGACGCCCGGGGAGAACGGCGGCGCGGTTCTCGTCCCGGCGACGAAGAATTATGAGTATACTTACAAGGGGTATAAGACGCTGTCGGATATTCTCGAGAATTACCCGAGAAAGCAAGCCGTATGAAAAAAAGACTGCCGGGGCAGTCTTTTTTTCACGGTGATTCACCGCGCGATATGCACGATATTCCCTTCAACCTTCAGCTTCCCCGCGCAGAAAAGCTCCACGGCTTCTGGAAGAATCTTCCACTCCGCCCTCTCCATTATGCGTCTCTGGAGGGTTTCGGGGGTGTCGCCCTCCTCGACCTCAACGGCCCTCTGGAGGATTATAGGACCTCCGTCGCAGACCTCGTTCACGAAATGAACGGTCGCGCCGCTGACCTTGACTCCCTTCGCGAGAGCCGCCTCATGGACGTGAAGCCCGTAGAAGCCGTCGCCGCAAAAGCTCGGTATCAGCGCCGGGTGGACATTTATTATCCTGTTTTCAAACTTCTTAATAAACGCCGGGTCGAGGATTATCATGAACCCGGCGAGAACGACAAGGTCGATCTCCCGTCTCTCAAGCTCCGCGGCGAGAGCCTCGGAATAGCTCTTTCTGTCCGGATAGTCCTTTCTCGGGATGACGATTCCCTCGACGTTATGCGCCTTCGCGCGCTCGAGGGCGTAGGCGCCGTCCTTCGACGAGACAACGACCGAGACCTCGCCGCTCTTTATGATACCGCTCTTCTCAGCGTCGAGTATCGCCTGAAGATTGGTTCCGCCGCCGGAAACGAGGACGGCGACCTTTTTCTTTTCGTTAGCCATAAGTTATCTTCTCGCTGTATATGGCTGATCAGCCTTCGAACTTCTCGCCGGTGATCATCTCGTACGCCTCGACATACTTTGCCTTCGTCGCGGCGACAACATCGGCGGGGAGCTCGGGCGCGGGGGTCTTTCCTCTGAGTCCGTTCGCGGTCAGCCAGTCGCGCAGGTACTGCTTGTCGTAGCTCGACTGGGACTTGCCCGGAACATAGTCCTTCACGCTCCAGAAGCGGCTGGAGTCGGGGGTCAGAACCTCGTCGCCGAGGACGAGCTCACCGTTCTCATCGAGACCGAACTCGAGCTTCGTGTCGGCGATGATTATACCTCTCTCGCGCGCGTAGTCGGCGCAGAGGTTGTAGACCGCGATTGTCGAGACGCGTACAATCGACGCGAGTCCCTCGCCGATCTCGTTTGCCATGTATTCGTACTCCACGATGATGTCGTGACCTTCCGCCGCCTTGGTGGACGGGGTGAAGATCGGCTCCGGGAACTTGTCAGACTCGACGAGACCCTCCGCGACCTTGTGACCGCAGACGGTGCCGTCCTTCTCGTAGCTCTCCCACGCGGAGCCGGTTATGTAGCCGCGGACGATGCACTCGAACGGGATCATCTTCAGCTTCTTGACGAGCATCGAGCGACCTTCGAGTTCCTTGTCGCCCTTGAAGGGTTCGGGGTATTCGTTAATGTCGGTGGTGATGACGTGGTTCTTCACGATGTCCTTCGTTAGTCCGAACCAGAACATCGAGAGTCCGTTGAGGATTTTGCCCTTGCCGTCGATCGGGGTGGGCATTATTACGTCGTAGGCGGAGATGCGGTCGGTGGTGACGATGAGGAGCTTTCCCTCACCCGCGTCGAATATCTTTCTTACTTTGCCTTCAAAGAGTTTGTTGTCCTGCATTTTTATTTCCTTTCAAATCTGTTTGTTTTGAACGTTTACGGAGAAAATACTTGACAAGGGAGTCTTGTGTTACGCGTTAAGTGTCTCTTGGAGCTTCTTGTCTTTCGCTTCAACTCCGGATTCCATGTCCTTCTTGAAATCGTCGAGCTTCGCGGCGAGGGCGTCGTCAGAGAGGGCGAGGATCTGCGCGGCGAGTATCGCGGCGTTCTGGGCTCCGTCGATGGCGACTGTCGCGACGGGGATGCCGCCGGGCATCTGAACCATCGAGAGGAGGGAGTCGAGACCGTCCATTGTCGAGGATTTGATCGGTATTCCGATTACGGGGAGGGTGGTGTACGCGGCGATTACGCCTCCGAGGTGGGCGGCTTTTCCGGCGGCGGCGATGATGACGCCGAAGCCGTTGTCCTTAGCGGAGGACGCGAATTTTTCGACGAGCGCGGGGGTGCGGTGTGCGCTGAAGACGTGAGCCTCAAACGGAATCCCGAACTTTTTCAGTTGATCGAGGCATTTCTGAACAACGGGCAGATCGCTGTCGCTGCCCATGATAACGGCGACTTTTTTCATATTTCAGCAGTACCTTTCGTGTTGCTTTTGTTTGAAGTTTGAGGGAAGAGAGGGGGTGCGGGGGAGAGAAACCACCTTTTCAAAGGAGGTTTCTATCCCCCGCTTAAATATTATTCTTTAACGAGTCTTTCGGTATCGGACGCGATGACGAGTTCTTCGTTGGTCGGGATGAGCCAGACCTGAACTTTGGAGTCGTCGGTGGAGAGTTTTACGGTGTTTGGCTGGTGGTGCATTCTGGCGTTGAGTTCGTTGTCGAGTTTGATTCCGAAGTATTCCATGTCGCGGCAGACGCGTTCGCGGAGTTCGGTGTTGTTTTCGCCCATGCCGGCGGTGAAGACTATGGCGTCGAGGCCGTTCATGGCTGCGGTGTAGCTGCCGATGTATTTTTTGATCTGGTATGCGAGGATGTTGGCGGCGAGGGTGGCTCTCTTGTCGCCCTTGAGGATTGCGGCTTCGATGTCGCGGGAGTCGGACGAGATGCCGGAGACGCCGAGCATACCGCATTCTTTGTTCATGAAGTCGGACATTTTTGCGGGGGTGTAGCCTTCGTGTTCCATTATGAAGGTTACGATAGCGGGGTCGATGGAGCCGCAGCGGGTGCCCATTTCAACGCCGTCGAGGGGGGTGAAGCCCATCGAGGTGTCGATTACTTTGCCGTCTTTGACAGCGGAGATGGAGGAGCCGTTGCCGATGTGGCAGGTTATTATCTTCGTGCCTTCGGTTCTGCCGAGGATTTTGCACATTTCACCGGCTACGTAGCGGTGGGAGGTGCCGTGCGCGCCGTAGCGTCTTATCGAGTACTTTTCGTACATTTCGTACGGGATCGGGTACATCCACGCGTAGTCTGGCATGGTCTGATGGAAAGCGGTGTCGAAGACGAGGACCTGCGGGACGCCCGGGAGAGCGTCGGTTATGCCTTTGATGCCCATGAGGTGAGCGCCGGTGTGAAGGGGCGCGAGGTCGCGGCACTGTTCGAGCTTTTCGATGACTTCGGGGGTGACCTTGACCGACTCGGAGAAGAATGCGCCGCCGTGGACTATTCTGTGTCCGACGGCTTCGATTTCGTCCATAGACTTGATGCAGCCGTGGTCAGCCGACGTGAGGGTGTCGATGAGGATCTTGGTCGCGACCGAGTGGTTCGGCATGGGGAGCTCGGCGACGTAGTTTTCTCTGCCGGGCATTTTGTGGGTGATCTTACCGTCGATACCGATGCGCTCGCAGATGCCCTTTGCCACTACTTCGTATGTAGCGGTGTCGAAGAGCTGATACTTGAGCGAAGAGCTGCCGGCGTTGACGACTAATACTTTCATTTTGAAAATTCCTCCGGATAACATTGATTATTTCAGATTTTTGTGGTATAATCATTATACCCTATATTATAAACCTTTTTTTCACCGATTACAAGTGGATAAACGAAAATTTTGAGGATATTACAAATAATGATGAAAACAGTAGCCGTCATATGTGAATATAACCCATTCCACAGAGGGCACGAATACCAGTTAATGGAAATCCGGCGCCGTTTCGGCGATTGCCGCGTCGTCGGGGTGATGAGCGGCGCGATGACCGAGCGCGGAGAGCCGGCGATTCTCGATAAATATTCCCGCGCGGAGGCGGCGGTGAGCTGCGGCTGTGACCTCGTCGTCGAGCTTCCGGCGCCGTGGTCGATGGCGGGCGCGGAGTTTTTCGCGAGGGCGGGCGTGAGTCTCGCCTCGGCGGTCGGCGCGGACACGCTGGCGTTCGGGAGCGAGTGCGGGGACATCGGCGTTCTCCGGGAGACCGCGGAGTTTCTGTCGTCTGAGGATTATAAATCAGCGATTGCGGCGGCGAGAGACGAGAATCCGCGCCTTCAGGCGGGGGCGCTCCGGAATCTTGTGCTCGAAAAAAATCTCGGTTCTGTTCCGACCGGCTCGAACGATATTCTCGCGATTGAATATCTCCGCGCGACAGCCTCACTTGGCGTCAGGATGGAAGCCGTCACGATAAAGCGCGAGGGCGGCGATTACAACAGCCCGGATAAATGCGCCTTCGCGTCCGCGACGGCGGTGCGGGATATGCTCCGGCGCGGCGAGGACCCGTCGGGGTTCCTGCCCGCCGCGTCGGCTGAAATCCTGAAGCGCGATAGGGACGCCGGACGGCTGTGTATAAAACCGCTCGACGAGGCGGTGAGCGCGTTCCTGCGCCTGTCCCAGCGGGAAATGCGCGGGAAGATGGAGGTCTCGGGCGGCATCGAGAACCGCCTGCACGAGGCTGCGAAGAAGCGTCGGGATATCGAGGGAATCCTCGACCTCGCGTCGGAGCGGAGGTATTCGCGCTCGAGACTGAGACGGGCGATTTTCGGCTCGATGCTCGGCTATACGATGGCTGACCTCGCGGAGACGCCCCTTTACACTTCCCTCCTCGCGGCGAACGAGGTCGGGCGCGGGATGGTGTCCGGAATCACGATACCGGTGATTTCACGTCCGAGCGATTATAAAAGGCTGCCGGGAGAGGCGAGGGAGCAGTTCGAGCGGGCGATACGGGCGGATTATTTGCAGGAACTGTGCTCGGTGAACGGGCTGGAGATATGGAAAAAAAGATTTATCGCAGTTTGATTGGTAAACAATTTGTAAAAAAGATTGCGTATTGCTTGCGTTTAGCAAGCAAGCGTGTTATAATATAAATACACTATTACTTGGAGGTGTCATGATGTCAAGAACTTCAAATGTTTTCGCGAGAGTCGAGCCAGACGTAAAGGAACAGGCGGAGGTCATTCTCACCAGACTTGGGATACCGATGTCGAACGCCATCGGTATGTTTCTGAGACAGGTCGTAATACAGCGTGGCATACCGTTTGAGGTCAAGCTGAACGAAAACGCACCTTTGATGCTCGGAAACATGACGAAAGAAGAACTGAACGCGGAGCTCGAAAAGGGCATGGCGGAAGTGCGCGCCGGGAACACTATCCCCGAACACGAGTTTCTTGAAGAGCTGCGAAGAGACTACGGGCTATGATATACAGCATCAGCTACACGCCGCCGGCAACCCGGGATATACGATGCATTCTCGATTATATCAGCTATGCCCTTTTCGAGCCGCAGGCGGCTCTGTCTGTCGTCAATGCGATAACAGCACGGATATCAAAGCTTGAAACAATGCCCGTGCGCTATCCTGTCTACCGGGACTGGCCGGTGAAAACAGAGAAAATCCGCTATTTCACGGTAAAAAATTACGTAGTGTTCTACAGCTGCAACGAAAAGAATCTTACGGTTTCGATTGTCCGCGTCATATATGGTGGGCGAGATATAGCAGCCGAGCTGAAAAAAACAGATTCATTCCATGCGTAGAAAAACCCCCCGGAAAACAGCAGAAGATGCCGCAAGCGGCATCTTCTCTTATTTGCTCCAGACAATATCCCAGATCGCCATCCAGGCGAACCGCACGGCGGTGACAATCGCGACGACAAGCCCGATAATAAACAGCACGCCGAGATGATCAATTGTCCCGCATACCATCAGAATCAGCGAGATGATCAGCAGTATCGCGACCCGCGCGTAGCTCATAAGCCGTTTCAGAAGCTCTTCCATAATCTGCCTCCCGAGGTTGTTTTTATAATTATAGCACAAAAATAACGATATGTCAATATTTTTCGCGGAAAAATACTCGCCACCCATTGACATTTTTCCTCTGTGGTGGTATAATTCTTACATCAATTATTTTCGGAGGAAAAAATGCTCTACGAATATATTTCAACGACCGAATATCACGGTCGCGAACAGATCAATTTCAAGCTGAACGGCAGGAATTCCCTCGTCGTCCGTCCGGACAGACCGCTCCCGGGAAATCCCGTCATCTGGCGCACCGAGTTCTTTGGCTGCTTCGACTGGGTCGACAAGGCGCTGCTCGAGAAGGGCTGGCACCTCGCCTACCATTCCGCGAGCGATATGTACGGCTGCCCGGAATCGCTCGAGATGCTGCGCGAGTTTCAGGACTTCACGAACGAGACTTTCGGTCTCGCGAAGGAGGCGGTGCTCGAGGGGCTGAGCCGCGGAGGGCTCTACGCCGTCAACTACGCCGCGAAATACCCGGAGCGCGTCCGCGGGCTCTACCTTGACGCGCCGGTGCTCGACATCCGCACGTGGCCATGCGGGTACGAAAATTCGCGTGAGGCGGTCGAGTGCCTCT
>URCP01000060.1 GCA_900546315.1 uncultured Eubacteriales bacterium
AAAAGTCCCTCTCCCCCAATTTCATAAAACTTTAGCAGTAGTTATAAGTCTTTTTTCCAGGCGTTCTGCGATAATGTCGTTGTAGTCGACCATGGTGACTTCCATGTCGCAGGCGCGTTGGAAGAGGTATACGTCGCCGCCGCGGACGTCGGACATTGTGACAAGCATGGCTTTGGCTTGGCTGCCGCCGAAGTGTCTTGCCAGTGTTTTGATTTCGGCGAGGGCGAAGACGTCGGGGGTGCCGGCTTTGCAAGAGACGAAGACGGGGACTTCGCCGTGGACGGCGATTACGTCGATTTCGTTTATGGTGTCGACGCGTTGGATGGGGGCTACGTCCCAGTTGGTTTTTACGCTGATTTGTACGTCCTGGAAGTATCCGCTGTTGCGGGCGGTTACGTATACGTAGAATTCGAGAACGCTGCCGGTGTCGATGAGGCAGTCGCGGACTACGGCGTTTTTGTAGCGGAAGGAGATGGTTCCGCCTGTGGTGCGCAGGTCTTTTAAGTAGCCGGCGTCCGCGAGGGCGGACATGATTATTGTGTCGCAGTATACTGTGTCTTTGGTTTCGCCTTCAATGGACGACGGGGCTTCGAATCTGAGCGGGTCGTTTTCGTCTTCGGCGAAGTAGTCGTCGGTTGCGGGTCTGAGGTATTCGGAGAGTCTGGGCCATGTCCTGTAGTATTTTTTGAACAGGGAGAAGAGCCCGAGGACATCGTTTGATTCTTCCGCGGACAGTGACTCCACCGCCACGTGACCGTGTCCGAGATAGGTGCTGCCGTTGAGGCGCATGATGGCTTCAACCGTGATTTTCGGGTCGGATTTGACTTTGTCTATCCACGGGCAGTTCATTATGTTTCTGTAGGAGCGTTCGAGCGCGTCGTATCTGAAGACCGGGATTCCGCGTTCTTGCGCTAAGATTCCGACGGCGGTGCTTGCGACTTCGAAGCCGCCTGTTATGTCTATCGCTATGTCGGGGTAGAGCTCCAGAATGTGTTCGAGCTCCGCGATTACCGCCTTCAGCGACAGCATTTCGGTTGAATAGAAGAAACAGGTGCTTGGTATTTCAAGCGATTCGATGAATCCGAGGATGCGGTTTTTGACCCTCTTGGATTTCAGCCGCCTTGTGCCGAGATAGACTGCCTGTTCCGGGTGAAAGTCCGCTATCGCGAGGACGTTGAACATCTGCTCGTCGTCATAAAGTTCGAGTATTGCCTTCGGACGGTACCCTGTGAGTTCTGCCATTATTATATCCCCCCTGATGTTTTTAAGTATTTTTTAAGTAATAGATAAAAACCAACACACTGCAAATAAATATCCTTTTATAAATTATATCACATATTTGCCGACATTTCAAGCGGTTTTTGAAAAAAAATGAAATTGTCGGATTTTGACTTGAAAATTCGAAAAAAAAATGGTATAATAGAAGTATGAAGTATCAAGATCCGCAACCCGATCCCGTCTGATCTTGAAATTTTTCGAAAAGGGGGGCGCCGGAGTATTTTTCTTTTCTCCGGCATAGAAGGATCATGTTTGAAAGATATCAGAATGCAAAGCGCGCTCTGCTCGCGCGGCTGTACAAAGGAATGAACGAACGGCAGCTCGACGCCGTCTTCTCGGTGAAGGGACCGCTGCTTGTCATAGCCGGCGCCGGAAGCGGAAAGACTACCGTTCTCGTGAACCGCATCGCGCATATAATCCGCTGGGGAAATATGTATTACGACGAGACTGTCCCGGAGGGGATGACCGAGGATTTCGTCGCGTCGCTCGAGAAAGCCGCCGCCGACCCGGACATCACGAAGGAGGAGATATGCGATCTCCTCGAGTCCTGCCCGCACGAGTCGACCCCGCCGTGGGCGATGCTCGCGATAACCTTCACGAACAAGGCGGCGAAGGAGATGAAGGAGCGTCTCGGAAAGGTCCTCGGCGACGAGTCGATGGCGAAGGAGGTCTGGGCGGGAACTTTCCACTCGACCTGCGTGCGCATCCTGAGACGTTTCGGCGAGAATATCGGCGTGCCGAAGGATTTCTCGATTTACGACACGGACGACCAGAAGAAGCTCGTCACCGCGTGCCAGAAGGAGCTCGGGCTCGACGACAAGATGTTCCCGGTCCGCGGAACTATGAACGCGATTTCCCGCGCGAAGGATATTCTTCTCGACCCGAGAGGGTTCGCGGAGGAGGCGGGGAGCGATTTCAGGCTCTCGAAGCTCGCCGGGGTTTACACGATGTATCAGTCGCGTCTCGAGGCGGCGGGCGCGCTGGATTTTGACGACATAATAATGAAGACCGTGAAGCTCCTCCGCGAGAACGAGGAGGCGAGAAGCTACTGCCAGAAGCGCTTCAGGTACGTCTCTGTCGACGAGTATCAGGACACGAACAAGGCGCAGTTCGAGCTGACGAAGCTGCTCTCCGGCGGGTACCGGAACATCATGGCGGTCGGCGACGACGACCAGTCGATATATAAGTTCCGCGGCGCGACTATCGCGAACATACTCGATTTCGACAAGGATTTCCCGGACGCGAAGGTCGTGAAGCTGGAGCAGAATTACCGGTCGACACAGAATATACTTAACGCCGCGAACTCGGTGATAAAGCACAACGTCGGAAGAAGAGGGAAGAACCTCTGGTGCGACGGCGCGGTCGGCGACAAGATACGCGTCAAGAAGCTCCAGAACCAGAACGAGGAAGCGCGGTATATCATCAACAAGATCCTCGACGGCGTCACGCGCGGGCACCGGAAGTACTCGGATTTCGCGGTTCTCTACAGGATGAACGCGCAGTCGAATATGCTTGAGAACTACCTCGCGAAGAGCGGCGTGCCGTACAGAATGCTCGGCGGCGTCAGGTTCTGGGAGCGCATGGAGATCAAGGACATCGTCGCGTACCTCTCGGTTCTACAGAACCCGAACGACACGATAAGGCTCCGCAGGATCATAAATCAACCAAAGCGTAAGATCGGCGAGTCGACAATCGACGCCGTCTTCGCGCTCGCGGAGCACGAGAACAGAAGCCCGCTCGAGATAATGGAGAACGCCGCCTCGTACACAGCGCTCTCGAAGAGCGCCGCGAGACTGACCGATTTTGTCCGGATGATAAGGACGCTGAAGGCGGAGGTCGACACGATACCGGTCTCTGAGCTGATAAAGAAGGTTCTCGAGCTGACCGGCTACAGCGAGATGCTGAAGAATTCGGGGCTTGACGGGCTCGAGAGGATAGCGAACGTCGGCGAGCTCATCAATAACGCCGTGAACTACGAGAAGGAGAACGACGAGCCGACCCTCTCCGGTTTCCTCGAGGACGTCGCGCTTGTCAGCGATATTGACAGCTACGACGAGACGGCGGACGCGGTGGTGCTGATGACGATACATTCGGCGAAGGGACTTGAGTTCCCGGTCGTGTTCCTGCCCGGCTTTGAGGACGGAATTTTCCCGTCGCTTCAGGCGGCGAGCGACCCGGAGGAGCTCGAGGAGGAGAGAAGGCTCGCGTATGTGGCGATAACCCGCGCGAAGGAGAGGCTTTACTGCGTCCATGTCCGTGAGCGGATGATTTTCGGGCGCACGCAGTTCAATCCGCGCTCGAGGTTCATCGACGAGATCCCGCAGGATATCATCGACCTCGGCTATATGCCGAAGCTCGAGCCAGGCGCGACCAGCCGCTCAAAGAAGCCCACGATTTCAAAGGAATTCCTGAAATCCGCCGACCTCGCCTCGGATGTAGGCAAGGCGGGCGCGATTGAGCGTTTCGACGCCGGTGACAAGGTGTCCCACCCGATATTCGGCTCGGGGGAGATACTCTCCGCGAAGCAGATGGGCGGGGATATACTTTATGAGATTATGTTTGATAAGGTCGGGACCAAGAAATTGATGGCGACTTACGCGAAGCTGAAGAAAGCGTAAAATTATCCCCTCCGGAATTCCCGGAGGGGATGCGATTATTTGTCATTGTAATGTCTGCAACACTGCATCAATTCGATACTTCCGTTGCATACGCGGTATACTATCCTGTTCTTGGAATCAATACGTCTGCTCCAATAGCCGGACATATTTCCTTTGAGTGGTTCGGGCATACCTATTCCGTCAAATGGGTTTCGGTTTATGTCTTTGAGTATCGTGTTTATCCGATTGAGGGTCTTCTTGTCCTGCCTCTGCCAGTACAGGTAGTCGTCCCACGCTTCCTCAGTGAATGTCAGATTCCCCATCCCGAGCCATTGCCTCCAGTTCCTCCATTGTCTTTATGACTACTTTGCCTTCTTTGAGTTGATTCAGGCTTCTTTCGAGCGCTTTCATGTTTTCGGGAGAGTAGAAACCGTCGTCTGAGTCGTCTGTGATCTCATCCGGGATCTTTCCGTCATGACAAACCTTTGCGGCGAACATCGAGAACGCCGCGCGGATGCTGATGCCGGCTTTTCTGCACGCAGATTCCATTCCGGCTTTGACTTCCGGGTCAAGATGAAGGTCAATTACCATATTATCCATACGTATTCACCGTTCCTTTCATTATATATTATATCATTGCGCTTCGCGTTTGTCAAGTGCAATTTTTATTCTGTAATAAAAGATTAATCTTTCTTAAGTTCTATTGACAACCTCATAATTATATGTTATCATATATATATACTGTACCACCCGGAGCAATACAGCGGAACATCGCACGAAAAATTCCTGAGAAAAATTTTCGTTTTCGCGGAACATTCTGACATCCGCCGCGTCTAAATCTCCGGAAATAACATTTTTCATGTTCGGGGGCAACACCCTCAGCGAGGTCTTTTACATGAATCAACAGATCGATCTGAAATCCAAACCATCCGGGCTCAGGAAAGCCGTCCCGAAATCACCCGGGACAAAAAAGCCGGACAAGCCCAAAAAGGGTAAACTCAACATAATCCAGCGGCGTGAGCAGCGCTCGGTCACTTACTTTCTTATCCCGTCGTTTGTCGGGCTCCTGACCTTCTACATAGTGCCGTTCCTCGTTGTCATATACTATTCATTCGTCGACAGCCCGATCAACCGCGAGTTCGTTTTTCTCGACAACTTTATAAGGCTCGTGAAGAACAGCGCGTTCAGGCGCGCCGTCGCTAATACGGTCAGGTTTTCACTGACGGCGGTGCCGCTGGCGGTCATACTTCCGCTGCTGCTCGCTATCGTGCTCGAGAAGAACATTCCGTATAAGTCGAACCTCAGAACGATATTTTTAATGCCGATGATGGTTCCGGTCGCGTCGATAATCCTTATCTGGCAGGTCGTGTTCCACTACAACGGCGTCGCGAACGAGATGCTGAACGCGCTCGGGATCGCGTCGATCGACTGGTTCAAGTCGGAGTTCAGTCAGGTCGTCGTCGTGCTGCTGTTTTTGTGGAAGAACATCGGATACAACATGATACTCTTCATGGCGGCGCTGTCGAATATTCCGAACGACGTCATCGAGGTCGCGACGCTCGAGGGCGCTTCACGCTGGCAGATATTCTTCAGGATTAAGCTCAGATATCTCTCGTCGAGTATTCTGTTCGTCACGCTGATGAGCGTCATCAACTCGTTCAAGGTTTTCCGCGAGGTTTACCTGCTGACCGGAGATTATCCGTATGATTCGCTCTATATGTTGCAGCATTTCATGAATAATACGTTCGCGTCGCTTGATTACCAGAAATTGTCGAGCGCGGCGATACTTATGAGTATCGCGATGATAGTTATTATCGGCGCGATGTTCATTGTTGACAACCACATAGAAGAGGACATTGAGGAATAAAGGAAACCGCCCCGGCGGTTTCCAAGGAAGTTTCATGACTTTTGCGGCAGGAGGCCGCAAATCTTCCCGACCGGACGAGCCGGCCGGGAAGACCGCCACGAAACTTCGACGCTTTTGCGCCATATTAAGGATGTGATATATTGAAGAAAGAATTAACAATAGAAGAGCAGAGGAAGCGGCGGATCTTCAATAAGAAGAAGGCGGTGTTCTTGAACTGGGTGACGTTTGTCATTATTGCGTTCTTTGCGTTTGTGTTTCTGATGCCGACTGTGTTGACTATAACTAATTCGTTTATGTCGACGACGGAGATATCGGCGAATTACGGACAGATATTTTCGAACGCGGGGTCGGATTCGAAGACTTATATATCGTCTAAGGTGAATCTGAAGTTCATTCCGGATATGGTGAGCTTCGGGCAGTATAAGACGGCGTTTATTACGAGTCCGGCTTATCTCTTGAAGTTCTGGAATTCGGTGATACTTACGGTGCCGATTGTGATCGGGCAGATAGCTATAGCGGCTGGGGCTTCGTATTGTTTCGCGCGGAACAGGGCTAAGTGGTCTAACGCTTTGTTCTTTGTTTACGTGATTCTGATGTTGATGCCGTATCAGGTGACTTTGGTTCCGAACTATCTGGTGTCTGAGTGGCTGCATATTCTGGATACGCGGTGGGCGATTATTTTGCCGGGAATATTTGCTCCGTTTTCGGTGTTTATATTGACTAAGTTTATGCGACGGATACCGAATGCGGTGGTTGAGGCGGCGAAGCTTGACGGGGCTAATGAGTTCCAGATATTTACGCAGATATTCGTACCGCTTTGTAAAGGTACGATTTATTCGGTGGCGATACTTGTGTTCATCGATTATTGGAATATGGTGGAGCAGCCGCTTATACTTCTTAAGGATAGTGAGTTGCATCCGTTGTCGGTGTTCCTGTCTAAGGTGAATACGAGTGACGCGGGAATAGCGTTCGCTGTGGCGACTGTGTACATGGTGCCGACGCTGCTGATGTTCTTGTACAGCGAGGATTACCTCGTGGAGGGCATATCGTATTCCGGCGGCATTAAGGGATAAGCTGTTGCGTTATCTTAGCGCAGTAATGAAGTAAGTTTTTGAAGTCTTTTGCCAGGCTTTTCTTCAGAAAAGCCGCGTACCCCCAAAATGAAGGAGTTAGTTATGAACGATAATGCAAGTAAGAGACGGGCGTGGGTAAAGAACGCGATAATAATATTTCTCGCGGTGATGTTGGTGCTTACGTTTTTTTCGAATACGATAATGAATTGGTCATTGCCGGAGGTGTCGGCGCAGTATGCACAGAGTGGGAGCATAATGAGCAGGATACGGGCATCGGCGTCGGTCAAGGATGGGCAGGATGTCCAGATCGGGGATATATTGTTTTACCTTGAGGACGCGGAGTCTACGGAGCTTAAGACGGCGCGTGATCAGCTTGAGCAGTATGAGAAGCAGTATAAGTTGAAGATGCTTGAGGCGGGCGTGGATTATTACGCGGATGAGCTGGCTATTCGTCAGAAGAGCGATGAGTTGAAGAAGGCGCAGAAGGCGCTTGACAGTGTTACTGAGAATAAGGCGTTGATTGATTCTCTGACGGCGGAGATTAAGACTTTGACGGCGGAGCAGAAGCAGATTCAGAAGCAGATTACGGCTTATAATAATCAGATCGCGAAGTTGCAGTCGGGAGCGGCGGATGTTTCTATTGACGGTAAGACTACCGCACAGAGGCTGGCTGAGGCGCAGGCTAAGTATGATACGGCGCTTTCGGAGTATAACGCGGCGGAGGCTAAGAAGGAGCAGACGGCGGCGGCGCTTGAGAGGGCGGAGGACGCTTATGAGCGGGCGAATGACGCTTATGAGGCGCTGGACCCGGATAAGTCGACTACTGCTGCGGATTTGACTAAGAAGATCAATGACCTGAATAAGGAGATCCGCAGATATAAGGAGGATTATAAGATCGCGATGGAGGCTTCCGATAAGGAGGTCAGCGACGCTTATAACGCTTGGGTTGACGCGGATTACGCTTATAATAACGCGCTTTATCTGCTGAATCAGGGGCAGGGGAGCCAGGAGGCTGTCGACAGATGGTACGCTAAGTCGGAGGAACTGAGACTTGCTTACGAGGCTCTGCTCGAAAAGAAGGCGCCGGATAAGGCGGCTAAGAAGCTTGAGTATGAGAGAAAGATGGAGGACTATAACGAGCAGCTCGCTGAGCTCCAGCGGAAGCTCGATAATATCGCCGGAACTGAGTCCGCTAAGAAGGCGCTCGACAGTGCGACTAAGAATAAGAAGCTCGCGACGACCGCCGCTGAGGACGCGTCGAAGGCTTATGACGAGGCGAAGACCGCGCTCACCGAGGCGGATTCTACCGTCAAGTCGCTCGATAAGCTCGGAAAGCTCGAGGAGTGCCAGTCGTCTGTCGACGCTCTGACCGATAAGTCGGATAAGCTCACGGAGACCATCTCGGATAAGAACGACCAGAAGTCGGAGCTGTCCAAGGACGTCACCGACCCGGATAAGCAGCAGGAGACGATACAGGCTCTCACTGATGAGCTCGCGACGATGCAGCATAATCTCGACAAGAAGAAGGAAGAGAATAACCTTCAGGATCAGAAGAATCAGCTCGATATCGACGAGCTGCTGAAGAACATCGACAAACAGCGCGCTCTCGTCGAGAAGTACGAGGCGAATTCGGTCGACGCTAAGATAAAGGCTACTGTCGCCGGACAGGTTACTTCCATCAGCGCGACGGTCGGAACCGAGACTTCTATCGGTCAGACGCTTTGCGAGATTGTTTCGACTGACCTCGGTTATTCCTGCGAGGTGTCGCTCGACGCGGAGCAGGCTAAGCGCGTGCGCGTCGGCGATAAGGTCACTGTTTCGAATTCGTGGTGGTCGACGATTGACGCGTCGATCGCGGGTATCCGCAACGACCCGCAGAATCCGGGCAATTCCAAGATCGCGACCGTTACCCTCAGCGGCGACGTTACCGTCGGTCAGACTCTCCAGCTGACTATCGGCGAGAGGGGACAGAGCTACGATACCGTCGTGCCGAATTCGGCTATCCGCGAGGATAATAACGGTAAGTTCGTCCTGACCGTCGAGGTCAAGTCGAGCCCGCTCGGAAACAGGTACATAGCGAGACGTACAGACGTCACGGTGCTTTCCTCCGATGATACCAATACCGCGGTCAGCGGACTTATGTCGAGCGATTTCGTCATTACGACTTCCACTTCGCCGATATCTACCGGTATGCAGGTGAGGTTGGCAGAAACAACGAAATAATAGGAAACCCCAAGGTGTTTCCACGCGGGTGTTGGGGACACGGGAGCGATTCGTTTCCCGTGTCCGGAAGGGATTTGTGATTTATGAAAAAGTTTCAGATCTCGGCGGGTATTATAACGGCGGTGTGCGTCATACTTATTATCGTCTTCGGGCTTGTGCAGACGGGGCTTTCGAGAAAGCTCGATTGTCAGCAGGTGGTGTCCAGATGGGCGGCGGACGGTACGAGGTACGCGCAGTTGACGGCTGTTATATCGCCTTACGCCGGGTTCGATGAGTCTATGGCGGCGGGGTCGGTTCCGTCGTCGATAGATTCGGCTCTGACGGGGGCTTCGATTTCGTCTTCTTCCGAGAATGAGGGGGCGCGGCTTTACGCGTACGCTTATTCGGCGGAGACGGACGTGACGCTGTCCCGTGAGGACCCGGAGAACGGCAAGGCGGTGAAGTCCGGGATAAGGGCGACGGCGACGGGGGTCGGGAAGGATTTCTTTGTGTTCCACCGGCTGAAGATGCTGTCGGGGCAGTATTTCAATACTGACGATAAGATTTATACGGAGCAGTGTATTATTGACAATAATCTGGCTTGGCAGTTGTTCGGTTCGTCGGACGTGGTCGGTCGGGAGATTGAGGTCAACGGGGTTACGTTCAATATTTCGGGCGTGTGCGAGGTGGATCCGGACTATAAGCAGTTTTACGGCGAGAATGGGCGGATGTTTCTGATTTATTCTACGCTTAAGAGCGTTACGGTCGGGAGCGACGGCGAATTGCCGATTACTTGTTTTGAGATATGTATGCCGGATCCGGTGACTAATTTTGCTAAGGACGCTGTGGCTAAGGCGGTTTCGGTTGATGAGACGGAGTATGAGTTGATTGAGAACAGCGCGCGGTTTACGGACCGGGGGCTGTTGGCGAATTTGAAGACTTCGGCGGAGCGGTCGGTGCGGCAGAAGCTTGTGGTTTATCCTTATTGGGAGAATACGGCGACGATTCTGGCGGATAAGGCGGCGGGGCTGTATGTGTTTAAGTTTGTGCCGATTGTGATTATTTGTCTGCTTGCGGCTGCTGAGGTTGTTCTGTTCTACATAAACCGAAAGAAGATCTTCACGGCGGCGTGGGACGGCATCAAGAAGTGGTGGAAGAATTATAGGTATTCCCACCCAAAGAAATCAAAAAAACTAAAAAAAGGAGAAGAAATTGGGGTCAGCAAAAGTGTATAAAGTCTTTTGCCAGGCTTTTCTTCAGAAAAGCCGCGTACCCCTTAATGGAGGTTTGTATGAATAAACTAAGGATAGTGGCAGGAGCGCTTGCGCTTGCTTCGGTTATGGTTTTGGTACCTTCGTGCGGAGGTAATAAGGACGAGGTTAAGCTTACTAATGTGTTCCGGCAGGAGAGTCTGAAGTTTCCGGATAAGTATGCTGAGGCGGACAGTTTTTATATGGAGTCATTGACGTCGGTTGGCGGGAAGGTTTATGCGCAGTGTTCGGATTGGTCGGACAGTGGGCAGAGGCAGTTCATGGTTGAGATCGGGACGGACGGGACGTTCGGGGACGAGATTGACTTTGAGTTGACTAATACTGATAATTCGTCTATGAATGTGTCGGCTACGGCGTTTGACGACGATGGGAATTTGTGGGCGCTTATAAGGTCTTATACTTATAGTGAGGCTGTGTCGGAGGAATCTTATGTGCTGCGGAAGTATTCCGGCGGGACGTATGAGGAGACTACGATTGTCGCTGACGAGCCGGAGGAGGGGAATGACGACGGGAATTATTATGGGATGTCGTTTTACCCGAGTTATATGAAGATTACGGCGGACGGAGACGTCATTTTGTCGTCTTGGGATGCTGTTAAGGTGCTTGAGAACGGGAAGCTTGTGGACGTGGATCTGGGGCTTTCTGAGAGTGATAATTTTAACGTCAACGGGTTGTTTGTGTTTGGCGGTAAGATTTACGCGCAGATACGTACTTATGGGGAGAAGTCCGAGACTAAGTATTATGAGATTGACGCGGCGAACGGGAAGCTGGGGGATGAGTTTACTACTTCGGTTTCTATCGGCGATATGTACAGTGTGATGTATGGTCCGGGGTATGATTTGTACACCAGGAATGATAATTCGGTTTTCGGGTATGATCTGAAATCGGGGACTAAGACTGAGGTGTTTAATTTCATAAATTCGGACGTTGATACGAACTCTGTTTATAATATGGCGGTTATCAGCGCGGATGAGTTTATCGCTACCGGTTGGGACAGCGACAGCCAGACGGATATTATTACGCATTTTACTCGTATTCCGGATGATCAGGTCGTGCAGAAGACTATTATTACTATGTCGTCTCCGAATCTGTATTATGACATGAGGCGGAAGGTCATTAAGTTCAATAAGGCGAGCGATACATACCGTATTGTCGTGACTGATTATTCGCAGTATAACACTGACGATGATTATACCGCCGGAACTACGAGATTCAATAATGACCTGATTTCCGGTAAGGTTCCGGATATTATCATTGTCACATCTGACATGAATTACGACAGCTATGTTTCTAAGGACCTGTTCACTGATCTTTATAAGATAATGGAGAACGACTCGTCGTTCAATAAGGCGGATTACCTCGAGAATATTTTCAAGGCGTATGAGATGAACGGGAAGCTCTATTCGCTCGTTCCGTCCTTCTACCTTTCGACCTTCGCGGCTAAGGATTCGCTCCTCGGCGGCATAAAGAGCTGGACCGTCGCTGAATTCATGGACTTCGTGAAGAATCATCAGGGTCTCCAGATCTTCGACAACGACTTCAACCGCGACATCTTCATTCAGATGATGCTGCTCTTCGCGCGCGACAGCTTCGTCGACTCCGCGACAGGCGAATGCCGTTTCGATTCGGATGAATTCAAGAATCTCCTCGAATTCGCCGCGTCCCTCTCGACCGAAAACTTCTGGGACACCGTAAACGGCAGCGACCAAGACTCCAACTTCTGGCAGGACTACGAGAACCGCTACGCCGAAGACAGAGTTCTCCTCGCGAACGTCCAGTTCTGGGACCTCGCCAACAGCTATCGCAACCTCCTCAACAGCCAGTTCAAGACCGACGCCTTCTCTTTCATAGGCTTCCCGAGCGACAACGGCAACGGCGCGTCCATCCAGTCAAACTATGAATACTGCATCTCCGAACGCTCCAAGAACAAAGAAGGCGCGTGGGAATTCCTGAAGTCCCTGATAAACGAAGACGCGCAAATGCCCGTCAAGAACAAATACGGCTACTGGAGCAACCCCACAGACGGTCTCCCAGTACTCAAAGCCGCCCTCGACAAACTCGCCGAAATAGCAATGACCAAACAGGACAGCGGCGGAATCGCCTACGCGACCTCGGTAGTAGCCGAAACCACATCTGAGGAAACCACATCTGAGGAAACCCCAGCAGAACCCGACATCGATTACAACGACCCCTGGTCCACCCCCCTGACCCAAACTCAGGTAGACAAAATCATGGACGTAATCAAAAACACCACCCAGGTTGCCCGCTACGACACCAAACTAACCGACATAATCAACGAAGAAGCAGCAGCCTACTTCAACGGTCAGAAATCTCTCGACGAAACAGCAAAAATAATCCAGAACAGAGCAAGCACCTACATCAACGAAAGCAGATAAGCGGGGAAGCCCCCGCGGGCATAGTCAATGTTTCGGCTACAGCCGGATGAAGGCTCTGCCACATCAAACATCCAGCTTCGCGACGCAATTACCCATCGTGAAGCTGGATGTTTTTGTTTTATTCAGTTAGAAAACAATAACGAAAAACTCCGGTGGTTTTTACGCCATCGGAGCTTTTCGTTCTATAAAGGGATTTGGGGGATTAACTTAATTTGTAACCTGCTCGATGCAGGATGTTTGATGTGGCAGAGCCTTCATCCGCCCGGAGCCGAAACATTGACTATGCCCGCGGCGTCAACGCCGCCCGGCGTAGAAAGTAGTCAGATGACCTGTCCACTTATCGTATGTACCGCTTTGTGTTTTCGTCAGGCAAGTCTCATTCTGTGCCTCAAACGTCGACGACACCATCGTCGCGCAGAAGTAATAATAGTTGTCCGCGAAGACCGTAACGCCCTTCAGCATTACCTCCCGCGCCGCCGTCACCGCCGCGTCCGTCGGCTCGTACATATCAAGCTTAGACGCCGGTGAAAACTGATTCGGCTGCAAAATCACATCCTTGATAGTAGAAGGGAACCTCACGCTCCGCACACGATTCCGTATGCACTGCGCCACCCCGAGCATCTCCGTATACTTCTCCGAAGTATCCTCAAACGCCTCAAGCTCCGATCCGTCTCCCATAACCTCAAGCTGTATAACAGTCGCCACAAGCTTTATCTCATAATCCGTAGCCTCAGTCACAGCGTCCTTATCAATCTTATATGCAACCTTCATCTCGTCCGCCAGCAGCTTCTCCGGCTCCCGCGCGGGCTCCGGAGCTTTTGTCGTCTCAGGAGCTGTAGTCTCCGGCGCGGCTGTCTCAGGAGCTGTAGTCTCCGGAGCTGTAGTCTCTGGAGACACGGTCTCCTGCGCTGTTGTTTCCTGAACAGTTGTTTCCGCCTCAGTCTCCGTGGTCGACTCGGCTATTGTATCACTTTCCCGTGTTTCAGACGAAGCGTCGTCCGCGGGCGAAGAAAACCTCGGCGCCGGCTGCTCCCAAAGAAAATCGTCAGTCTCCAAAGCCGGAACCTCAATCCGCTCCGCCTCAGTCTGGTCAACCTCCTCCATGTTTTCGACAGCCCGCCCCGACGGCAGCAAAACCGCCATCGAAACCACCGCCGCCGCAAACGCCACAGCCGCCGCAACAATCCCCGCCGCCCCGCGAGTAAACTCACTCCCGCCCCTCTTCACAGACCTATCCGTGAAAAAGCCGAAATATCGCATCACCCGCCAAAGCGCCGCCTCTCGTCGCTCTTTTTCTTTCCTCATGTCGGCACCTCCGAATATCGCCCGACCCACCCTCAAATGAGAACTCATCCGGACCTCTCACACCGATAACATACCCCTCAGCACAAGCCTCCATAACCGAAACCACCCGCGCCCCTCGGTATATCCCATGCCCCGTACGCCCCGCAAGATCAAACCCGTCCCCAAAAATCACACAAGCCTCATCAAAAGCATTCGTGACCCGAAGCACAACCTCATCCCCGTCCCCAAAGAAACAAGAATGAACAATCATCCCGCAAAGCCCCCCAGAACACCCGCAAACCATCATCCGCATCCCCGCGTCAATCTCCACGGCAACCCCGCAAGAAATCAACACACTCTCATGAGGTCCAACCACCATATGGTCCCCCTCAATACAAGGATACATAACCCAAGCCCTGCCAACAAACTCAGGCTTCCGTCCGCCTCTACCGGTATCTCTGAACTTTATCATACTATCCTCCAAACAGGGGTACGCGGCTTTTCTGAAGAAAAGCCTGGCAAAAGACTTCATACACTTTTTTAGTGAAGCTTCTACTCCTTGCCCTCACTTTAGCGCGACCCACATCTCTTCGTTGGCTCAAACCATAATCTCCGCTGAACCATAGAAAAGGGAAGAGTAATTCCGGAAAACGCATCTTTTCTCCGGCAAGGTCGCAGCGGCAGCCCGACACAACGACCGCCACACAAAGTCTATGCGGCTCCCGGCGCCCCTATTCTTTCTCTCGACCTCCTTTTTCTGGTCGGATTATCTTGACTCCGGGTCCCTCCGCAAAACAGGCACAATATCCCCCATTCATCCAAGGACAAATACTATTATACTATGCTTTTAAGAATTTTGCAAGCCCTTTTGGTAAAAATGGTCGGTCTGCCCCAAAGAATATTCATCGGGTACGGTCAGTTTATACATTTTACACATGAAATTCAGCCCATAAAATCCACATACTGGAATTCGACTCATAATATTCGTTTTCGACAGAATATTTATGCCTGCATATACGAATACGTGAACCTCATTACCGATATTTCCCGCATACGTCAACATTTACATACAACCCCCTCAAAAATATACATCGTACAGCAAAATGCCGAACTTATCAGAATCTTCGCGAATCCCCTTGACATTTCCGGAAAACGTGGTATAATATAAACAGATGAACAATGATTCATATGAACGACGATTTGAATGAGATGTCAGCAAAGGTCGAATCACAGCAAAGGTCGAATCACAAAGAAAGGAGCGGTCCGATGGACGACGATATTATAAAGGAAACCGGCGCCGAAACGGAGGGAACAGACATCGCCGGAACCGAGGACGCGGCGAAGATCAAAGAAGTCACCGACGCGCTTCCGGATGAGGATACGCTGGATGAGCTCGAGGAGCTGTTCAAGATCTTCGGCGACAGCACGCGTATAAAGATATTGTACGCACTGCACATCAAGGAAATGTGCGTGATGGATATTTCGCTCGCACTCGGGATGAGCCAGTCGGCGATATCGCATCAGCTGCGGGTGCTGCGTCAGACGCGCCTGATACGGTCGCGCAGGGACGGGAAGAACATCTATTATTCTCTCGCTGACGAGCACGTGCATACAATTATATCGATGGGCCTCGAACACATCGAAGAATAAGGTTGAAATTTTGGGTATGGGCAAAGTTGTAAAGTCTTTTGCCAGGCTTTTCTTCAGAAAAGCCGCGTACCCCTATTTATAGAAAGGAAATACATACCATGAAGAAAGTTTATATGCTGGAAGATCTCGACTGCGCCAACTGCGCGCTTAAGATGGAGGACGGGATTAAGAAGATTGAGGGGATCATCGACGCCGAGGTCAATTTCATGACCCAGAAGATGACGATTGAGACTGAGGCTGACGACCAGAAGAAGATCATGAAAGAGGTCGTCAAGATCTGCCGCAAGATCGAGCCGGATTGCACTATCCTGCTCTGAGAAATAAGTTTCAGCGATCAGAACTGAGTTTCAGGAATAGAACTCAGTTCTAACGAGAGGAAGAAGAGCGTTATGAAGTTGACTAAAAAACAGAAGAAGCATCTTTATAAGATAATCGGCGCGGGCGTTTGTTTTGCCGGCGGAATTGCCGCTAAGGCGTTCACGGGGCTGGATTTCGGGGCTTTTAAACCTTTGATGTTGATTCCGGCGGCGCTGTTCGCGGCGGCTTATCTGCTGGTCGGGCTTGAGGTGCTGATTAAGGCGGTCAAGGGAATTTTCCACGGGGAGCTGCTTGACGAGAATTTCCTTATGGCTATCGCTACTGTCGGCGCGATTGCTCTCGGGGATTTGTCCGAGGGCGTCGCGGTGATGCTGTTCTATCAGATCGGCGAGCTGTTCCAGAGCGGCGCGGTCTCGAACTCGAGAAAGTCGATAACGTCGCTTGTCGAGCTGAGGGCTGACCACGCTTCGGTTGAGCGGGACGGCGAGGTTGTTTCGGTCGACCCGGACGACGTCAAAATCGGCGAGATCATCGTCGTGAAGCCGGGCGAGAGAATTCCTCTCGACTGCGAGGTCGTCGAGGGAACTTCGTCGCTTGATACTTCGGCGCTGACCGGCGAGAGCCTGCCGCGCGAGCTCGCGGTCGGCGATACTGCGCTTGCCGGGTGCGTCAACCGCGAGGGGCTGTTCAGGGCGCGCGTGACGAAGCTCGCCGGGGAGTCTACAGCCGCGAGAATTCTTGATCTTGTCGAGATCGCGAGCGGGAAGAAGTCGAGGTACGAGAATTTCATCACGAGGTTCGCGAGAGTCTATACGCCGTGCGTCGTCGCGGCGGCGGTGCTGATTTCGGTGGTTCCGCCGTTCATTTTCGGGTGGAACATGGCGAACTTCACGAAGTGGCTGACGCAGGGACTTTCGTTCCTTGTCATTTCCTGTCCGTGCGCGCTGGTTATCAGCGTTCCGCTCGCGTTCTTCGGGGGCATCGGCGGGGCGTCGAAGAAGGGCATACTTGTCAAGGGCGGAAATTACCTCGAGGCGCTCTCCGACGTTTACGCGATTGTCTTCGATAAGACCGGAACGCTGACGAAGGGCAGCTTCAGGGTGACCGAGCTTCACCTGGAAAACGGCGCGGACGAGATGACGCTCGTGACGCTCGCCGCGAAGGCTGAGTCGTCGAGCTCGCATCCTATCGCGAAGTCGATCGTCGAGGCGTATACGGAAATGAGCGGAAAGGCTCCGGAGACGGGAGACATTTCGGACCTCGCGGAGATCGCCGGAAACGGCGTCGAGTGCACGATAAACGGCAGGCGCGTTCATGTCGGCAACAAGCGCATGATGACCTCTCTTGGTCTTAATGTGCCGGAATACGCGGGTACGGTCGTGTACGCCGCCGAGAGCGTCTCTGACGGCGTGAGGTATCTCGGAAGCATAGTTATCGCGGACGAGCCGAAACCGACGTCCAGAGCCGCTGTAGAGGGTCTGAAGGGCATCGGCGTGAAGAAGTGCGTGATGCTGACCGGAGACGCGCCCGCGGCGGCTGAGAAGGCGGCGAGGGAGATCGGCATCACGGAGTACCGCGCGGGACTGCTCCCGGACGGAAAGATCGCGGAGCTCGAGAAGCTGATTGACGAGAAACCTGAGAAGACGACGATAGCGTTCGTCGGGGACGGCATCAACGACGCGCCGGTGCTCTCGAGGGCGGACATCGGCATCGCGATGGGCGGCATCGGCTCGGACGCGGCGATAGAGGCGGCGGACGTGGTGCTGATGGACGACGACCCGGAAAAGCTGGTCGACGCTGTGGAGATCGCGAGAAAGACTGTCAGGATATCGCGTGAGAACGTCATCTTCGCGCTCGGCGTGAAGGCGGCTATCATGCTTATCGGCTTCCTCGGGAAGATGAATATGTGGCTCGCGGTGTTCGCGGATGTGGGGGTCGCGGTCCTGGGGCTCCGTGTGCCAGCCGGCCTTGATGGCCGCGTTGGAGGCGATGGTGTGCAGCAGGGCGTCCCGGAGG
>URCP01000061.1 GCA_900546315.1 uncultured Eubacteriales bacterium
ACGGACGCGCCGATCTCATCGGCCATTTCCACGATCGTGACCTTGTTGTTCGCGCACAGGAAGTGGGCCACTTCGAGCCCGACGTGCCCGCCGCCGATGACGGCGACCTCCCTGCCCTCGATCACGCGGCGGCCGAGCAGAATGTCCTCGATGCCGAACACGTTTTCGCGGTCAATGCCGGGAATGTCCGGCACGATCTGCTGCCCGCCCATGGTGACGAAGATACCGTAAGGATCGAGCCGCCGGAGCTCCGCCATGGTCGGCGCGTCATTCAGCTCCACCTGCACGCCGAGCGCGGCGAGCTGGTTTTTCTGCGTCTCGATGTACTCGGCCACAAGCCCTTTGCACGGCGCTTTCGAGGCGAGCACGGCGCTGCCGCCGAGATAGGCGCGCCGCTCAAACAGGATCGGGCGGAAGCCGCGCTCGGCCAGAACGATGGCCGCCTGCATACCGGCAGGCCCGCCGCCGATCACCGGTACGCACCGGCCCGCGCCGTCGCGCCGCAGCGCTGCAGCGTTGTAGTCCCGCTCACGGCCGAGCCGGGGATTGATGGCGCAGCGGATGCCGCGGTGGTTGACGACCTCCTTGTTGCAGCTCATGCAGCCGATGCACTTGCGCAGGAGCGCTTCCTGACCGCCGCGTGCCTTGCTGACCCAGTCCGGATCGGCGAGCTGTGCCCGGGACACACCGGCAAAATCGCACACGCCCTCGCGCAGCAGCGAGATGAGCGTCGACTCAACCGGCTTCCCGAGCGCCTGAAGGTATATGAACGAGCCCTTGTTGACAGTCGAGAGCGGGAGCAGACAGAGATATGTCCGGAAGCTCTTCACCGCGAAATCTGTGTAATACGCGCTCTCGTTCCTGGCGCCGAATATGCCGATGAGCCCGCGCGGGAAGAACTCCGCGAAGATAAGCCCGATAAACCCGATCACTGCCTCGCATACCAGAAGTCTCGTGAATATAGCCTTCGCGCGGTCTTTTCTCCCGGCGCCTATGTTGTAGCCGACGACCGGTATGCACCCGGCTGCCATGCCTATCGCGGCGGAGATCGCTATCTGATAGAATTTCATGACGATTCCCATGACCGCCATAGGAATCTGCGAGTATTCTGGAAGACCGAAGATTTCATCCATGGCGCCGTATTTCATGCAGACGTTCTGGAACGCCGCCATAGAGAGAACAAGCGCGATCTGCGCGATGAAGCTCGTGATGCCGAGCGGCAGGAAACGGTTGATGAGCGGTTTTTTCAGAGTGAAGCTCTTTTTTGTCAGCTTTATAGTCTTCATGTGCGCAAGATACCATACCGAGAGGGCGGCGGTGAGTATCTGACCGAGGATAGTCGCGATAGCCGCGCCCGCCATGCCCATTTTCATCGGGTAGATGAAGATCGGGTCGAGGATGACGTTGACCAGAGCCCCGGCGAGCGTGCACGCCATCGCGAAGCGCGGGCTTCCGTCCGAGCGGATGATCGGGTTCATCGCCTGTCCGAAGACATAGAATGGTATCCCAAGCGAGATCCAGAAGAAGTATTCCTTCGCGCACCTGAAGGTCTCGTCGTTGACCCTTCCGCCGAAAGCCGTGATTATGGCGTCAGGGAAGATGAGATAGACGGCGGTCAGCACGGCGCTCACCGCCAGGCTGAGGATTATCGCGTTCGTGACGCTCTTTTCGGCGTCCTCACCGCGCCCGGCGCCGAGGCTTATGCTGACATACGCGCAGCATCCGTCGCCGATAAGCACGGCGAAGGCGAGCGCGACGACTGTCAGCGGGTAAACGACTGTGTTCGCCGAGTTTCCGTATGATCCGAGATATGGCGCGTTAGCGATGAATATCTGGTCGACGATGTTGTACAGCGCCGCGACGAGAAGCGAAATTATGCAGGGAACAGCGTACCTCGCCATGAGTTTCCCGGGCTTTTCCCGCTCTAAAAAGTCGTTTTGCTTTGTGGTTTCCATGATTTTTTCCTTTCCTGACACGCCGCGAAAAAACAAAAGGTCCGCGCCGCGGACCCTCAGGTGAGAAAAAGAAACTGCCGCGGCGGATACCATTTGTGTCGTATCTGCCCGCGGCGTGTATCGTTTCAAATGTTTTTGATTATAAAGATATTATACCACTGTCCGGCACGGTTGTCAAGAGTCAGAAATTAAAAAAACTCATCCGGATTCTGCCGTTTATTCGTCGGATTCATGAAATATTCATATATACCTGCTATAATAAAGATGCGGAATGTTTCGCTTTTTGCCACATATCCGGAAAAAGATATAGTTTTTCGCGCAAAAAACCCCGACGGGGTTTACAATTTCCGCCGCGGGTATTATAATTATAATAGATATAAAATAACGGACAATGTCCTGTCGGGCAGCGTCCGTATAGTCAGGAGAGTACACAATGAAAAACGGAAAGATCGGTTACGCGGTTGTCGGACTCGGCATCGGAAAGGCGCACGTCGATGCCGCGGCGGCGTATGACAGGTGCGATCTCATCGCGGTCTGCGACCTCATACAGGAAAAAATGGACAAGGTTGTCGGGCGTTATCCCGGGACGCTCACGTATACGGATTTCGACGAGATGATGAAGAACCCGGACATCGACATCGTCTCGATATGCCTCCCGAGCGCCATGCACGCGGATTACGCCGTTAAGGCTATGGAGGCGGGCAAGAACGTCCTCTGTGAGAAGCCTATTGACATAACTGTCGAGGCGGCTGAGAAAATCGAGGAGGCGCGCGTCCGCACCGGAATGACCGTCGGAATCGTCCACCAGAACCGCAACAACGCGGTCATGAAGCCGATAAAGGAGGCTGTCGACTCAGGACGTCTCGGAAAGCAGGTTCTCGGAACCTTCGCCGTCAAGTGGTACCGCGACCAGCACTACTACGACAACGGCTGGCACGGAACGTGGGCTATGGACGGCGGCGGTTCGCTTATGAATCAGGCTGTTCACACGGTCGACCTCATGCAGTGGCTGATGGGCGACGTCGCGAGCGTGCATTCCGCAATGGGTATATACGAGCACAAGATAGAGACGGAGGATCTGACGGCGTCGGTGATAACCTTCAAGTCGGGCGCCATCGCGACATTTGTCAGCACGACCTGCGCTTATCCGGGTATCAGCACCGACATACAGCTCTACGGCACCGGCGGAACGATCGAGGCTGACGCCGACATTCTGAAGCGCTGGAGACTGAAGGACTCGGAGGACGAGGATGAGGAAGAGGAGGAGATGCTCGAAAAGTACGGCGGAGGAAACCGCATCGCCGAGAAGAAGGATCCGATGCTCGTCACCGGTCACGCGTCGATGGTCGAGAATATAGTCGACGCGGTGCTCGACCACAAGGACCCGCAGATCCTCCCGCTCGAGGCGATAAAGAGCGTCCGGATAGTGAACGCCGTATATGAGTCGGCGAAGACAGGAAAGACAATTTATTTTGACTGAACCTGTTGACATTTCTGTCGATTAATGTTATAATAACAAAAAGCAAGCGGTAGATATACCGCGTGATTACGGAGGAAAAAATATGATAAAGAAACTCGGCGTTCAGCTTTACACGATACGCGACGCTATGAAGGATGAGGATTCTATCCGCGAGAGCTTTCTTAAGCTGAAGGAGCTCGGCTATGACGAGGGTCAGACCGCCGGCTTCTTCGTCGGCGCGAAGAAGTTCGCGGAGATAGCGAAGGAGACCGGACTGTCGATCTGCGGCACGCACTGCGGCTTTGAAGAGCTCATTGCCGATCCGGACAAGGCTATGGAGGAGCACGACCTCCTCGGCACGAAGAACATCGGCATCGGCGGAATGCCGGGATGGGCGCGCGAGAACCTTGAGGCGCTTGAAAAATTTGTCGGGCAGGCGAACGAGTTCGCGGCGAAGATAAACAAGTACGGCTTCAAGTTCACTTACCATAACCACTCCTTCGAGTTCTCGAAGGTCGGCGGGAAGCGGATGATGGATGTTCTTGCCGACGGTCTCGACCCGAAGACGACTTCTTTCGTGCTTGATACGTATTGGGTTCAGCACGGCGGCGGAGACGTGCGCGCGTGGATGGAGAAGCTCGCGGGGCGCATAGACATACTGCACCTCAAGGACATGGGCATGGCGGGCTCGCAGTACATCACCGAGATCGGTCAGGGCAACATCAACTTCGACGGGATAATCGAGGTCGCGGAGAAGATCGGTGTGAAGCACTACGTCGTCGAGCAGGATACCTGTCCGGGCGACCCGTTCGACAGCCTTAAGATCAGCCGCGACTACATAAAGGCAAAGTATATGTGAAATATCACGTGAGAGGTCTTCCGACCTCGGCGCGTGGGCGTTCTTTCCCGGAAGGGTCTGAACGCTCTTTTTTTGAAAAAATTGCAACCGATCATGTTTACCCCGCACTATATGTGTGCAAGGGCGAGAGGAGTGACGCGCAGTGACCGATAAAAAGGAATACGCCGACAGATTCATACGTGAGTTCACCGGAAAGCTGTTCTATTTCTGCCTGAAAAAGACCGGGAACAGCCATGAGGCGGAGGACCTGTCCGCGGATATATGCCTTTCGGTGCTGACGAGCCTTGAGAGAGGGAGCGCGCCGGAGAATTTTCCGGCGTGAGTCTGGCGTGTCGCGAGGAACCGCTACAGCGTCTGGGCGGATAAAAAACGGATAAGAGCCGAACACACCGCGGATGTCGATCTTACCGTTTTTGAGCCGTCGGACGGGAGCGCGGTCGATCTTGGGCTTATCCATAGCGAGGAACTGTCTCTTCTGAGGCGGGAGCTCGCGTTCATCTCCGGGGACTACCGCGATGTCGTTGTCGCGTACTATATCGAGGACAGGAGTGTCCGTGAGATAGCGCGGTCTCTCGGGGTTCCGGAGGGTACAGTCAAGGCGAGACTCTTCCGCGCCCGTAATATATTGAAAGAGGGAATGAACATGGCAAAGGAATTCGGAACGAGAAGCTACAGACCGGACGAGGTGTCGTTCACCACGAACTGCTCCCGCGGCGGGGATGAGGGGCAGCCGTGGAGCGTCATGCGGCACAGGCTTTATCAGAACATATTTCTCGAGGTCTACGGAAACCCGATGACGGCGGAGGATATCGCGCTCGCGCTCGGCATAGCCCTGCCGTATATGGAGGATGAGCTTGAATACCTGACAGGAGAGACCTTCCTGAAAAAGACCGTAAGCAGATACGAGACGACCTTCCCGATAATCAGCCGCGCGGCGCAGGAGAACGTCCACAAAATATCGTCGGAGGCGGCGGAAAAAGCGGCTCCGCTCTTTATGGAGATGATCGACGGTTATCTTGACGCCTGCGAAAAGCGGGGGCTCGATCCCTACGGCGGATATATAACGCGGGAGGACGCGGGGTGGACGCTGCTTCCGGAGGCGATTGACAATATCGGCTACAGGGTCAGGACGGCGCCGGAATTTGTCTGGACAAAGCGCCCTCAGAACGGGGAGTGGGACATCATCGGTTATCAGAGCGTCGGCTTCAGAGAACCGATTATGGTCGGAAAGCACGGATGCGGTCTGAATGAGCCGGGCGCGCCGGAAAAGAAGGTGACGTTCCAGCAGTTCAGGTACTATTCGCTCGAGAAGGAGCGCGGATATGTTCCGAACCTGACGTTCAGGCTCGGCGAGGCTCTGCAGATGGTCTGTGAGGGAAAAGCGGACGAATGCGACGTGAACGACCTCGCGAAGCTCGCGGAGTACGGATACATACGCCGGGACGGCGGCAGATATATCCCGCGCGTCGTGGTATTCCGTGATAAAGCCGGCATCGCGGCAAAGCTCGACAAGGTAGAGCGCGAAAGGCTCGGAAAAATCAGAGACGAGCTGACAGAACTCATCTCGGATGCTCAGAAGCGCTCACTCGCGATACTGACCGACGATCTTCCGAAGTCGCTCAGGGATGACGACCATGTACTGAATCTCATGAGATTCGCGGCGCTCATTGACCGCGGGTATTATGTCGAGCGGGCGATCGAAGGCGGTTGGCTCAGGTATGATGCGGGTGCGGCGCCGATGCTTGGGGCGTATGTGAGAGTCTGACAGTCAAGTCCTGATTTTTGTTGGAAGCTCTTGTGATAGACTGAATAAATTTTTTTCGCAGAAAAAAGTCCCCTGAATATGGGCTTTTTTCTGCGAAAACCATTTTGAGTCAGTGCCTGTATTGACAAAAGAAGAACAATATGGTATAATGGGATCATCAGGGAGGTGCTGGTAATGAGAAGAATCTGTTATTTGCTGATATCCGTGATGATTTTTGCGTTCGTATCCTGCGGACAGAGCAATAATGATGAGAAACTGTCGAATGTTTTTTGTTCGGAAGATATTGTTTTGCCGGAAGATTTTAGTCCGAACCGGATATTCGGCGTAAGGAATGGCTATGCCTTGCTTGAGGTCGACAATTCTTTGGACAAAACGAGGGTCGTAAAAGTCATGAAGGATGGCGATAAGTATTCTGTCACGTCCGATATGACTATAAATGACTATGTCAGATGTGCCGCGTTCCTGCCTGATGGAGACATTATCTATGTAAGTCAGAATTCTGTCTGCCGACGCGGCGAGGATAATATCACAGTCGATGAGTCGGAACTGTCCGGGCACGGGAAGATTACTCATCTTGCAACAGACGGTGAAGGAAATATCATTTTGGGTACACAGTTCTCTGTTTCGGTCTGCGATGAAAATCTCGTGAAACAATATTCTATTGATATTTCCGGCGATCTGAACGGAATATATTCTTCGGTGGACGGCATGGCGTATGTCTGGACTTCTGTGAGAGGGAGTGGAATGAGCTACCAGTCGATAGATACCGAAAACAAATGTCTCGGGGCGGCTGTAGACCTTCCTGAAGACATCGACATATCAGTCATGAATTTTAAGGCGGGCGGAGAAGGCGGTGCCTGGTTTGACAATATGACCGGACTTTATCTTGTGAGTAACGGTTCCGCAACACTTGTCTGTGATTATCTGAATTCCGACCTTGCCTCAACGAAGATCATGAATGTGATACCGGAGGATACCGACTATATCGTGATGCTTTATGACGGCAGATTACTGATGCTCGAGCGTGTCCCCGAGAACAAAATAAAGTCGAAAAAACTCATCAGAGTCGCTGGGAAGTATATACCGAATTACCTTATAGAGGGCGCGGCGGAATTCAACCGGACAAATCCCGACCATAGGATAGTTATCACCAATTACTCAGCTTTGCGGGGAGACGCGGATGATCTTATGCGGGACGATATCATATCCGGAAAGCTTCCGGACATAGTGATTTTTTCCGGGTATAGCCAGCGCTGGCATGAAGAATATATCAATCAGAAATTGTTCTGCGATCTCTGGGAGAAGATCGACGCTGACGGAGATTTTGATAAGAGTGACCTTATAACGGGCGTCCTCCGCGCGGGCGAGCGTGATGGGAAACTGTATGAATTTGTTACATCATATACTTTGAGTGTTCTCGCAATGAAGACATCAAACGCGCCCTCGGACGGCTGGACACTCCGTGAATATCTTGACTACGCGAAGTCACTCGATGGAGCTGTAATAGAAAAGACCGGGCAGGAAAATCTTCTTTACCGTATGCTCTGCTGCTCTGAGGAAGAATTTGTAGATATCGGGGAGGGCAGATGCGACTTTGATTCCGCATTGTTTCGTGAGGTTCTTGAGTTCGCGAAGAATTGCCGGACAGATGTAAGGGATTTTCTTGACGACGATGAGCTTGAGATATATGACACTGACGAAAAATATATCTACGCGAATGATAAGGTCATGACAGCCGCCATCAATTCTGACTTGCCTGACAGAATTTATCGCGATATGTGGAATAAGTTCCGCTGCTTTGACACAAGCCTGACAGGCAGTCCGGATACTGACGGAAACGGCGTCATACTGAGCCCTGTGACGAGTTTCGCGATTGTGGATAAGTCTGAGGTAAAGCCCGCGGCATGGGAGTTTATCAAAAGTATGCTCGCGTATATCTCGAATGATAACTGGGGCGAGTTCTCCTGCTCCCGGACGGTTATGAACAAAATATATGATGACCTTATGAAACGTGTGTATACGCTGGATGCCGATACCGGAAAAGTCAGGTGGATGTACGCAGACGACATTGAAAATTCGGACTTTGATTCTGAGCGGGACCTGTCGTACATAATAACGGAAGCCGATCGTGACAGGATGTTTGAGCTCCTTGACGGCGCAGGCACATTCATGCGAATCGACTCTATGCTTTGGTCGATCATAAGCGAGGATGCTGAGGCATATTTTGCCGGCGTGAAAACGCTTGATGAGACTGTAAAGATGATTCAGGACCGTGCCGGCACGTATATTGCCGAGAAAAACTGAATCAGACTCAGAAAGGCGTCCCTGAGTCTGAAAATGAATTTTCAGACCAAACAATTTTGAGGCTTTCATGACATAGGGTCGTGAATTTTGAAGGACGGACAAGCCGTTTTTCAAAACCGCCTTAAAACTGTAAGTTTGTACGAAAGGCATGGCCATAAAAATAATCTGAGGTCACTTTCGCGGAAAAAATCGCGGAAATGACCTCGGATTTCTTATTATCCTGGGTGATTGAGTATCAGTTCATAGCTTTCCATGTCTCGACATGGCTGTAATAGTCTCCGTACATACCGAGCGTTATTCCGCCGTTCATCAGCGCGGCTCCGCTGACCGTCACTCCCGACTCCGAGACGTAGAGCTTATCCGGCGCGAGCCCGCGCATTCTGAAACGCAGCGACTGTTTGTCCCACTGCCGCATACCGTGACCGAAAGCGAAGAACGTGAATTCCGACTTGTCGCGCTTTACATACTGCAATACAGAATAAGGGTGCTCGTGAGCCGAGACTATGCGGTAGACGTAAGCGTCCTGCAAACCCGGTCGGAGCGCCTTGAAGCGGTCCACAGCGTCACGGAGCTTGTCAAGTTCATCATCGTCGCATTTAAGCAGGTTGACGCCGACGCTCATCGAGCCGGTCATTCCGCTGTTTACTCTGAAATCAAGCGGCGCCGACCGCTTATTCACATGGTTCGGCGAGGGCGAGACATTGCCCGCGCCGCCGGCTAACTTCGGCACGAAGAGCGTGGAGTATCCCTCGTGCAGGAGCATGACATCAATTGGGTCGGCGTTATCGGAACGATTCACACGGTCGGCGTAAGGGAGCATTCCGTAGTCGGCGCGGCCGCCGCCCGACGCGCAGTTTTCGAGCAGCAAGTCGGGGAACCTCTCGTTCAGGTGCTTCCAGATCCGCTCGATGTTTTTCATGTATTTCACGGCGACGCCGCGCTCGAGACTGTCGGGGCCGATCTCGGTCTGCTCACGGTTCATGTCCCACTTGAGGTAGTCGAGCTTGGCGTCGATTATCAACTTGTCGAGCCAGTCTATAGCCCAGTCTGTTATATCGTCGCGCGACATATCAAGCACGCACTGAGTTCTCGAGAGCGTCCGGTCGCGGTTCGGCTCGGACAGGACCCAGTCGGGATGCGCGCGATAGAGGTCGGAGTCCGGATTCACCATTTCCGGCTCTACCCACAGACCGAACATGAGCCCGGCTTCGTGAACCTTGTCGGCGATATAACCGAGCCCGCGCGGGAATCTTACGGGGTCGATAACCCAGTCCCCGAGTCCGTGCTTATCGTCGGTGCGCCCCTTCATCCAACCGTCGTCGATGACGTAGAGTTCCGCGCCTATGTATTTCGCCTTCGGGATGAAGTCGATCAGTTTTTGCTCATCTATACTGAACTCGTAAGGATACCATGTGTTGTAGATGACCGGTCGTATGGTGTGAGCCTTGTCGTTTGTTCCTCGCGGCAGGATGTGGTCAAACTGCCAGTCGTAGAGTATCTCGCTCATCTTCTCGAATCCGCGGTCGGAGAAGCCGACTATAGCCGCCGGTGTCTCGAAACTTTCACCGGGTTCGAGCGGAATCTCAGCGGTGCGGTCGTTCACTCCGAGCGTCAGGCTGGTGCGCTTCATGATCTGCGTGTGCATAGTTTCGGAAAAAATCCGGAAATCTCCGCTGTACATGAGCGCCCCGAAATAGACCTCTCCGAATGTCTCTGTGGAGCGTCCGCCCGCGTCGAGCGCGAAGAACGGCATTATATGCGAAGCCGCGTCGGTGAGGTATGAAGTCTCAAGCAAGATGCCTCCTTGTTCTACCATCTGCCTGTGCGGCTGATACTCGGCTCCCCACTCGCCGGCGAAGTGAGTCAGCCTGTAGTCTTCTCCGAGCGGAAGCTCAAGGGTCGCGGACATGGCCGATCTTAAGATGACCTTTCCGTCGGTGTGGTTTTCGATAACGGCATGGCGCGAGATGAGCGGGAGATCACCATAGGTTCTGTATATGAGTTTTACATCGAGCTTGTAGAAGCTGTCTGAGAGTGTGATGATCAGCGAATCTGAGGTTATCTCGTGCGACATGTATTCAAGCCGCAGAGTTTCCGAGCCGTCATGGAATCTTACCCGTATCGCCGGAGCGGCATAGTCGAACGGAGCACCGAAGCGATATTCGCCTGAGTTGCATCCTCGTGTCCGCCAGGTGGTGTTAAGGTCAGGCATCAGGAGCTCATAGTCGTCGTCCGAGTTCATAGGAGCGCCCCAGTGAAGGCTTATGAGCTCGCCATGCGAGTTTACCGCGAAGGCGTACTCCATACCGTGAAGAAGTATACGAAACAATTTCCTGCCAGGTGTGAAGGTTATCTGCATCGTGTTATCCTCCATAAAATTTATACGGGTATATTATATCAGACAGAATTGTAAATGTCAATATAAACTTTCAAAGGGATTCCCATTAAAATCAAAAGTTCCGTTTTCATGTTATTATTCTTGACAGCATAACATATTTGTGCTAAAATGTTTGATGAACGGATCTTTTATTATGTCCGCACATCATGATCCGCCTACCGAAGGAGACAATCAAATGAAAATGAAAAAACTACTCCCGCTCCTGATAATCCTGACGCTTTTTGAGACGGTCGCCGTCACGCTCTGGCTGACAAAATCGAATATTTTCTACCTCTTCAATTTCAGCTACATAGGTCTGTCGATATCACTCGGAATTTATCTGTATATGCGCAATTACCGCCACGCGCGGCGTGTCGTGCAGCTTCTCGTCGGCAGCTATATGCTCGTTTACCTCGGGCTCATCTGCGGGGAGAATATGCAGATCGAGGGGTTCTGGTATTACCTGTTCACCGGCGTTTTTGAGGCGGCTACCATACATTACGCGGTCGCGAAGATTTTCGGACCGCTTGTGTTCGGGCGCGGATGGTGCGGGTATGCCTGCTGGACCGCTATGGTGCTCGATTTTCTGCCGTACAAGACGCCGGAAAGACCGCGCAGGAGGATCGGGTGGATACGGTATATCACATTTGCCGCGTCACTGATATTCGTTTCCGCTCTCTTTCTCGCGAAGGTCGGGAATATCGAGCGGATAATGTTCATCGCGTTCATCATCGGGAATATCGCTTATTACGCCGTCGGGATCGCGCTCGCCTTCGCGTTTCATGACAATCGCGCCTTCTGCAAATATATCTGCCCGATAACCGTTTTTCTGAAGCCGATGAGCCGTTTCGCGCTGTTCCGCGTCAAGTGCGACAAGTCGAAGTGTGTCTCCTGCGGCAAGTGCCGGAAGGTCTGCCCGATGGACGTCGACCCGACCGACAATACGAGAAACCGGAAGAACGGGACCGAATGCATCCTCTGCATGGAATGCGTAAAGAATTGCCCGAAGAAGGCTCTCTGAGCCGTCCGGCTCGCGGTCGCTGATCAGCCGTTTTTCACGCTCCGCAGCTCATCTCTGATCTTCCGGAATTTCTCCGGGACATCCTTGTCGTCCATGTCGCGCGGTGCGTCGATTGTGCCCGCGGTCTTGGCGGTTTCGTAGTACCAGCACTTGTAGTCGACCGTCTCAATCGTGTGCCGCAGTTCCTCCATCCGTGCCTCGAGTGCCTCGCGCTGACGCCTGAACATATCGAGCCGCTCGTCTATCGTGTCGTCGCCTTTCAGCACGAGATCTATATACCGGCGTATCTCCTTCAGCGGCATTCCAGCTTTTTTCATGAAGCCGATCACCCTGAGCCACTCTATATCGCTTTCGCGGAACATCCGTATCCCGCCGGAATTTGTCAAGAACCGCCGGAATTATACCGACAGAAAGGACAAAAGAAAAATGAAGAAACCATACATCGTATGCCACATGATGACTTCGGTCGACGGACGCATCGACTGCGCCATGACCGAAAATCTTCCCGGAGTGCAGGAATACTATGAAACGCTCGACTCGCTCGACGCCCCGACGAGGGTCAGCGGCAGGGTTACCGCCGCTTTCGAGATGGCACTCCCGGGAGAGTTTCACGCCGGGACTATGACTCCGCTTGGGAAGGAATCGTTCTCGAAGGCTGTCGATGCCGACGGCTATGAAGTCGTCATGGATACCCGCGGAACACTCCTTTGGGATAACAGCAACAGCGAGCGCCCGCCGCTCATCGTCATGTCCGAAAAGGTCAGCCGCGAATACCTCGCGTATCTCGATGACAGCGGAATCTCATGGATTGCCTGCGGAGAGGACAGAATCGACCTTCGCCGCGCCGTTATGATTCTCGCGGAGAGTTTCGGCGTCAGAAGGATGGCGGTCGTCGGCGGCGGGCACATAAACGCCGGATTCCTCGCCGCGGGGCTTCTCGATGAGGTCAGCGTGCTGATCGGCGCCGGTATCGACGGACGCGGCGGAATGAGCGCCGTGTTCGACGGTCTTCCGGAGAACCGCCCGGTGACGAAACTGAAGCTCGACAGCGTCAAGGCGTTTGACAGCGGGGCTGTCCGGATAAGATATAAAGTCTGAAATTTCAATGAGAAAGGGATTATGAAAATGAAATACGAAAACAAAGAAGCGTTTGAAAAGGCGAATATTTTCGGAACCGGTGCCGCGAACACTGCTTACGCGAAGTTCTTCATCGGGGACTCGTTTCTGAATCCCCTGACCGACCCGAAGAGCGGGCTTTTCGCCGCGAACGTTACCTTCGAGCCCGGCTGCCGCAATAACTGACACATTCATCACGCGACGAGCGGCGGCGGACAGCTGCTCATATGCACCGCCGGAGAGGGCTGGTATCAGGAAGAGGGCAAGGCGCCCGTGAGCCTTCACGAAGGCAGCGCAGTTATGATTCCCGCCGGGGTGAAGCACTGGCACGGCGCGAAGAAGGACAGCTGGTTCAGTCACATAGCGCTCGAGGTGCCCGGAGAGAACTGCCGCAACGAATGGTGCGAGCCGGTGACTGACGAGGAGTATAACGCGCTCTGAGACACGAATATTCCGAAAAAACGTGATTTTGCGTAATTTGCCAACCTTCCCGATTTTTCCGCCACTATATGTATGAAGACGCGAAAAGCGTCCGACGAAAGGATGAGTGAGATGACCAAAGAGACCGCCGACCGCATCATCTGCGATTACACAAGGAAGATCTACGGCTTCGCCCTGTCGAAGACCGGCTCCATCGAGCGCGCCGAGGAGCTGGCTTCGAGGATAACTCTCGAGGTTTATTCTTCGCTTCTGAAACAGGAAAACATTCCGAACCCCGCCGGCTATATCTGGAAGATCGCGATGAATGTCCGTGCCAGATTCACCGACGAGATGGCGAGAGCGCCGTTCGTGCTCTCCGACAACGAGCCGGAGGCGGACGACTTCACCGAGAAGCTGCTCGACGCCGAGACAAAGTCAAAGCTGCGGCTCGAGATCGCCTACCTGTCAAGGCTGCGGAGAAAGATACTCATTCTTCACTACTACAGGAACATGAAGCTCGCCGACATCGCGAAAGAGCTCTCACTGCCGGTCGGAACGGTAAAGTGGCATCTCTCGGCGGCGCGGGACGAGCTTCGGGAAGGAATGACGAAAATGCGAAACACAGGTAACCTTGGCATAGCCCCGATCACACTCATATGTCTGAGCCACGACGGACGCCCCGGAAGGAACGGAGCGACCGAATACTATCTGAAATCAAAGCTCGCGCAGAATATCGCCTGGGCGGCGTATCACAAGCCGCGCAGCATCAGTGAGATAGCCGACGAGCTCGGTACCAGCCCGGTATGGATTGAGGACGAGGTCGACACTCTCGAGGAAAACGGCTTCCTTGACAAAATAGGCGAGAAGTATCTCACAAACGTGCTGATTGAAGACCCTTCGCCGGAAATTGACATAAAGGTGCATGAGCTTTACACGGCGTGTGCGAAAGAGGTCGCGAAGACATATCCTGACCGCGTGTTCGAGGCTCTGAAAGGTCTTGACCGCTCGGATATCTACATTCCCGGAAAGGATGACAGCCTTCTTGACTGGCTCGGCATCGCCTTCGCCATGCGCGAGAAGTTCAACACCTCGTTCGACGACGCGGCATATGACAGACTGAAGGTGAAGCGTCCCGACGGCGGATGCTATATTGCCAGCGCATGGGTCGAGAAGCAATATGATCTGCCGTTTGATATGCGGCTCTACACGTCCTGCGGTCCGATGCGGCGGGACACTAACAAGTACCCGGTCTTGTCGTGGCAGCTCACTACCTGCTATGACACTAGAAAGCTTGACTGGGCGGACAACAGGTGGCAGGATTACGAATACCTCTACGAGTTCATGACCGGCAGGATAACGAAGTCTCCGGAGGACATCGAAAAGTACATGAGGCTCCGTGAGAAAGGCTATCTCACCGCGGACGACGAGGTGAACATAATCTGTTCCCGTCCCGCGACGTGTATTGAGAACAGTAAGCTCTGGAGCGTCATTCCGGAGCCGGACGCGAATGAGCAGGCGCTTCTCGATGAGCTTGCCGAAAAGCTGAAGCGCCTTGTTGTCCCGTGCTATCCCGAGCAGATGCGGAAGGTCGCCGAGCTCTACAATTCCTGCCCGGAGATCTCGATGTATGTGATCGAGCGGCTCGTCGCGTCCGGCGCGCTGAAGAAACCGTCGGAATTGCGCGCTCCCGGTCTATGCACGATAATGTTCTCGGACAGACTTCCCGAATGACAGAAAAACAGCCCGCCCGGGCTGTTTTTTGTATTGTCATTTTCCGCCGGATTTTCTGCGCGTTTTGCTCATTTGCTCATTTTGAACGCAGGGTATTGACAAAACCGCGCGGTTCGGATATAATATTTTCAGAGTACGTGATCTGAGGTGTATTTATGATTAAAGCAGTCTTATTCGACATGGACGGCGTTCTGATCGACAGCGAGGAGCTGATGCGCGAGTGTACGAAAAAAGCCCTCGCGGAGTTCGGCGCCATCGTCAGCGACGACGACCTGCGCGAGCTTATGGGCACCGGCGACGAGGTTTATATCGGCGGCGCCGCTGAGCGGCAGGGAGTCAGGTATGTCCCGGAGATGTGTGAGCGCGTCTATGAGGTATACGGGGAGAATATTACTTCAGCGTATCAGTGCCCCGGCGCGGGTGAGGCGATCCGGTTCGTGAAAGAGCATGGTCTCGGCTGCGCGATCTGCACGAGCGCCACACCCGGAAAGCTAGTGCACAATATGCGCGCGCTCGGGTACAAGGAGAGCGATTTCGGCGCTGTACTGACGGCTGTCGACGTCCCGCAGGCGAAGCCTTTTCCGTATGTGTATCTCGAGGGCGCGAGAAGGCTCGGAGTGCCGATCGGGGATTGCGTCGCGTTCGACGACACGATAAACGGCGTCAAGGCGGGACTTTCTTCCGGCGCTTTTACGGTGGCGGTCGGAACTACCTTTGCCGCGGAGGATTTTCTGGCGGCGGGGCTGAAGCCGGATGGGTATATCCGCGGGATAGACGAGCTTCCGGAGTTTTTCGCTTCGCGTTTTCCGGAGCAGTTCGGGAAATTATCGTAGCTGATCGGTCGCAAGCCTGATCTGATTATTGAAAGGATGACGAACAATGAAAAGAAGAATCGAAGTCGCCGCTCACCGCGGCAATGTTGAAAACGCGCCTGAGAACACTATGCCGGCGTTCACCGACGCCTACGGGATTGACGTCGACATGATCGAGCTCGACCTCAGAATGACGAAGGATCACGAGATCGTCGTTATCCACGACGCGACGGTCGACCGCACGTCGGACGGGACCGGAATGGTGTCGGACATGACCCTCGCGGAACTGAAGAAGCTCGATTTCGGCGTGAAGTACAGCGAGAAGTTCAGGGGCACACGGATACCGACCTTCCGCGAGTTCCTCGAGCTCACGAAGCGCGACAAGAACATGCAGTTCAATTTCGAGTTCAAGGATTACATACGCGAAAAGGGAGATGAGTTCGCGAAAGAGAGCGCGGACAGGATAATATCTCTCTATGAGGAATACGGAATAACTCCCGATAGGCTGTACATAAACAGTTTTGAGGGCGACCTTCTTCTCTACATCAATGAAAAGTATGGCGGAAAGTACCGTCTGCACGGTTATCATCCGTATTCGATACTCGGAAACAACAGCGACAAGGCGTCGAAAATACTCTACTGCGCGTGCCTGTTCTACACATCTGACGATCCGATCTCACCGAAGGAGACCTATGACGCGGTCATCGCCGAGGGTATTCATCCGTGGGTCGGCGCCGGAGCCGTGACTGAGGAGCAGATCCTGCGCGGGGCGGAGTATGGCGGAGAGCTCTTCACGTCGAACCATCCGACATATGTGTCTGAGGTGCTGAGAAAGAACGGTTACAGATGACGCCGCGTCCGGTCGGCGGTCTGAAAAATTGAGAGGCGGTAAGGCGGATTGGGAAGGGAAGAAAGACTCGACGAGATAATGTCCATCATAAGTGACAGCGGTTACGCGACAGTGGAATATATCTCGCGCAAGACGTTCATGAGTCCGTCGACCATACGGCGCGACCTCGCTGATCTCGAGCGCTCGGGTCTGATCATCAGGAACTATGGCGGCGCGGAGATGAAGAACGGCGATATGCACATTCCGGTGCCGATCAACAACCGCATGTCGCAGAACCATCTCGAGAAGGCGAAGACAGCGAAAAAGGCTGTTGCCCTCATTGAGGACGGAACGACGATATTCATAGACGCGTCGTCGACCTGCCTTTATATGGCGAGGTATATGTCCGAATGCCACGGGGTGATCGTCTACACGAACGGAATAATTCTCGCACAGCTTCTTGACGAGAAGGGGATCGAGACGCATATAATCGGCGGGAGGCTCGTGCACCGCAGCGGAACGCTCGTCGGCGAGGAAGCGATAGCCGAGGTCAGTATGATAAACTTCGACGCGCTTTTCTTCTCATCAAACGGATACTGCGACGACGTCGTGACCGATTACTCGGAGGAGGAGACACAGTTAAGACGGGTGCTCATACGGCGCTCAAAGAAAAAATACTTCCTCTGCGACAGCTCGAAATTCGGGGTGAAGCGCGTTTATGTGGTATGTACGAAGAACGATATCGACATGATCGTGACCGACCGGGAAGAGACGGAATGAATAATATAAAAGGTCAGGCTGCCGTGAGATATCATGGCAGCCTGACCTGGTTTGGCGCGCTCGGCATGGGCAACAACTAAGTGGAGAAAGACCACAACGCGCTCGGCAGCAGGAAGCGTTAGCCGAAGGCAAGTGTGTCCATCGTGAGGTGGAATCTGGATGAATGTGCTGACCAACACAAAGTTCAAAGCTGAAGCTTCTTACAAAGCGCAATCGCGGACGCAATGTCCGCGGCGTGATGCGGGAAGTAAAAGTGTTTATCCGTGGCTGGATTGGCTATTTTCGTGCAGCCGGTATGAAGCGGACGATGATGTCTTTGGATGAATGGCTTCGGCGCAGGTTCCGGATGTACATCTGGAAGAAATGGAAGAAACCCAAAATGAAGGTTACCAATCTGAGAAAGCCGGGCACCCCCGGCAGACAAGCCTTACCAATGTGGGAATTCCAGACTGGGCTACCGGCGTATTGCCGGAAGTCCGGTATTGAAATGTTCCATTATAAA
>URCP01000062.1 GCA_900546315.1 uncultured Eubacteriales bacterium
GGTTTATTGAGTATTATGTAGATCGGCATCAAATGTTAATTATATGTAAATTATATCTCCGGAATCTCGATCTCGACTTCACGTCCGAGTTTGGAAGAGCGCAGAATGCCGTCGATGATCGCCTGATTGCGGATAATCTGAGATGTCGGAACCGGCGCGGAGCCGCCATTCTTCACCGCGGTGATGAAGGAACCAATCTTTCGATCCCAAAGGCTCCCCTCGTTCGGCGCGTCATGCAGAATCGGCACCTGCATTTCGACCGACTGACCTGCGCATTCGCGATATATCGTCATCGGACCGCCGACCGAACCGTTCCAGCAATCGGTCGATGGGATGCGCAGTCCGGCCTTTGTACCAAGAATGATCGTGTCGCCGGGCGTGTTGACATTCATTGCCCACGCGATGCGGAAATCGACGATAACATCGCCCTCGAGGCGGATCAAAGCCCCCGCGAAGTCGTCAACGCCGAAAAGCGACGCGATACGCTGCGGATCCGACGAATTATAGCGATAAGTTTCGGGGTCGCGTCCGAAATAAGCTGTCTTGAAACCACTTACTGTGAGCGGCTTCGGGTATCCGATCGCGTTCAGAACCATATCGAGTGAATAGCAGCCGATGTCGCCGAGCGCGCCGACGCCCGCGGTTCCGTCCTCGATGAACGAAGTCTTGGAATCGCTGACCGGAATTCCGCGCCGACGTCCGCCGCCGGTCTGAATATAGTAGATTTTTCCGAGCTCGCCGGACTCGACGATCTTCTTGATCTGCTGCATATTTTTATCGAAGCGCGGCTGAAAGCCGATCGTGAGGATCTTTCCGCTCTCCTTCTCCGCGCGGCACATCTCGACGGCCTCATCGAGAGTGACCGAAAACGGCTTCTCAAGGAGCACGTTTACCCCGTGCTTCAGTGCGCAAATGGTCGGCGCGGCGTGCTGACGGTTGTACGTGCAGACAGAAACCGCGTCGAGCTGCTCCTTTTCGAGCATTTCCTCGTGCGAAGTGTAAATGTGGACGCCCTCGACGCCGAATTCCTTGAAGAAAGCCTCCGCCTTGCCGGGGACGATGTCGCAGCCGGCGACGAATTCGATGTCATTCCGATTTTTATACGCGCCCATGTGAGCGTGCGCGATTCCGCCGGTGCCGATGATACCGAGCCTGATTTTTCTATCCATAAATATAATGCCTTTCGACAGCAAATGATACGGAACAAATCTTCTGTTCCGTATATATTATATCACAAACCGACCGAAATGTCAATAGTTCCGGCAAAATTTCCGCGAAAATTTATTCGTTCTCGGACGGCAGCGCGGCGATCTTCGCGAGATCATCGGCAAATTTCCGATCCGGCTCGAAGCGGACCTCGATAAGGTCCTTGCCGTCACGAAATATTAACACAAATGTTTCTTTTGCACCGATATTTACACAATAATTGAACCGATTGCTGGTTCGCCCGTATTTCTTCTGATAGTCCGGAAGATCGGTAAGCCGGAAGATTGCGATGACCTTCGATAGCGAAACGTAGCAGACCTTCGTCGCCTTCTTTCCCTGAATTTTGTAAATCAGGAAATCATAGCCATTATAGTTGTTATCCTGTACAACATACTTATAATCAATCAGAACAAATCGTCCAAGAAGCTGAGTTCCGACGACCATCATCAGTATAGCCGCGAGCTGCACGACCCAGTAAAACCTGCCGATGTACGCGCCGATCATCCAGACAACGATCGCTCCGAGAAGAAAAATAAACGATAATATCTTAGCCTTATTATTGTGCTTTGGCGAATATGACATAAAAATCCTTTCTATATTGTACCGTGAGACAGCAAAATATCATTTCCACGAAATTCGAGAATGCCGAAAGACGGTCGTCCGTCGCGCGGCAGCGCTATGCTTCCGGGGTTGAAAATATACAAATTATTTACATAACGCTCATATCTGATATGCGTATGACCGAAAAGCAGCACCTCCGCCCCGGCTTTACGCGCTCGGTTCTCGGCAAAATCGGTCGAATCAGTGACATAATGCCGATGCCCGTGAATAAGCATGGTTTTGTGACCTGCAAGCTCGGCGAGGACTTCTGCCGGGTCAGATTTTCCGGGCACGGATGACTGGTCACAATTGCCATGTATGCCAATAAATGGTATACCGAAATCCTTCGCGACAAGCTTCGCCCCATCGAACCCGTCGCCGCAGAACAGCATTCCGTCGAGCCCGGCGCCCGGAACGAGGTTGCGCTTGATAGCGGTCCGCATATTGCCGCTCATTCCGTGCGAGTCGGAAAAAATAATGTACCTCATACGAAAATTACAACCTCCAGAAAATAGTAATAAAGTAACAATATCTCATAATATACATATAATGCTAAAGAAATCATGGTCAAAAAGGAGAACACGAGATGAAAATAGACAGAACCGCACTTGACAGACTGCTGAGTCTGGACGATATAACACTCGCAAAGACGATACGCGCGCTCGCGATGGCTGCCGGAATCGACAGATCGACTGCTGAAGCCGCGATTTCAGATCTTCGACTGGTCCGCGCGAGCCTTTCGAACGCCAGCGACGCCGACATAAATCAGGCGATCGGAATGCTCGGCGAGCAAAAAGTCCGTGCCCTGCTCGAGGCGCTCGGCAAAATCTGACATATGCAGGAATTTCAGGAAAAATTAAACAGCGTCCTGTCCGACCCGGAGTCGATGGCACAGGTGATGAGCATGATCTCAACGCTCGCGCCACTTATGCAAAATGTGGGAAATGCCGATAATAAAGAAAAAGTTAAATCAAATAACGATATTAATAAAAATAACGACGATAAAAATGTTACAAATGGCCTTGAATCTCCGCTGCCAATTTCGAGTTCAAATACTGAAGCGTTTCCGGCGTCGAAAATGTCAGTGCCGGTGAAACTCCCGAAAGACAGGCGCTGCGAACTGCTCGAGGCACTGAAGCCGTACCTGAAGCGCTCGCGCGCCGAACGCGTCGACCAGATGATCCGCATATTGCAGATCAGCGATATTCTCGGAATTGATACGAAAAAATTGTTCAGATAGAACAAAAGAAGCAATTAAGAAAGGATATAATTAGTATGTATGCCCGAAGCAATGACGCCCGAAGGGACTGCCGGGACATCTGCCCGCCGGAAAATTATTCGGGCAGCGCTTTTCCGGAGCGTGGCTGCGACTGCGAAGCGGAAGTTAAGATTGACAATTGTCAACACGAAAATAATCCAAGTCAGCCACCGCCGCCACCGCCCGAAAAAATGTGTGGAAATTTCGGATCAGACAAATGCGAGACTGACTGCCGACGCGAAGAATTTTATCAGGAAAAGCAGCCTCCGCCCTGCCCGGAGGACCGACGTCCGCTCTGCGACGATCAAAAGAGACCCGTGCCGCCCTGCCCTCCACCGAGGAATGATGGGTTGATAAGCAGACTATTTGGCAGATTCAAGGGCTTTCGCAAGGAAGATTTGCTGCTGATCGGTCTGGTGATGTTCCTGATTCTTGGTGACAATGACGAATGTGAGAAACCGTGTGATGATGACCGACAGGACAACTCGGACCTGTTGCTGATTCTCGCGTTAATACTTCTGCTTTCGTAAATTAAAAAAAACCAACTTCAAAATATTGCAAACTTCAAAATATTGCAAAATTTCAGGTGACACTGTAGAGCGATTCCGACGAAAAGTCGTCCGGATCAAGCGAATATCTGACAGCAGTACAACTGAATAGCACCGTGTCGCCAACTGTCGTCAGCTGCCTGAGCACCACCCTGCCCTCGAGCGAGACGTAATATTCTTCGCGTGTGCCGAGAAAAGTATCGTCAAAAGCGATAAAATACACGCTGCCGAAATCGGTTTTAAGCAGACAGAGTTCACAATTTTCATAACGTCCGCCGGAATCCGCTGCAAGAGCGGGTTCAGAATTTTCCCTAGAAATATCCGGTGAAATATTGTCTGATGACGATGTGTCAATTTCCGGAAAATCGTCAAAACCGGTTGTTTCATCACTTTCTGACGTCACATCCCCGCCATTTTCGATAGTCGGAAACTGCGCTACGATCTCGAAAAGACTGTCGATCGAAGGCAGTCCAGCCTCGCTTTCGGGCGTGATGCCCGGCGAGCGCGGGATGCTGCGGAATTCGCCGCTGGCTTGATCACGGTAATATGTCGTTGACGAATCACCGATGATAACTTTCGTAAGTGTTCCGGAAATGTCAAAATCGGATATGCGGAAGCTGCTGCCATTCCGGTAAAATCTGATCGACCCGGAACTTGAGTTTATCGGTAATATGCCCGAGACAGGCGCCGAATCATTGTTAACATCAGAACTATTGACCCCAATATTGCCACCATATGTGTATTTCATCTCGACAAACACCCCATCAGGCTCAGGTTCGAGAAGAAACGCTTCGCGCAGCGATTCATAGTCAATGTCAAAATCGACCATGACCCGCTGCGTTGAGGCGCGATTTCGGACCGCGCCGTCGAGCTCCTCGAGATCGATCGATGTGTCGTTCGTGTCGTGCTGCTGACCGATGCCGATGATTTCCGCGATTGAGTCCGGGAGGATGAGCAGACGCACCGAATACATCCAATAAAGAAGCCCGCCGAAAAGCAGAATGAGAACGACCGCGATGATTACGGTGCCGACAGCGACACTGTTTTCGCGCGGTATTCCTTTGTCTGTGGACGATAACTCATCCTTATTTGCCTTTCGACGGTTGAAGATCATTGCTTTACCTCTTCAATATTATGAAGCTACTGTAAAATAATAATACCGATATGGTTAAATATTGCCGGAACTTTTCTTAACTGACGGTTGCGAATTTGCGTCTGATGGATCCTTGGTTTCAGACGTGACAACCGGGTCCGGCACATCGTCCGGATCCACCTTTTTGTCCTCGTAATCCTCTTCCCCATCGAGTCCGAGACCCATCTTTCCGCGCTCGTCGGAACGGCGCACGATCAGGAAATTGATGAGGAAAATCGCGAATCCGGCGGCGATTATCAGTATCGCGCGGGTGAAATATTCTTCGGTGAACATGATCGCGGATGTACCCAGAATTGCGCAGACCGCATAGAGAATGCGCTGGCTCTGCTTCTGGTTGCTGCCCATGTCGATCAGGTTGTGATGCAGATGCCCGCGGTCGGCTGTAAACGGACTTTTACCGTGAAGTATCCGACGTATGAACGCAAACGCCGTGTCGCAGATCGGAAATCCGAAGATCGACAGCGGAATTATGAACGAGATCACCGTGTGGAGCTTGAACACGCCGCTGACCGAAATGATCGCCATCGCGTAGCCGAGGAACAGCGCGCCCGTGTCGCCCATGAAGATGATCGCCGGGTTCGAGTTGAACGGCAGGAATCCGAGGCACGCGCCGACGATAGGCGCCGTCATCAGCGCGACGACATACTCTCCCTTCAGAATCATGACGAGCAGCAGCGACAGCGAGCAGATCGCCGAGACGCCGCACGCGAGCCCGTCGAGCCCGTCGATAAGATTTATCGCGTTGGTCAGTCCCACGATCCACAGGACCGTGATCGGAATGGAAAAAATCCCGAAATGAATATATTTACCGAAAAAATTAATGTATTCAACGACAACGCCCTGCGAGACCGCGATAAACGCGACGCCGATCTGCGCGATCAGCTTGATCCACGCGTTGATGCGGAAAATGTCGTCGATGATACCGACTACTACAAGTATCAATCCGCCGATATAGATCGCGATTATCTCGGGCGACATCCTGCAAAAAACGAGCGTAGAAATAACGAAACCCGTGAAGATAGCCAAACCACCTATTCTTGGGATGGGCTTTTTGTGCATTCTGCGGTTATCCTTTGGCACGTCGATGGCGCCAATCCGGTACGCGAGCACCCGCACCGCCGGTGTCGTCGTGAAGGCGATGAGCCCCGCGAGCGCCGCCGCGACGAGCAGGTAGATTATTTCATTGATTTGCATTTGTAAAATTCCTTTCGCTATGTGTCAGAATGGGCGTGCGGACGGCGAAAACGACCGCTTGCCTGGTCAGAAAAACCCCGTTTTTATGTCAGACGGATTTTTCCCGGAAAAGTTCCGGAAAATTCGCGGTTTTGATATGTAAAATTGCAGAAAACAATTATCGGCAAATTCCGGAACAAATCGTGAAAAAACAATCAGAGCATACTCTTTACGGTCTCGGCGAGCCTGTCGATTCCCTCGACTATCTGCTCGTCTGACGGGGTCGAGTAGTTGAGACGGAACGACTGCGACGGCGAGTTCGGATCGCTGTTGAAGGTCTGACCGGGGACGACCGCGACCTTCTTTGCCATTGCCGCCTTTACGAAATCAGGCTGAGAAATGTTGTCCGGAAGCGTGCACCAGAGGAAAAGTCCGCCCTCCGGACGCGTGTATCTGACGCATTTCGGCATTTTTTTGTCAAGCTCGGACAGCATCAGGTCGCATTTATGCTTGTAGAGCTTGCGGATGTCCGCGACGTGCTTGTCCATGTCGCACTCGGCGATGTAGCGATGGCAGAGCATCTGGAAGAAAATGTTAGTATGTACATCTTCTACCTGCTTTGCGACGACCATTTTCTGGACAATCGCCTCCGGACCGCAGATAAAGCCGATGCGCATTCCGGCGGACAGAACTTTCGAATAGGAGCCCGAGTAGACGACATATCCGTCCTCGTCGAAGGATTTTATCGTCGGGATCTCCTCGCCCGCGAAGCGCAGCTCGCCGTAAGGGTTGTCCTCGAGGATTATTATGTTGTATTTATTTGCCAAATCGTAAACTTTTTTGCGCTTTTCGAGCGACATGCAGGTTCCGGACGGGTTCTGGAAGGTCGGGATGAGGTAGAGAATCTTCGCGCGCGGGTTATTTTTCATCGCGTCCTCGAGCTTTCCGATGTCGATTCCGTCGTCTTCCATCGGAATTCCGACGAGCTTCGCGCCGTTCGAGCGGAACGCGTTGAGCGCGCCGATGAACGACGGTTCCTCGACAATCACCGTGTCGCCCTCATTGCACATCGTTTTGCACAAAAGTTCGATGCCCTGCTGTCCTCCGGATGTGATAATCGTCATGTCGAAATCTTTGCCGATGCCGAAACGCGAAGCGAGGCGCGCCTTGACGTCCTCGCGGAGCGGCGGGTAGCCCTCGGTGACGCTGTACTGGAGCGCGGCGGTCGAGCTGTCACTGAAAATTTCCGAGGAAATGCGCGCGAGGTCCTCGACCGGGAAGGATTCCGGCGACGGATTGCCCGCGGCGAGCGAGATAATTGTGGGATCGGTGAGCGCCTTGAAGATCTCACGGATCGCGGAGGGCTTCAGCGCCTGCATTTTTTCAGATATACGGTATTCCATAAAATTGATTCCTTTCCAATATATAGATGTTCCGACTTAAAACGGAACGGAATTCATACAATATTTCAATCGTGTCATTTAATTATACTTGAAATCGCGGGAAAAGTGTGCTATACTTTTTGTATATTCGTTAAAGTTTTTGTAAATCTGAGCGGAAACGGTATTTTTGCGCCGGTTTCCTACCTTATTAATATAGCGGAGGTCGCAAATGGACAACTACGACGACGATTACACGTATGAGGACAAGGACACGTTCAAGGACTCGCATCGCCCGAGGATCGGCAAATATGTAAAAAAAGTGTTAAAATTTATAGCGATATTTTTGATCATCCTTGTATATATCATGATTTTCCTGCGTTCGCTTTCGGTGAAAGTGCCGAAAAAGTTCCGCGAATTCACGTGGACCGACGTGACGCGCGAGGTATATTCGATAAACGGCGAGCTTACCGCGATGAAACAGGAGTCGGAGGACGCGATCGACAAGAACGGGCTCTATCAGATCAGTGATATATACATCTGCCCAGACGCCGATCAGGTGCAGTTCACCGTCCGCTACAACAGTCGTAATACGATAAATCAGCTGATGGAAAACTATTCGATGACAGATCGCCCGACCGGCGAGATTTTCGTCTTCCGTCTTCGCGACGGCGACGGCAATATTTACACAGAATATCACTATTCCGCCGCGAAAAAACCGCTGAACGAGTTCCGGAAGGTCGTTTTCGACAACGTTAAAGTTCCCGGCGAGGGCGGAATTCTCTACCTCGAGGTCTACTACGGCGACGACGTGCGGGATCGCGCGCCGATGAATGTCACTCTGACGGTCTACGACGCCGACCGCTACACCGAAAAGGTCAACGTGTCGCCAAAAGACTCGGAATTCGAGCTCCTGCCTGCCCCGTCTTACCTCGACAGGCATGAAAATTCGTCAAATTAAACAAACACCAATTTGTGGGAAAGGACATAGAAATTATGAAAGCATCCGAAAAAATATCACTTCTGCGCACCGAAATGAAGGCGCGCGGGGTTGACCATCTTCTCGTCCCGTCCGACGACTACCATATGTCGGAGTACGTGAGCGACTTTTTCAGAGCGCGCGCGTATTTGTCCGGTTTCACGGGCTCCGCGGGCACGCTGATCGTCTCGATGAACGAAGCGAAGCTGTTCACTGACGGACGATATTACATCCAAGCCGAGCGCCAGCTCGCAGGCAGCGGCATCGACCTGATGCGCGCCGGAAGCGAGGGGGTTCCGACCGTCGAGGAGTACGTCACATCTATTGTGAAAAATGACGAAACGCTCGCGTTCGACGGCCGCTGCGTCTCTGCCTCGACATATGAAAAGCTGAAAAAGAACCTCCCGAACGCGAAATTTGTCGTGGATGTCGACTTCCCCGCCCTCGTGTGGCCGGATCGCCCGGCGCTCCCGTGCGGCAGAATCTGGAAACTCGACCAGAAATACGCGGGCAAAACGCACGCCGAAAAGCTCGCCGACCTGCGCGCGAAGCTGAAGGAGAACGACTGCGGCGCGACCGTCCTGACGAGTCTCTGTGACATTGCGTGGCTCTACAATCTTCGCGGTTCGGACGTCGAGGACACGCCGGTGTTCATGTCGTTCTGCATCGTAACCGAAAATTCCGACGTGCTCTACATTCAGAAAACAGCACTATTCTCTGATCGCGCGGAGTACGAGGCGGACGGCGTGACGATACGCGACTACAACGATTTCTGGGAAGACCTGAAAAAGCTCGACAAAAAGACGCTCGTCGACAAGACGGCGGTCAGCGCGGCGGTCATGGAGACGCTCGGCGACAAGGCGTTCTGGGCGGCAAATCCGACGATTCTGATGAAGTCGAAGAAAAATCCGACAGAGCTTGAGAATCTCCGCAAGTGCCACGTCGCTGACGGACTCGCAGTGACAAAGTTGATGATGGGTCTGAAATACGGCGATTACAATAATATTGACGAATACGAAGTCGGAAAAATAGTATATTCGCTGAGAAAAGAATGCGCGGACGAGCTCGGCTGCACGATCATCGGCGAGTCGTTCGGGACGATCGCGGCTTTCGGCGCGAACGCGGCAATGATGCACTATTCGGCGGCGAGCGAGGGCTCGGCGAAGATCGACCCGAAGGCGGAGGTCCCGATGCTGCTCGTCGACTCCGGCGGACAGTACCTTGAGGGCACAACCGACATCACGCGCACATTCCTGCTCGGCGAGGTTTCCGACGAGATAAAACGCAACTATACTCTGACGGCGTGCGGAATGCTGCGCCTGCTGAACGCGGTGTTCCTCTCCGGCGCGACCGGATCGGCGCTCGACATCATGTGCCGCGAGCCGCTGTGGGAGGTCGGGATTGATTACCGCTGCGGAACCGGGCATGGCGTCGGCTACCTGCTGAGCGTCCACGAGGGTCCGAACCGCTTCCATTGGCAGCGCGGCGGCGCGGTGCTCGAGGAGGGCATGATCACGACCGACGAGCCGGGCGTTTACGTCGAGGGCAGCCACGGCATCCGCATCGAGAACGAGCTGATCTGCGAGAAAGGCGAGCACAACGAGTACGGTCAGTTCCTGAAATTCGAGAACCTGACCTTCTGCCCGCTCGACATCGACGCGATCGACCCGAAGTATATGGACGTCGGAGATGTCAGAAAATTCAACGCGTACCAGAAACTGGTATACGAAACGCTGGCTCCGCATCTCTGCGAGAACGGGCGTAGTAAACTTGCATATATGACTCGTCCGATTGAGTATTAAGAGTAAATAATATGTGAATATTCCGGCGGAGCGTAACTTCAGCGCCCCGTCGGAATACAAATATCATGAAAGCGCCGCGGGGAGTTGTCCCGACGCGAAAAAAATCGCGGAAATCCGGGCAAAATGCTCGCAGGCTCTTGACAAATCCGCGAGAATATTGTATAATTATAAAGGCGGTTTTTATTTTTCAGAGGGGGACTCGGAATGAAGGCATTCAAGCATGATCCGCCGCGCGAGATCAAGGATCTGCGCGACATGGTGCAGACGTCCGCCGCGTTTTTCGGCGACAAGGATCTTTACGTTTATAAAGAGGATAAGCAGGAGGTGCATTTCTCCTACAACCAGCTGCGCGACGAGGTCGAGCGGTTCGGCACGGCGCTGAACGTGCTCGGGATCGACGAGGGGCGCGTCGCGGTGATCGGCGAGACGAGCGCGAAGGTCACGGTGACATATCTCGGCACCGTCAACGCAGGCGGCGTCATCGTTCCGCTCGACCGCGAGCTGACCGAGGATCAGATTCCCGAGTTCATTGAGCGCGCGGAGTGCGACATGGTTGTCTATTCCGCAAGCTTTAACGGCATTATAACCAAAATGGCAGCGAAAATGCCGCACGTTAAGTACTACATACCGATGAAGGGCGAGGACGAGGTCGACCATTCGCTTCCCTCCGCGCCGGTCGTTATGCAGTTTGACGAAGTCCTGAAGCTCGGCGAGCAGGCGCTGAACGAGCACAACAACAGTTATTATCTGCACAAGATCGACCTCGACAAGATGTGCGCGATCATTTTCACGTCCGGCACGACCGGCACGTCGAAGGGCGTCATGCTGTCGATGCGCAATCTGGTCGCGGCGGCGGACGCGTCCTGCAAGGGCGTCCCGTACGATTCGAAGACGCGGCTCGTTTCGGTTCTCCCGCAGCACCACACGTACGAGATGACGTGCTCGCACCTGGCGGTCATAAATCTCGGCGCGTCCGAGTTCATCAACGACAGCCTGAAGTACACGATGCGCAATTTCCAGAATTATAAGCCGACCGCGCTGGTTCTCGTGCCGCTTTTTGTCGAAACTGTGTACAAAAAGATCTGGGACAACATCCGGAAGAAAGGCATGGAGAAAAAAGTCCGCGGACTGATGAAATTTTCAGACACATTGCTGAAAATGGGCATTGACCTGCGCGGCGTCTTCTTCAAGGAGATTCAGGCGGCGCTCGGCGGTGAGGTTAAGTCGATGATCTGCGGCGGCGCGCCCATCAGCCCGCAGATTCTGAAGGACTTCTACAGTTTTGGAATTGTTATTTTCGAGGGCTACGGCATCACTGAGTGTGCCCCGCTGGTCGCGGTCAACCCGAACGGCGCGGCGAGATTCGGCTCGGCTGGCAAGCCGGTTCACGACGAAAAGGTGCGGATCGACAAGGATCCGGCGGAGGATTTCGGCGAGATCGTCGTCAAGGGTCCGAACGTCATGCTCGGGTACTACAAGGATGAAGCGGCGACGAAGGCGGCTTTCACGCACGACATGAAGAATTTCGACAATAATGGCTGGTTCCGTACCGGAGATATTGGCTATATTGACAACGACGGCTACATTTTCATTACCGGTCGCAAGAAAAACGTCATCATTCTGTCGAACGGCAAGAACGTTTTTCCGGAGGAACTCGAGGAGCATCTGTCGCACGACCCGCGCATCGCGGAAAGCGTGATCATTGGCCGCGAGCAGAACGGCGAGACGATCATAACCGCGCTTGTCCACCCGGATTACGAGAAGTTTGAGGGCAAATCGGACGATGAGATAGCCGCGGAGATCAAGGAAGCGGTCAACGACGTCAACCGCACCCTTCCCTCTTTCAAGCATATGACGGCTGTCGAGGTCATGAAGGACGAGTTCGAGAAGACGACATCGAAGAAGATCAAGCGCTATCTGTATAAATAATCACCGCAAATGAATATTTATGCAACGAGTTTGCATAAATGCATGAATATACAAAAGGAGCATACGAAAAATGTTTGAACAGTTCAAAAGCATACTTGTCGACGATATGTCGATCGACCCGAATCTTGTCACTATGGACGCAGAGCTCACCGCTGACCTTGGAATCAATTCGCTCGAGCTCGCGGACCTGATCCTTCTCTGCGAGGATAAGCTCGGGGTCGAGATCGACGACAAGCAGCTCTCGAAGTTCATCAGCGTCGGCGACGTCGTGAATTACCTCCAGAGCCTCGAGTAAATCATTTATCGGGCGTATTGTAAAATTATATCGCTCGAAAAATGAATAAAAGTTCAATATTCCCTGTTTAATGACTGAAAACATCAAAATATTATTGGTTTCTGCCCTGACGCTTGTCGGAGCGCTCGCCGTTGTCATGATAGTTTTCGCGATAGTTGTCCGCCGACACATGGCGAGACAGCGAAAAAAGGTCGAGAGCTTCGGAAAAGAGAGCGAGCAGCGGGTCGACGCGATGCTGAAAAAAGCGTTCGGCGAGGAAAATGTGATGACCGGAGTCTATCTTCCCTACATCAACCTCGACTACGACAAGTTCGCGGAGATCGACCAGATAGTGATACTCCGCAGCGGTGTCTTCGTGATCGAAGTCAAGAGCCACAACGGATTCATCGACAACCCGAATCAGCACGACTGGTGGCAGACCTACAACGACAAGAAGATCCGCTTCTACAATCCGCTCAGGCAGAACAACACGCACGCGCGCATCGTCGGAGATATTCTGAAGAGCGGCGGGCAATATAATGTTCCCATCCATAATGTGGTAGTATTCACCTCAAATCGCGTCTCGTTTTCGAATAAATACGACAATTTGCTGAAAAAGCATGAGCTCATCGGCTACATAAAACGCGTCGGCAAGAAGAATTCGATGTCTGTAACGCAGACCTCGAGGGTCAGAGCGCTGATAAAGTCGAAGGCGGTGACCGGGACAAAAGTAGAGAGATCCCACCGCAACGCGATGCGGAAATATCAGGAAAAGAAGAGATAATGAATATTCCGAGTGAATATTCGTGAATATCTGAATATTCATGAATATCTGTATATTCATGAATATTCAATCGTGAATACAAGGAGGAAATCCGGCATCCAAAATGGAAAAGCAGCAGAATTCGGAACTCAGCGCAGCTGACGCAGAGTTCGTGGAGCTCGTTTCTTCGATAAGCATTGGTTCGAGGCTCGCGATCGAAGAGGGCTTCATTCAGCACGGCGACACGACTTGTCTGAAACACAGCGTCGCGGTCGCGTATTTCTCCTATCGCGCGGCGATACATTACGGATGGATGGGGTTCCGTCTGTTCGAGCTCGTCCGCGGGGCGATACTTCATGATTATTTTCTCTACGATTGGCATGACACGACGCCGAAAAACGGTCTGCACGGTTTTTCGCACCCGTACACGGCGTTCTGCAACGCGCTGGGCGATTTTGACCTGACTGAGATCGAGGTCGACGTCATCGTCAAGCATATGTTCCCTCTGACTCCGATCTTCCCACGCTTCAAAGAGAGCGCGGTCGTCTCGATAATGGACAAAATCTGCTCATTATACGAGGTGTTCGGCAGAAATACATACAAAATTCCGGCGATCCGCCTCGCTCACACGAAGATTCTCGAGCACGCGCGGGTCAAGGTGCCTGTAATAGCCGAAGGCGCCGAGTAAAAATGACAAAAAGCTGTCGTGATTTCACGACAGCTTTTTCAGTTCTGCTTCTGAACGCTTTTATATTCGTCGTAATATTTGTAAAACGGGCACCGACCGTTCGGACTTTCCATCATCCGCACGTACTCGTCCTCATCGAGGTTCGCGATGCACACGTTGTCGTCCATGTCGTCGTCCCAGTCGTAGAATTCGCAGGTATCGCAGGACGGCTTGATGTGCTTGTGCAGCTGTTTTTCTTCCATAAACTCTTCCCTGTTTTGAATAAATAACTCCTCAAAAATTCAGAATTATATAACAAAGCCCCGCAAAAGCGGGGTTTTGTCGCAATATCTGCAATACGCGAAAGCGTATCCTGCAAACGTACTTATCTCTTGGAGAACTGGCTTGCGCGGCGTGCTGCCTTGAGTCCGTACTTCTTTCTTTCCTTCATACGAGGGTCGCGAGTCAGGAAGCCTGCCTTCTTGAGCTCGGGACGATAGGTCTCGTCAGCCTGAAGAAGCGCGCGGGAAAGACCATGACGGATAGCGCCGGCCTGTCCGGAAAGTCCGCCGCCCTTAACGGTAGCGATGATATCGAACTTGCCCTCAGTTCCGGTAACGCCGAAAGGCTGGTTAATGATGAGCTTCAGGGTCTCGAGGCCGAAGTAATCGTCGACAGACTTGCCGTTGACGGTAATAACGCCGGTTCCCGGAACGATGCGGACGCGAGCGACAGATTTCTTTCTTCTGCCGGTGCCGTAGAAATACGGTTTTGCACTGGTATACATATTATTCATTCCTCTCCTTCGTTATTATTCTGCCGGATAAGCGACGGGCTTCTGAGCCTGCTGCTTGTGTTCTGCGCCGGCGTAGACCTTGAGTCTTGCGATCTGCATATCGCCGAGGGAGTTCTTAGTGAGCATTCCCTTGACTGCGAGCTGCATTGCGAGCTCCGGCTTGGTAGCCATAAGAGTACGATAATTCGTCTCCTTGAGACCGCCGATGTAACCGGAATAACGGCGATAGAACTTCTGATCGAGTTTCTTGCCGGTGAGGACAGCCTTCTCCGCGTTGATGATGATGACAAACTCGCCGCAGTCAACGTTCGGGGTGTACTCCGGTCTGTGCTTACCTCTGAGGATGGTAGCTGCGAGAACCGCAGTCTTGCCGAGCGGCTTGCCTGCCGCGTCGATCACGTACCATTTGCGCTCGAGGGTTTCCTTTTTAGCCATGTATGTGGACATAGCTGACTTCTGAGCCATGCTTTTGGACATCGCTGAATTCCTCCGTTTAACAATAGGATTATATTAGTCCGCGCAAAAACACGCGGTGTTTCTCAACGTACAATATTATACCACACCCGAAAGCATTTGTCAAGGGGTTTTTCAAAAAAAGTCCGGAATTTTTGATTTACCTATCCGAAAGCTCTCGTTTTCTTCGTTTTAGACCCGTTTTCGTCCCGATTATGAGCTCGTCCGGAACGATTTTGTCAGTCGGAAACGCCCGAAAATCCGGGAAAATCCGCGTCAATGCCACGCGTCGAGCCGAGCAGCGCCGCGTCCTCCGGCACGTGAGTGACGATCAGCATCGCGGCGTCCGGAAACACACGCAGAATCGCGTCCGCCGAGATCCGCTTACTGTCCGCGTCGAGCCCCGAAAACGGCTCGTCGAGCAGCAATATCCGCTCTGAATTCCCTTCCCGCAGGCAGCCAGCCGCGCATAGCCGCGCAATCGCGACACGCCGGCGCATACCGCCGCTCAGCTCGCCGGGCATAAGTTCAGCAGTGTCCCGGAGCCCAACCGCGTCAAGCGCCGAAATCATCTGTTCCCGCGTCGCCCCGATGAATCTGATGTTGCCCGCGGCGCTCAGATTCGGGATCAGCCGGTCCTCCTGAAACAGGCAGAATACCTCTCCGTTCACGGAAATTTCGCCCGCTGACGGCTTTTCGAGCCCGCAGATGAGCCGCAGAAGTGTGGTTTTCCCGGCGCCCGACGCGGCGGAAAGGCAGACGCGCTCGCCCGCGCGGACCTCCAGCGAGAGATCCGACAGCACTTTGCGCCCGCCATATGAAAAATCAACGTTTCTGACGCTGACAGCATAAAGAGAATTCATGCGCCCCTCCGTTTCACGCGCGCGGAAATGAGCCGCAGAAGCCGCTCGAGCCCCATTGACAGCGCGCAGACAGTTATCGTCCACGCGAAGACGTCGGGCGTCTCGAGGTAAATTTTCGCGTTCTGGAGCTGTTTGCCGATCGACAGCGCAGGCTGGCAGATGACCTCAGCGGCGACGCCGGATTTCCAGGTAAAGCCGAGCGCGTTCAGCGCCCCGGACATGAACGCCGGATAAACCGCGGGCAGAACGATCCCGAAAAGCGCCCTGCGCGGCGGCACTTTGTACACGCGCGCCATCTCGAGCAGCGACACGTCAACCTCGGAAAGCGCCGTCGACACGCTCTGCCAGACCATCGGAGCCGCCATAGCGGCGGAAATGAAGGACGGCAGCGCCTCGGTCTTTATCCAGACGAGCGCGAGAATGATGAACGACGCGACCGGCACGGCGCGGACCACCCGGATGACAGGCGTCAATAAGAGCCGCGCGAGCCCGAAATACCGCGTCAGAAACGCCAGCAGCACTCCGATGATGGTTCCCGCGGCGAACCCGATAGCCACCCGACCGAGCGAAAGCGCGGTGGAGAGCCAGAATTTCGACGTCCCGGCGAGCTCGAGCCACCTGAGCGCGACCCTCCGCGGCGACGGAACGAGCAGCTCCGCGCCGACGATGAGAGAGATCGCCTCCCAGACAGCGAGCCAGAAGAGCGCAAGGAAAACACCCCGCAGCAAACTGCGCTTCGGGTCGTATGGCGTTTTGGATTCCTGCCGGTAAATGCGCGAAAGTTCTGACATCAGGGTGTTTTACGAGTTTAATATGAGCCTCAGCCGAGGTAGTAGAAGCTGTCAGACGGCAGCTCCCCGCCGACCGATGCCGGGTTGTAATCGAACAGGATCTGGAAATATCCGGTAATTTTATCTTTCATATCCTTACCATCGACATATGTCAGATTGCAGTTCGGAATTGCCTTTTCGGCGACAGCTGCCGCGGGAATTATCTCGAATTTTTCGCAGAGCTGTGCCGCCGCTGCCGCGTCAGAGCAGTAATCGATAGATTCTTTGTATTCTTTTAAGAAATTCTTTACAGCCGCTTCATTATTATCAAGGAATTCCGACCTGACAATAACGCAGCCCATCATAAGCGAGCAGTCGAGCCCGAGCTTGTCCCACTCGGCGTTGACGTCGAGCGCGCGGCGGAGTCCCTCGACCTTCGAGAGAACGGTCGTCGCGGCGGGTTCCGGCACCATCGCGATCGTCGCCTTGCCGGAAACGAGCGCGGCGACAAGCTCGTCGTTAGCGCCGACGAACTCGATTGTGACATCCTTGTCCGGGTCAAGCCCGTTTTCAGTCAGAATCTTCCTTAATATATACTCCGGGTTCGCGCCCTGCCCTGTCGACCAGATGGTCTTACCCTTCAAATCGGCGATGGAACTGACAGATTCGCCGTTTTCGAGGATGTGGAGGACGCCGAGCGTATTGACGGCGAGCATTTTCACCTTACCCTCGGTCTTTTTTGAGAGGACGGCGGCGAGATTTGTCGGCACAGCGGCTATATCAACCTCCCCTGTCGCAACCTTCGGGACGATCTCGTCTGGTCCGGACGCGAGCGTGAACGTGTAGTTGTTG
>URCP01000063.1 GCA_900546315.1 uncultured Eubacteriales bacterium
GGGCGTTTGTGTCGTGTCTTGTTTTTCTTTTTTTTTTTTTTTTTTTGTTGGGGGGGGGGGGGGGTGTTTTTTTTTTTTTTTTTCCTTCCCCCCCCCCCCCCCCCCTGCAAGCTGACAAATGGCAGAATCATTCACTCGTGACTTAACCGGAGCGGCGCTCGCTTATATAGGCGACGCGGCGCTCGAGGTGCTTGTCAGGAGATATCTTGTCGGACTTGGCGTGAACGGGAGCGGTAAGCTTAACGGTATGGCGCTTGGGTTCGTGAAGGCTACGGCGCAGAGCGCGGCGGTTGAGAAGCTGCTTCCGTTGCTCGATGAAGAGGAAGAGTATATGTATAAGCGCGGGAGGAACGCGAGCGGGATTTCGGCGCCTAAGAGCGCGTCTGCCGGGGAGTACAGGCGTGCTACCGGGATGGAGGCTCTGTTCGGGTATCTGGAGCTCGCGGGGAAGCGGGAGCGTATGGAGGAGCTGTTTTTCGCGGCTTACGCGGATATTATAGCGGAGCTTGACGCGGCGCATCCGAATCATGTCAGATTTACGGAGGTAAAGAACAAATGATAAAAGTAATGTCGGTTTTCGGCACAAGGCCGGAGGCTATAAAGATGTGCCCGCTCGTGAAGGAGCTTGAGAGGGCGGATGGGATAGAGAGCGTCGTGTGCGTCACGGCGCAGCACAGGGAGATGCTTGACAGCGCTCTTGAGTATTTTGGCGTGAAGCCTGAGTATGATCTCAATATCATGAAGCGCGGGCAGACTCTGTCGTCGATCACGGCGGATGTCATACTCGGGCTTGAGGGTGTGCTCGCGGAGGCGAGACCGGATATCGTGCTTGTCCACGGGGACACTACGACGAGCTTCGCGGCGGCGCTCGCGGCGTTTTACGCGAAGATACCGGTCGGACACGTCGAGGCGGGGCTTCGTACTTATGACAGGTATTCTCCGTATCCGGAGGAGGTCAACCGGAACCTGACGTCGAAGCTCGCGACGCTGCATTTCGCGCCGACTGAGCTCAACCGCTCGAATCTCGCGAAGGAGGGAATAACCGAGGGCGTTTATGTCACGGGAAACACTGCGCTTGACGCGTTCAGATATACTGTACATCCGGGATACGTCTTTGCCGACGAAAAGCTTCGCGGGCTTGATTTCGTGAGGAAGAAGGTCGTCGCGCTGACGGCGCACAGGCGTGAGAATCAGTCGGGCGGCATCGAGCATATCTGCCGTGCCGTTCTTGAGCTCACAGAGCGCCATCCGGAGCTTCAGTTCGTTTATCCGGTGCATCTCAGTCCCGCGGTGCGGAATGTCGTTTTCCCGCTCCTTGACGGCAAGCCCGGAATAACTCTCACCGATCCGGTCGATGTAGCGGATATGCACAACCTCATCGCGAAGTCGTTCTTCATCATGACCGATTCCGGCGGAATACAGGAGGAGGCTCCGTCCTTCCATAAGCCGGTGCTCGTCCTGAGAACCGAGACCGAGCGTCCGGAGGCAGTCGCGGCGGGGACCGTCAAGGTCATCGGCACCGATACGGAGCGCGTCGTGGACGAGGCTGAGCGGCTCATCTCGGATAAGGTCGAGTACGATCGCATGGCGGCGGCGGTGAACCCGTACGGAGACGGACACGCGTCCGAGAGAATTGTTGACGCTATACGCGGATATTTCGCGGGAAATAGGTGAGCGTTATCACCGCGGCACTTTAGCGTGCTAAAAACTTTTCTCTGAATTGACAAATGCTTGTGCAATTTGATAGTTGACAAAAGCGCCGCGCGGTGCTATAATATATCCATCAAAACACAAAACGAGGAACAAAACCATGACAGGCCGTATTTTCGCAGCTGCATATTGGAACTATTACTTTTACTTTACCGGAAAAAGTAATAGTGATTTCTGCTGCGCAAAGACGAGATGTCATTGAGGCAATAAAAGCCCGGTACATATAACTCGAAGCCTCGCGGTAAAATCACCGCGAGGCTTCTTTTTTCAGAATAACGCCGGACGGTGGGAGACACAGATGATTTTGTGCAATGAAATTTACCAAATTAAAAATCACAAGGAGAAAAAGAAAATGGTAGTAGTAGTCAAGAATCAGGCAAGCGACGCGAAGCTCGCGTCTCTCATATCCTTCCTCGAGGATCAGAATCTCACCGTCCACACAGTCCGCGGCAAATATCAGACAGTCCTGGGTCTTATAGGAGACACCAGCGCCGTTGACATAGACACAATCGCCGGTCTCGATATCGTCGAGTCGGTCAAGCGCATCAGTGAACCGTACAAGAGCGCGAACAGAAAATTCCATCCGGATGACACTATCGTTACCGTTCCGTCGGCGAACGGCGACGTGAGGATCGGCGAGGGCTTCACTTTCATCGCCGGCCCCTGCTCGATCGAGAGCGAGGAGCAGATAATCGAGGTCGCCGAGGCGGTCAAGAAGTCCGGCGCGAACATTCTCCGCGGCGGCGCGTTCAAGCCCCGCACCTCTCCGTACGCTTTCCAGGGACTCAGAAATGAGGGCATAAAGCTCCTTCTCGAAGCAAAGAAGGCGACCGGTCTTCCGATTATCACCGAGATCATGGACGAGCGTCACCTCGACCTCTTCGGAGATGTCGACATAATCCAGGTCGGCGCGCGCAATATGCAGAACTTCGAGCTTCTCAAGGAGCTCGGCAAGACGAAGAAGCCGATCCTCCTGAAGCGCGGCCTCGCGAACACCATACAGGAGCTCCTCATGAGCGCCGAGTACATCATGGCGGGCGGCAATGAACAGGTCATCCTCTGCGAGCGCGGCATCCGCACCTTCGAGACCTGCACGAGAAACACACTTGATATCTCCGCGGTTCCGGTACTTCACGAGCTCACTCACCTTCCCGTCATCGTCGACCCGAGCCACGCCTGCGGTATCGCGAGACTCGTCGAGCCGATGGCTATGGCTGCGGCGGCGTGCGGCGCGAACGGCGTCATGATCGAGGTCCACAACAACCCCGCGAAGGCGCTCTGCGACGGTCCCCAGTCGCTCACTCCCGCTCAGTTCGACGAGACGGTAAAGAAGGTCAAGAGAGTATACGCCGCTGCTACCGAGCAGTGATTGGCAAAATCCCGCAAAAGTAAAAAGAAAAGAAGAGAAAGAAATATCTGCCGCGGGCGTCAGCTCGCGGCAGATTGTTTTTCAGATGTCTCTTGTCAGAATAAATCTCCCGAAGCACTCGGGTCTGTGAAAGTCAGGCTCCGGCGTGCCTATGTGCGCCCATGAACCGTAGGTGTCCGGATGGCGGTAACTTCCGCACTTATAGAAGTTTCCGGCGAAATATGTACTCTCGTCGACCTCTTCGATTCCGAAAACCTTTTTCAGAACCGTGAGCGGCACGAACTCGAAAAGCTCCCAATGATCGTCCGCGACGACAGATCTGACCTCGAACGGCGCGATACCCATGTCAACGAGAGAGATGCGCGGAGCTCGTCCTCTGCCGTATGCCGTGAGGATCGCAGGAACAGAGTTTGACTCGATGTTGATATATCCGTTCTCAGACGCGTCTGCGCCGTGCATGGTGAAGAAGAACTCGAGACAGCTGTCAAGATAGACCGGCTCGTTGAGGCGCGTGTACCTCGCCTCAGGGTCCTTCTCGAAGCTGAAAAGATGTGCGTAGAGTCCCTCACGCTCGTCTCCAGTCTTCGCGTAGGCGAGGGAAGCGTATGAGACCGGTCTGAACTCGCTGTTCCACGGGAAGTCCGCTATCTCCGCCTCTGGGAGTGACGTCCAGTCAATGTCCGCGGTGTCTGTGATTTTTACCTTGTATTCTGACATTTGTTTTGTCCTTTCTTTTGCCGTGACCGGCTCTTTTTTATTTTGTCCAGTTCCTGAAATACGCCGCCGGGGCGACGCCTGTATATTGCCTGAAGCATCTCGAAAAATAGCTGTAGTCGTTGAAGCCGACTGCGCGGGCTATATGCGAGATCGGCTCCTCGCTGTCCCGGAACTCCTGCGCCGCGCGGTTTATCCTGTATTCACGCAGGTACGCGGAGAAGGTGCAGCAGAAATTCTGCCTGAACAGCCGGTAGAAGTTCCTGTGCCCGTAGCCGAGCGCGTTTCCGACGTCGTCCGCCGTCAGCTCCTCCGCGTAATGCGCGTCTATGTACTTTGTTACGTCGCGGATGAAGACGAGATCATGGTCGGACGGTGCCGCGGCTTCATCGATATGCTCCGCCAGCACCGACAGCAGACCGTATATTCCGGAAAATATCCGTCCCTCGCTGCCCGCCGTTCCCGACGTGAGATACGCGCCGTGCGCCTCGCGGAGACCAGTGAATATCCTGCCAAACTCATCTCCCGCCGTACTACCGCCGCGCAGGACAGGGGAGAACCGCCGCGTGCCGTTCGTGACGTCAGAGATCAGCTTGGCGATAAGGCTGCTGCCGGGCACCGGTCTGAACGCCGCGAGACCTATCATAAGGCAGTCGTATCTGACCGACTCACCGGGGAGCAGCCAGCCGCTGTGTGTGTCATACGGGTTCACGATCAGGCTGTCTCCCGCGCGCAGCTCAAGGAGCGAGTCGTTTATCAGCGCGCGGAGCGTTCCTTCGCGGATATACAGCACCTCTGTCGACTCGTGATTATGCGGTGAAAAGAGCGCCCTCGCTCCAGGCAGCTGACGCGGGAACGGGCAAGGCTGACGGTCGGTGTAGGCACCGCCGTATTCCCGTATCGAGATCGATATGACGCCGAAATTGTCGTACCGCTTGTGATCATATTCGTAATTCATCATATCACCCCTTGCCCATACACATATTCTATCACGGATAGAAAGTTTTGTCAAGAGTAAACCCTGATTTAAGGGTTGTTTTCGCAGAGAAAAGCCCATAAATCCAAGCCTTTTTCTGCGAAAACCCAAATTATTCAGTGTTTCACCAGAGATAAAATGAAAAAGAGACCGCGACGGCGGTCTCTCAGGATTATTTCGCTATCGGGTAGCATACCTCTGTGACGAACTCGTCCGGGTTTGAGGTTTCGTGCGGGCTCACGTGATATATGTTGAACATATTCCCCGCGAAGGAATATCCATTCTCGCGCACCCACTTCGCGACCGCGGCGTTCGCCTCGCCGATCTTCGCGTAGGAGCCCTTGTGCACCACGGTGGCACAGGTCACCGCGGGGATTGTCCTGAACTTCACGTGCTCGGTGTCCGGATAATGACCAGTCACCGTCTTGCGCGCTTCGATATCGACGTCGGTCTCCTTGAACTCCCCGTCGTGGAAGACGACACTGCAAAGGCACGGGTCTGCCGGGACGATATTCATTCCGGCGGTCTCCGATACGAGGACGCTCCAGATCATCCCCTCGTGCTCGTATGACGGGATGGTCATGCGCACAGTCGCGGCGTAGCTCTCCGGGAAGGTTTTTTCTGTTACCGTATAATTCATATTATTTTCCTCTCTCAGGTGATTTCCTGCGTTGAGGCTCTCAAGCGCCGACGTGACCGCGCTGAGCTTCGCGGCGGCACGACTGTATTCACGGTACAGCTCCTCGCGCCGGGCAATATACATCGTCTCTATGTAATGCGTGTCGTCGCTCCGCTCGATTATCTCGCGTATCGCCGAAACGCCGAAGCCTATGTCGCGCAGAGCGGTTATCCTCATCGCCAGCCCGAGCTGTTCCTCGGAATAGTAGCGGTACCCGCTGAAGCGGTCGACCTCGACCGGGACGAGAAGCCCGTTCTCGTCGTAGTGGCGCAGCATACGCACGCTGATCATCGACAGTTTTGAGAAGTCTCCTATTTTAAGCATTTGTCCAACCTCCGAAGGCACGAATTGTGATCACATATATATTATAGCACCTGACACCATGTGAGAGTCAATAGCTTTCCGGAAATTTTTTTGAAAAAAGTGATCGGCACGGTATATTGACAGCCGGGCGGCGTTGTGGTATAATGTGATAAGCGATTCAAAAGAGAGGTGGTCAGAAATGGTCTATTACGAGCCGAATGACGCGCTCGTCGCGAGATACCCGGGCGGCAGCTTCGGTATCAATCTGTATGAGTTCAGCACCGAGCACTTTTTCAGCGCCGAGGACGGAATGCCGCATTCGAGCATCGGGGTGATCACGCACGGAGTTGTCACTATTAAAAGCGCGTACGCGAAGGTCGATATCCCGACCGGAGGTATTTTCTACATATCCGCTGACGAAAAATACACCTCGACGTGGACTGGAGCCCCGGACGTTGTCTTCTGTGGACTTCACGCGTGGCCGCCGCTTGACAGGATGTCGGAGAGCGGATGCTTCGCCATATCCGAGATCAGGAACGACGGGGACATCGACGCGGTCGGATTTTTCGAAGATGTCTGTGATCTTCTGACAGAAGGTTCTCCGGCAAGTCAGATGCGTGCCTCCGCGATGTATTTCGACCTCGTGAGCCGGATCATTGACCGCCTGACTCCCGGAAAGGACCGGCATCTGCCGGAAGCGCTCAAGACAGTCATCGATTTATATTGACACGGATTACGCCGCGGACATGAGCGTCCCAGAGCTCTCCGCGACGTTCCATCTGAGCGAGTCCACCGTCTATCGCCTGTTCCGCGAGTCGCTCGGGACGACGCCAGTGAGCTACCGCAACGATGTCAGGATTGACCGGTCGCTGAAGCTTCTGCGCGACGGGCACTCCATCGAGGAGACCGCGTCGGAGGTCGGATTCAAATCCGCCGTGTATTTCCGCACCGCGTTCATAAAGCGAACCGGAATGACTCCCGGCGAGTACAGGAAGAGCCTCAAAGGAATACGATAATATATGACAAAAGCCGACGCAGCGTCAACCGCGTCGGCTTTTTGAGCCATATTCAGTAATTGTCAGAGCACCTTCGAGAGGAAATCCTTCGTTCTCTGGTGAACCGGGTGCGCGAAGAACTCGGCGGGAGTGTTCTCCTCGAGTATCTTGCCCTCGTCTATGAAGAGGATACGCTTGCCGACCTCTCTCGCGAAGCCCATCTCGTGCGTCACGCAGACCATCGTCATGCCCTCGAGCGCGAGCTGCTTCATCAGGTCGAGCACCTCGCCGACCATCTCGGGGTCGAGCGCCGACGTCGGCTCGTCAAAGAGGATAACTTCCGGATTCATCGCGAGCGCTCTGACTATCGCCACACGCTGCTTCTGTCCGCCGGAAAGGGTCGACGGGTAAACGTCAGCCTTGTCCTCGAGACCTATTCTCGCGAGCAGCTTCATCGCGTTGTCGTGCGCCTCAGTGATTATCTGCTGCTTCGTCTTCTCCGGCTTCTGTCCGCCGAAGAGGCTCTTCCACTTCGCTTTTCTGAGCTCCTGAAGCCCGATATGGACCGGAGCCAGCATTATATTCTGGATGACCGTCTTATTGTTGAAGAGATTGAACTGCTGGAACACCATTCCCATCTTGCGGCGGTGAACGTTTATATCGACCTTCATATCGGCGATATCGACGCCGTCGAAGATTATCTGACCGCCGGTCGGGTCTTCCATGCAGTTGAGACAGCGGAGGAACGTCGACTTTCCGCTTCCGGACGGGCCGATAACACAGACGATATCGCCCTTGTTTATAGTGACGCTGATACCCTTCAGAACCTCGAGGTCGCCGAAGCTCTTTTTCAGGTCTATGACGTCTATCAATTTTTCATTCTTTTTTTCAGCTGCGTCTGTCACTGCGCTTCAGCCCCCTTTCCATCAGCTTTATGCCGAACGATATCACGAGTATCATGAGTATATAGATTATCGCCATAACGAGGTACGGCACCATGAACTCATACGAGTTTGTACCGATATAGTTGAACGCCACATAGAGGTCGGTCGCGCCGACGAAAGACACAACGGACGTTTCCTTGATGAGCGCGATGAACTCGTTGCCGAGCGTCGGAAGAATATTCTTCACCGCCTGCGGAATGACGATCTTCATCATCGTGGTAGCGAATGAAAGACCGACCGCGCGTCCGGCCTCCATCTGCCCGCCGTCGACAGACTGTATGCCGGAACGCATTATCTCAGAGATATACGCGCCGGAGTTCAGTCCGAACACTATGACCGATACCTTGACGCCGGACATATTGACGCCGATCAGCGGGAGCATGACATAGTAGAAGAGCAGCAGCTGCGCCACCATAGGCGTGCCGCGGAAGAAGCTCACGTACACCGAGCATATGCCGTTCAGCACCCTCGGAAGCGTTTTATATTTCGGCACGACCCTGACCGTCGCGATCAGCGTACCGATGACTATTCCTATGACAAGACCGAGCACCGCGATGATGACCGTATTTTTAAGACCGGTCAGCACCTGCGTGTAGCCATTCGAGTTTATGAACACGTCAAGGAATTTGTCGAGCTTGCGGAAGAACGATATCTTCATCAGATTCTCGTTCGTTATCACCGCGAGAAGTAATTGAGACATTTATTGATTCCCTTATAACAAGCTATCCCGCCTAAAAAAGCGGGATAGCGCAATTTTCTTTCGGTCGGTCAGGCGAGCTTATTGAACGCCGCGGTGATTGCAGCCGCAGGCGCGGAGTCAATGACCACATAGTCAATGTTGCCGTTGATGATATCCTGAACAGCGAGCGAACCGTTCTTATAGCCGGTGCAGGTGACAGGGAATCCGGCGAAGCCCCAGTCAGCGTCGCCCTGGACATAGAACTGACCGGTAGTGCCGTTCTGGACGCCGATCTTCTTGGAAGAATCCATAGCGGAAAGAATAGCCTCGACATCCTCCTTGGTCTTGCATGCGTCGAAAGTGGTGTCGTCAGCCTTGACAATCAGCTTCTGGGAAGCGTTGTAGTAGGACTTCGAGAAAGTGACATACTCCTCGCGGTCCGGCTTCACGGTCAGACCCGCCATAGCGATGTCGCACTTATGCTGACCGACAGAGAGGCAGACAGCGTCGAAATCCATGTTGTTGATGACAAGCTCAACGCCGAGCTCCTTCGCGAGCAGGTCAGCGATCTCCATGTCGATACCGACATACTTGTCGCCGTCCATATACTCGAAAGGCTCAAAGCCCGCGTTGGTCGAGACAACGAGCTGATCCTTCGACTCGTCGAGGGTTGCGGAAGTCACAGGATTCGGAGTGCCGTCGCCGAAGTAATTGTTGCAGATCTTGTCGAAAGTGCCGTCGCTCATGATCTTGTCGATGAACGCGTTCACCTTTTCGAGAAGCTCAGGCTGAGCCTTATCGATGCCGTAAGCGTACTCCTCAGCCGTGAGGTCAATGTCGATGACCTTAACGCCGACGGACTTGCCGCCGCAGGATGCGAGACAAACCGCAAGCATTGCAGCCGCGATAATCAGGGAAAGAACTTTTTTCATTGCTTTTTATCTCCTTAAGACATAAATTATTGATGCATATATATTACACCAAAATGCATAAAAATGCAATAGCCAAAATTCACGGAATTCCTTATCTTTCGATGCGATATTTTGTGCCCTTAGGCGTATCCTCCAAAATTACGCCTTTTTCAAGCAATTCCGCGCGTATTTTGTCCGCCTCAGCGTAATTTTTCGACTTCTTCGCGGCGGCTCTTCTCTCGATCGCGTCCTCGATCTCATGAATAAATTCATCGCCGGCTGAATTTTTTTCGGGCATCAGACCCATGAGCTCGCAAAGCTCGGTCAGGGTATTTCCGACATATTCAACGTCAGCCCTCGAAGCCCCCGCGCCGATCAGCTCATTCGCCTGACGCACAAGCTCGAATATCGCTCCGACACCGCCCGCCGTATTCAGGTCGTCGTCCATCTCGGACACGAACTTCTCACGCAGCGCGTCCGTCTGCGCCTTCGCCTCAGCCGTCTGAGGTCCATCCGGCGCCTTCTCAAGGTAGAAACCTATATTCTCAAGGCAATTCCAGAGACGCTCCAGCGCGCTCTTCGACTGCTCGATGATCTCCGCCGAGAAATTGATCGGGCTGCGGTACTGCGCGCTCAGGATAAAGAACCTTATCACCGGATACCCGTACTTCTCCGCCACGTCGCGCACAGTGAAGAAATTGCCGAGCGACTTCGACATCTTCGTATTATTCACGTTGATATAACCATTATGCAGCCAATACTTAGCGAAAGGCTTCCCGGTGCAGCACTCCGACTGCGCGATCTCATTCTCATGATGCGGGAATATCAGATCCTGTCCGCCGCAATGTATATCAATCGACTCCCCAAGGTATCTCAGCACCATAGCCGAGCACTCAATATGCCATCCCGGACGCCCCTTGCCCCACGGGCTGTCCCAATACGGCTCCCCCGGCTTCGCCGCCTTCCAGAGCGCAAAATCCAGCGCGTCCTCCTTCTTCTCCGACACGTCAATACGCGCGCCCTTCTCAAGGTCATCAATCGGCATATGCGACAGCTTTCCGTACTCTTTGAAACTCAGCGTGCGGAAGTATACGTCACTCCCCATATCATTTACCTTTACCGGGTAAGCATGTCCCTTCTCAATGAGCGTCGAAACAATACTGATTATCTCATCAATATTCTCAGTAGCCCGCGGATGCACCGTAGCCGGACGTATCCCAAGCCCCTGCGCGTCCTTGAAATACTCCGCAATATACCGCTCAGCAACCTCCTTGACAGTAGTCCCCTCCTCATTCGCGCGCTTTATCATCTTATCGTCAATATCCGTAAAATTCTGCACGAACCTCACGTCATACCCGCGCCACTCAAGATACCTCCGCAGCATATCAAACACCACAAAGCATCTCGCGTTCCCTATATGGAAGAAATTATAAACAGTCGGTCCGCACGCGTACATCTTCACGGTCTTCCCGTCAAGCGGGACAAACTCATCCTTCGTTCTTGTAAGTGTGTTATACAGCTTCATTTTTTGTTCTCCTTATTTGTTTGTTTGCGGGGGAGGGAAAAACCTTTTCAAAGGTTTTTCCCGCCCCCCCCCCCCCTCCTTTTACCAAACTTTATACAACAGATGTATGAAGGCGGAGCACAGAGGCGGAATTTATACTTACTGATTATTCTCGCGGGACGCCTTCTCGAGCGCCTCTATGCGCAGGTTCAGCTTGCACAGCTCCTGCGCCACGGGGTCCGGAATGTGAACCTGGTCAAGGTCGCACTCGACCACCTTCTGATTGTTGCGGCGCACAACTCGCGCCGGAATGCCCACCGCCGTCGAATTATCCGGTATCTCGGACAACACCACCGCGTTCGCCGCAATCTTCGAATTGTCGCCTATCTTCATAGGTCCCAGCACCTTAGCGCCCGAACCCACCATCACATTATTACCAAGCGTCGGATGCCGCTTCCCCGTATGCTTTCCTGTACCGCCAAGCGTCACACCCTGATACAGCGTACAATTATCGCCGATCTCAGTCGTCTCGCCGATCACCACCCCGCTCCCGTGGTCAATGAACAGCCCGCGCCCGATCTTCGCTCCCGGATGAATCTCTATCCCGGTGAGGAAACGCGCCCCCTGACTTATCATCCTCGCCGCGAAGAACTTCTTCCTCTCATACAGCGAATGCGACAGCCTGTACGCCAGCACCGCGTGAAACCCCGAATAAAGCAGCATAACCTCAAGATCACTCTTAGCCGCCGGGTCACGGTCGCGTATCACATGAATATCCGTCGCGATCTCCTCTTTAGCCTTCTTAAGTGTCTCTCCGATCTCTCCGAGGTCTATATTCAGCCTGAATTCCATTTATTTCACCCTTTCTGCAAGTCCGCTCCGCGAAAACAAAAAGCCCTTACGCCACACCAAACGTATGACAATAAAGGCGAATATACCGCGGTCCCACTCTAATTTGTTCTCAGTGAGCGCCGACGCCGATATTACGGAACCCATGACGCTCCGCCCCGATAACGCAGGGCACGCGTGCCGGACTGAGGGCAGCGCCTTTCATCCGACCGGCTCACGGACGCACTCCGCCGTCTCACCCCGCACCGCGCTCTCACCACCCATTAAATAGGGCGCGTATCTCTGCGCCGTCTCCGGCGTCGCGAAGCTGTCCCGGCATCCTTCCGCTCACAGCCTTATAACCTGTTATAGTAATATTATATTACATCCCGCCCGATTTGTAAACACCTTTTCCGCAAAAAATCCGCTCACCACGAATATTCAGCACTCTGCACAAATCGAGGACAGCTGTTTCAGTGCAAAACTGCCATATGAAAACCGGAGCCCCCGATACACGGGAGCCCCGGAATCCGTTTTTGCCGTTATGACCGGAAATTTATTCGACCGTCACCGATTTCGCGAGATTTCTCGGCTTATCGACGTCACAGCCGCGCGCGACCGACGTATAGTACGCGAGCAGCTGAAGCGCCGACACCGCCGGAAGGAACGCCAGCTCGGACCTGATCTCAGGCAGAACGATCGTCAGGTCAGCCTCCTCCACCGGAGCGTCGGACACCGCTATGACCATAGCGCCGCGCGCCTTCACCTCACGGATGTTGCTCCGCATCTTCCCGCGGAGCTCCGGCACGGTGCAGAGCGCCACAACCGGTGTGCCGGGGACTATCAGGGATATCGTCCCGTGCTTCAGCTCACCGGCGGCGTACGCCTCGCTGTGGATATAGGAGATCTCCTTGAGCTTCAGCGAGCCCTCGGCGGCAAGACAGCTGTCCGCGCCGCGACCTATGAAGAACAGATCCTCCGCCGTCTTTATTCTTTCAGCCGCCGCGCGTATCTCGTCAGCGCGGGCGATCATCTCATCCACAGCCTTCGGGGCGCGCTCGTACAGCTCTCTGACGAACGCGGACGCGCCCGGTTCCGACATCCTGCCGCGCAGCAGCGCGAGCTTCACGGCGAAAAGCGAGAGCAGGGACGTCTGAACCGTATAAGCCTTCGTGCTCGCGACGGCGATCTCCGGTCCCGCGAGAGTATAGAGAACGCTGTCCGCCTCACGGGCTATCGACGATCCGGTCACGTTAACGACAGCGAGCGTGTGCGCGCCCTTTGCCTTCGCGAGCCTCAGCGCCGCCAGCGAGTCCGCGGTCTCTCCCGATTGCGAGATTATCACGACAAGATCATCGGCGCCGATTATCGGGTCGTTGTATCTGAACTCAGAGGCGACATCGACAACGGTCGGTATACGCGCGAATCTCTCGATGAGCACCTTCGCGATGAGTCCTGCGTGCATTGCGGTTCCGCAGGCGACGATATGGAGACAGGAGATATTCCTCAGAACGCCGTCGTCGATGCCGTCGCCCTCAAAGCAGGGGAGACCATCCTTTATCCGTGAGCGCAGAGTCTTTGACATCGCCTCCGGCTCCTCGTGTATCTCTTTGAGCATGAAGTGCGCGTATCCGCCGCGCTCCGCCGCCTCGACGTCCCATGTCGCGGTTTTCTTTTCCTTTTTCACTTCCGCGCCGTCTTTTGTTATGACGACGTCTTTTTCGCCCACGCGGGCGATTTCTCCCTCGGCGAGCTCAAAGTAGTCCTTTGTCGAGCCGAGTATCGCCGTTATGTCTGAAGCGATGAAATTCCCGGTCTTCCCGAGCCCGATTATCAGCGGCGAGTCCTTCCGCACCGCCCAGATATGCTCCGGGTCGTCGGCGAACAGGATGCCGAAGGCATATGAGCCGGTGACGCGCGAGATCAGTCTCGCTATCGCCTTTGCGGGGTCACGCATTTCCTCCTTATAGCAGTGGTCGAGCAGCTTTGCCGCCACCTCTGTGTCGGTGTCGCTCACGAACGTGTAGCCGAGAGCGGCGAGCTCGCTTTTCAGCTCCGCGTGGTTCTCGATGATCCCGTTATGAACGAGCATCAGAGACGCGGTGCCGTGCGGATGCGAGTTGATATCGGTCGGAGCGCCGTGCGTCGCCCATCTCGTATGTCCGATGCCGCAGTGCGAACCGTCCTTTTCCGGGACGCCCGCGAGCTTTTCCTCGACATTTCTGAGCCGTCCCGCCGCCTTGACGCAGTGAAGACCGCCGTCTCTGTCGAAGAACGCGACCCCCGCGGAGTCGTAGCCCCTGTACTCAAGCGCCTCGAGACCCTTCATGAGGTGCGCGACCGAGTTCTCTTTTCCGATATATCCGATTATTCCACACATATTGTTATCCATCCTTCTGTAAATTAATAATTTACGGAAAGCTGTATCATGTCAGACGGAGCTGTCAGCTCCGATATAGCCGCGGTGTAAAACCGCAAACCGTATTTTACAAGAACGCATCGCGTTCAGGGAATTCCGACCGTCCCTTTGTTCCGCGGTCGCCCGCGGGTTTTGCTTACGGTCTGACGACGCTTCCGCGCCGGAAAAACATCCGCCGAATATTTCGATGATTTTTCTCCTCGTCGACATTTCACGTATTGGAAATGTCCGGGCGCTTATGTGCTTTTTCGATTTTTCTTTCCCTTATCTCCTGATGTCAGTCTCCCTCTTTTAATTGTAGCTGTCGAGCTGGCGCGCGAGCTTTTCCGCCGTTTCCTCGGCTATACGCTCTATCTTCCCGGAATCGTCCCCCTCCGCCATCACGCGGATCAGCGGCTCCGTACCGGACGGACGCGCGATCAGCCTTCCGCTGTCGCCTATCTCCTTTTTCGCGTCCTCGATGATCGACTTGACCTCGTAGTCGGTATAGAACGCGACCTTCTTTTCGGACGTGCAGGGAATATTGACGATAAACTGCGGGTAGCGGGTCATGACCTTCGCCGCCTCGCTGAGCTTCTCACCGGTTCGCTTCAGCTGCGAGAGTATCTGCACCGCCGTGAGCTGACCGTCGCCGGTCGTCGAGAAATCGCGGAATATGATGTGTCCGGACTGCTCTCCGCCGAGGTAGTAATCCTCAAGCAGCATCTCCTCGAGCACGTATCTGTCCCCGACCTTTGTCGCGACGAAACGGATGTCGTTGTCAGCGCAGAATTTCGTGAAGCCGAAGTTTGTCATTATCGTGCCGACGACTGTGTTCTTCCCGAGCTTGCCGCGCGCCTTCATGTCGAGAGCGGCTATCGCCATTATCATGTCTCCGTCGACATCCTTGCCCTCGTCGTCTATGCAGAGGCATCTGTCGGCGTCGCCGTCGAACGCTATTCCGGCGTCGAGTTTGTTCGCGAGGACATATTCACGGAGGCTCTCAAGGTGAGTCGAACCGCAGTTATTATTGATATTCGTGCCGTTCGGCTCGTCGTGCAGCATATGGCAGGTCGCGCCGAGTCCCTCGAACAGCAGCTTCGCCGTGCGGCTCGCCGAACCGTTCGCACAGTCGAGAGCGATGTTCATGCCGTCGAGCGAATAGAGAGCGGTGCTCTTCAGATGATCAATGTAGTCCTTGACGGCGTTCTGCGCCCGTGTGACGCGGCCGATGTTTTCGGGCGTCGCCATCTTCGTCTCCGGCTTTCCGTCGAGCACGACCGACTCTATGCGCTCCTCGAGCTCATCCTCGAGCTTGTAGCCGTCCTCGTTGAATATCTTGATTCCGTTGAACTCGTACGGGTTGTGCGACGCGGAGATCATGACTCCGGCGTGAGCCTTGTATTTGCCGACGAGATAAGCGACCGCGGGTGTCGGGACAACCCCGAGATCAATAACGTCCGCGCCTACCGAGCAGAGACCGGCGGTCAGCGCGCTCGCGAGCATTTCCGAGGAAATACGGGTATCCATGCCGACAAGAACCGTCGGATAATAGCGCCTTCCGCTCGAGAGAACCTCCGCCGCGGCGCGTCCGATCTGCATCGCGCGCTCACAGGTCAGCTCTTCGTTGGCGATCCCGCGCACTCCGTCGGTTCCGAATAATCTTCCCATGTAATTATGTCTTCCTTTCGTTCAGTGTTTCGTGACAATGCTGTCCGGTCCCTTGAAGATTGAGTTTTCAGGTATGACGCCGCGGACTCTCGAGAGAGGGTAAACGGTGCTGTTTCTTCCGATAACAGAGCCGGGGCAGAGAACGCTGTTGCATCCGACCTCGACGTGGTCGCCGAGCATCGCGCCGAGCTTCTTTCTTCCGGTCTCGCATTGTTCGGTTCCGGACTTTACGACGACCGGCGTCTTGTCGCTCTTGACATTTGATGTCACGGCTCCCGCGCCCATGTGCGACTTGTATCCGAGGACCGAGTCGCCTACATAGTTGAAATGCGGCACCTGAACACCGTCAAAGAGGACACAGTTCTTCAGCTCGCATGAGTTGCCGACGACGGCGCCCTTTCCTACGATCGCCGAACCCCGTATGAACGCACAGTGGCGCACCTCGGCTCCGGAATCGATTATGCAGGGACCGCATATATAGGCGGTCGGCGCGATGGTCGCGTCCTTCGCTATGAAGACGCCGTTTCCGCAGTTTTCGAATAATGCCGGGTCGAGCGAGCTTCCGAGGCTGATTATGAATTCCTTCAGCCGGTCGAGCACATCCCACGGGCAGACCGAATCGCGGAAGAGGTCGGCGGCGAGTGTGTGGCTCAGGTCGAAAAGATCTTTGGTTGATGGAATGGTTCCTTTCATATATATCTATATCTCCTTTCAACAGATTTCCGCGTGGTGGCGGATATTATACATTATATCATATGGCGAATGATAAATCAATGCGACATAATTTCAATGATGTTAATTATTAGACGGCGGCGGACGGATAATGTGTATGAAGCGTGAACACCGACGGAAAATTGGAAATATGATATAGTAGAAAACGGATGGGGAAAAATAATTTCGAAAAAATTCGAAAAACCCCTTGACAAATCGCGGCAAGTATGGTATAATATTAAAGCTGTGAGCGAGAGAGCAAAGCAATCGAGCGAAACGGTAGAGTTCGCAAGCGCGTCGAAAAAAGAATTTCAAGAATTTTTCAAAAACCTCTTGACAAACGGCTTAAGATATGATATAATATAAAAGTCGCGTCAAGAACGGAAGCAAGAGCTTCTGGAATGGCTTCGAAAAAAAACTTAAAAAACTTTTTCAAAACCTCTTGACAAACTCGAGAAGATACGATATAATATAAAGGTCGCGTAAAGCGAAGGGCAAGAGAGATTGACATCGTCGATGTGAGCAGAGCTTCCTTGAAAAGGAACCTCCTCAAATCAACCGATAAGATCAACCTGAACTTCGACAAACACCGAGCGGTTCGAAAAAAAGTTGAAAAAACTTTTAAAAACCCCTTGACAAACGCTCCGAGATATGGTATAATATCTAAGTCGCGTGTGAAGCGACGGTGAGCTTCTTAAAA